>CAJPRR010000111.1 GCA_905373085.1 uncultured Selenomonas sp.
CCTTGAACCCGCAGCTCTTGCACGCCTCCCGATAACGGCACTCCATACACTCGTTCCCCCCGAGAATCACCACGCTGCTCATAACCATTCTCCCTTTCTTTATTCATGAATATAAATATGAATATCACTCATCTTTATGACACTATTATAGATGAGCTGAGAATGATTGTCAAGTCCATAATGAAGGGCGACTCGTATAACTTTTGTCTTGGTCTTGCGGGGAACGTACGATAGGGAAGCACCGTCATCATGCGGCAGATATTCCAACGGACTGCAGCGAGAAGCGAGCGACGCGCACATGCATCGCAGCATCAAAAAAGGATACCGCACAAATTCCTGCGGTATCCTTTTCTTTTTACCTTAACCGACGCGCCTTGCAGGCTTCTTGCCTGTCGAGAGGATGCGCGCGCTGTTTAAGACGACGGCGAGCGTCGCCGTGTTGTGGATGACAGCCGCCCACAGCGGGCTGATCATGCCGAGTGCGCCCAAGAGCATGGCGCCCGAGTTGACGAGGATCGTCGCGCGGAAATTCTGATGGATCAGTCCCATCGTGCGCTTGCCGAGCCGCAGAGCGTCGACGAGACCTTCGGGATCTTCCGAGCGGATCGTCACCGCCGACGACTCGGCGGCGATGTCCGTCTGGCGGCCGCCGAGCGTCACGCCGACATCGGCAAAGGCGAGAGCCGGCGCGTCGTTGATGCCGTCTCCGACCATCATGACCCTGCCGCCGCGCTCCTTGAGCTTCATGACGTAGTTCGCCTTGTCTTCGGGCAGAACCTCGGCATGATAGGAGTCGATGTCCATGCGGCGTGCCACAGTATCAGCGACCTTTTCCGAATCGCCCGTGAGCATCACGATCTCGTCGACGCCGTAGCGGCGCATCTGGTTCAGCGTCTTCTTCATCTTCGGCCGCACGGGATCGGTGATGCCGATGATGCCCATGAGAGAGCCGTTCCGCGCGATGTAGATGAGGTTTTCCGTCGTATCTTCGACGACGAGTTCGCCCGCGCCCTGCACGCCGCGCTCCTTCATGAACTTGTAGCTGCCGACGAGCACATCGCCGCCCTTGAAGCCTTCGAAATCGGGCACGATTGCCTGCATGCCGCGTGCGACGATCGTCTTCGACGAGCGGTGCTGCGGCACTTCCCAGTTGTTGTCCTTGACGTACTTCTGAATGGCGACGGCCAGAGGATGCACAGAGTGCATCTCCGCTGATGCCGCCAGAAGGATCATCTCCTTCTCCGTCACGCCCTCCGCCGTCTTGATGGAGGAGATCTGCGGGATGCCGACCGTGATCGTGCCCGTCTTGTCGAGGACGACGGTATCGGTATTGGCGAGCGCTTCCATATAGTTGCCGCCCTTGACGAGGATGCCTTTCTTCGCCGCCGCCGCAATCGAGGCGGAAATCGCCGTCGCTGTCGAGAGCTTCAAGCCGCATGAGAAGTCGATGAAGAGGAGGTTCAGCACCCTCTGCCAATCGCGCGTCGCGCCGTAGACGATGGCCGCGCCGAGGAAGGAAATCGGCACGAGCATGTTCGCCATGTTGTCGGCGAAGTTCTGCACGGGCGCACGTCTCGACTGCGCCTCTTCGACGAGGTGGACGATGTGCGCGAGCGACGTGTCCTTGCCCGTCTTCTCGACCTCGATAACGATCTCGCCGACCTCGATGACAGATCCGGCGTAGACGGGCGACTTCTTGCGCTTCATCGCGGGGTTCGACTCGCCTGTGATCGAAGCCTGGTTCACGGACGCCTTGCCGCTGACGACGCGGCCGTCGACGCAGATCATCTCGCCCGAGTGCGCCGCGATGCGATCGCCGACCTGTACGGACTCGACGGCAACCTTGCGCTCCACGCCGCCGTCGATAAGCCAGACGAAGCGCTGGTTCATGTTCAGAAGACCCGAAATCTGCTTCTTCGCACGCTCGGCGGCATAGGCGGTCAGCATCTCGGCGCCGTTCGACAGCGTCAGCAGCGTGAGGCTCGACTCGGGCTTGCCCGCGAGCACGGAGGCGATAACCGCCGTGCTCGTCAGCGTGTCGGCGTTCGGGCGGCGCTCCTTCACCATGCCCATGACGCCGTTCTTGAGGAAGTTGCGTGCGATGGCCAAGACGAGGAGGCTGCGGAAGACCTTCATTCCCGCAAAGGCTTCGGGCGCGAGCTTTTCGAGCGCCTTCATGCCCGCAAAGCTCACGAGCGAGAAGATCGCCTCGCGCCGATAGCCCGCCATATCAAGCTCGGGATCGCTCGGCGCACACTCTTCCTCCATGCGCTTGACGAGCCTGCGCACGAGCGCGAGCGGCAAACTTTCCCTGTACCAGAGTGTCAGCGCCTTGTCGCCGACCGAGGCGGCGACGACGCCCTTTATGCTGCGAAGCTGTGCGCCCAAGAGGGCGCGCTTATCCTGCGCAAGATCCACCGACAGGCGGAGCGAGCACGTCCCATACGTCATACCATCTTCCATCCTTTCAAGATCGAGAACGCCCACCAAAGCATCTGCGGACCCGACGGCCGCTGCTCATAGAGCAGGATCTTGCGCAGGCCGCGCACGATGAAGCCAAGGGCAAAAACCGACGGAAAATCGAGCCAGCCGCGCGTCTTCTCACGCAGCCATGCGTTCGCCGCGCCTGCCGTGCGGCGGATGCTCGCGCCGAGTTCAGCGATCGGCTGCACGGCGCCTGCCGCAGGAAGCAAAGCGGAAAGCTCCTGCGGCAGATTAAAACCCAACTTTGCAGACTTCACACCGAAGACGCGCTTGCCGAGATCCGCCATCAGACTGTCAACGGCCGCCTCATCGCCCGTGTAGCAGACGAGCAGACTGCCCGTGACGCTCGACGCCTTGACGGAGTCGATGAAGGCGATGCGGCCGAGGTTCTTCTCCAGAAGCTTTGCCAGCTCCTCGTTGCCCTGCAGCGCCGCCGCATAGTAGCGCCTGCGGCCGGGCACGGCGCTCTTCAAAGCGAAAGCCGGCAGCGCCGGCGCAGACACAGAGCCGGACGCGCCCGGCTCCATGCCCCTGCTGCGGCCTCTGCCCGCGCCTTGGCCAAGCATGCCGCTCATGCCGCTGCCCATGCCCGTCGGCATCATGCCAAAGAGTCCGCTTATGCCGGAACTCCTGCCCATGCCGCCCCGGCCAATGCCGGAGGCCACGCCCGTCGCCGCCATGCCCAGAAGCCCGCTCATGCCGGAACTCCTGCCCATGCCGCCGCTCCTGCCCATGCCGCCGCCCATGCCTGCGGAAGCGCCGCCCGAAAGCATGCTGCCGAGGCCTTGGATAAGGGCCGTGCCAATCATCAAACCAGACATATAAGACATAAAGATTTAACTCCTCCCCTGTGCCATCTGCACATGATGCTTCACATACGCTTCAATCTGTGCAAGCTCTTCATTCTCAGCAAAAAATTCCGGCTCATAGGTGATGAGCACGGATCCGGTGAGCGTACTGCACTTGGCCTCGTCCACCTCGGGACAGTCGGCGAAGTAGGCCAGAATCTGCTCTTTGAGCTTCTCGTTCCCCATGAGCGAGAGGCTGTAGAGGCGCATCCTGCCCGGCGTATAGGCGGCGGGGCGCATCGAGCCGATGAGTGCGCCGAGCTTCGTCGGCGGCAGGGGGAGCTTTTGAAGTTCCTCATCGACCGTCTCCCTCACCTTTCGCCTGAGGCGGCTGCCGAGCGGCGTCGCCGCAAGATCCTGCGCGAGCCTCCTGCGATACTGCCAAGCGTGGGCGAGCGAGAGCGCCGCCCATGCCGTGCCGCAGACGATATGCAGACGCTTCGCCGAAACAAAGAGCGTCACGACCGTGCCTGCGGCAGCCGCTGCCAGCGGCAGACCCAAGGAAATCTTTGCCATAGCGTCCTCCTTTGTGCAAGTCGTTATCAACAACAAAACAGGAAAAGGGCTGCGCACGCAATATGCCATGACGATACGAGCATTTGCCTGTCGCAGCCCCTCTTATGTTCCCTTACTGGTTCGCGCCGGCTTCCTGCGCAGCGATGAGATCCTCAAGCTCTTCCTTCTGGCGCTGAAGCTCGGCAAGCGGCACCTGCGCAGCAGGAGCGCCCTGCTGGATCGCCATCATCTGCTGCTCGCGCTCCTGCATGAAGCGGTAGCCGAAAACGCCTGCAACGGCGCCGACAGCAAGACCAATCCAGAAATCGCTCTTAGAGAAAATCGTACCCATGATGTTTCATCCTCCCAGAATTCAAAAAGTGCCGGCGCGAAGCATCGCTTCCTCAGCATTTCCTTCGCGTCAACTTCCTTTCCTATCATAGCGATTATCCTACCATTTGTCAAGGCTAAGCGGGGCAGTATCTGTTATCAATTAAGGGCTGAGAAAGCGCATCATTGCTAGCTTGTCAGCCTCTGGCGAGACGGTCGGGCGACCGAGGTTGGTACGCGAGCCGACGGCGCAGCGCACCTCCAAAAGACACGGCCCTGCCTGTCCTTTCATCTCCTCCAAGGCGGCAGCAAGCTCCTCGCCATCTTTCGCACGCCGCGCGGCGGCATAGCCAAGCGCACGCGCGAGCGCCGGAAAGTCGATGACGGAAGCCGCCGTCGGCATGCCGCCGACGCTCTCGTGCGCCTCGTTGTTCAAGACGACGTGGCAGAAGTTCGATGGCTTTGCGGCAGCGATGACGGCGGCCGCACCCATGTGCATGAGGAAGGCGCCGTCGCCGTCGAGACACCACGTGCGCCGCCCCTTCTCTTCGAGCGCGATGCCGAGCGCGACAGACGAGCTGTGCCCCATCGAGCCGATCGTCAAAAAATCGCGTTCATGCCCCTCGCCGCGCATCTCGCGAAGCTCGAAAAGCTCGCGGCTCGCCTTGCCCGTCGTCGAGACGAAGACGTCGCTCTCGTCTGCGGCATCGAGGATCGTGCGAATCGCCTCCTCACGGCGCAGCCTATAGCCGTTTTTGTAAGAAACCTTCTCATCGTGCGTAAGTGCGCCCTTTCGGACGACGAAGGCGACCGAGCGTCCCGCCTCCAGCATGGGACGGAAATGCGCCATCGCCTCTCTCGCTTCTTCGCTGCACGTTTCCTTCGCGAGCACGAAATGCTCGACCTGCAGAAGTTCGAGCAAGGGAAGCGTCACCTCGCCCTGAAAGGCGTGCTGCGGCTCGTCCTTCACGCCCGGCTCGCCGCGCCAGCCGATGACAAAGATCAGCGGGATCGCATACGCCTTCTCGTGCAGCAGCGACGCGAGCGCATTGACGATATTGCCCTCGCCGCTGTTTTGCAAATAGACGAGCGGCGAGCGTCCCGTCGCGAGATAATGCCCCGCCGCAATGCCCGCCGCCGTCCCCTCGTTCGCCGCGATGATGTGCGGCGCATGATTGCCGTATCGTTCCATCAAGGCGTCGCAGAGCGCACGCAGCTGCGAGTCGGGCACGCCAACGAAAAAGTCCGCGCCCAAGATGTCCAAAAACTCCGTCGCCTGCATGACGTCCTCCTTATTGGCCTAGGGCAGAATTTCCACAACATCCTGCAAAAGACTCGCCGCTTTGCATGCCCAATTCCGCAAGAGCCTCTTTCAGCACGCGGAAAAACGCCTCGATGTCCGCCTTATCGATCGCGCCGAGCGCGCACAGGCGAAACGTCCCCTTCTCCTGCATCTTGCCCGGATAGATCGTGAAGCCATGCGCATAGCAATAATCGTGCACGCGGTCAAAATCCCAGCGCTCATCCGCAGGATAGAGCACGGAGACGACGAGTCCCAACTGAATCTCCGGGCGGATCGCCTCTTTCATCCCTAGAGCCGCAAGCCCGCGGTGAATCGCCGCCGCCACTCGCGCATGACGCGCCGCCTTCGCCTCTTCCCCCTCGGCAAAGTATTCGGCAAGCGCCTGCTTCGCCGCATAGATCGTCTGTACGGGCGGCGTGAACTGCATCTGTCCCGTCTTTTCAAAGTACGCGTACTGCTGGTAGAGGTTGCAGTAATACGAGCGCACGGGATAGTCCTTCGACGCCTCGATGAGCGAGGTGCGGCCGATGACGAAGGAAAGCCCCGTCATCGCCTGCAGTCCCTTCTGTGCCGATGCCATACAGAAGTCGATGTTCGCCTCTTCCATCGAAAAGGGCAGCATCGCATACGTCGAAGTCGTATCAACGACGAACGCCGCGCCGTGCGCATGCGCGAGCGCACCGATTTCGCGGACGGGGTTCAGGACGCCCGTGCCCGTCTCGTGATGCGTCGTATAGACGAGAGCGATGTCGGGATCATTCGCGAGGGTGCGCTCGATCGCCTTGAGGTCAGGCACGTCTTCGACGGAAAAGCGCAGGTCGATATGCGCCAGCCCGTATGCACGGCAGATAGCGACGGCACGCGCGGAATACGCGCCGTTGTTGACGACGAGCGCTTTCTTCCCCGCAGGCAAAAGCGAGTTCAGGCACACGTCCATGTTGAGCGTGCCCGAGCCGCAGAAGAGCACGCACGAAAACTCCTTCGCATCGGCATGAACGATCTTCAAAAGTTCTTGTGCCACCTCGCGCATGACATCGCCAAACTCCTCTTCGCGCGGACAAATATCGGGCACGACCTGTGCCATCTTCACCGTATCCGTCGTCGTCGCCGGACCCGGATTCAAGAGGATCTTCCTCTCCATCAGCTGCCGCCTCCATCAAGACCGTTCCATCACAAGACTCATCTTCCAGCCTTACAACATCGTTTTGTAGCGAGCCTGTTCCGCTTTCGGAATGGAAAGAGCGTCCATGGCTTTTTCCGCCGTAAACTGCAGATTTTTCATAAGGTTGCGAATGGAGAAGATTCGCTCGCTCTCTTTTCCTTTTTCCATGCCTTTTTCCAACGCTGCCGCTGCCGCTTTCGCTGCCGCTTCCTCTGCTGCTTCCTCCGCCCGAACCTTCAGAGCGCGTTCCTGATCCCAAACGAAATTCAGCATATCAAAAACCTCCTCCGTCTGCTTTTTTCTGAAATATTCTTCTAAATAGTTATTTTCCAAACAATATCGGATACCTTGCCGCACCGCCGCTTCGAGGCTCGAACCATCTTTGACAAGTTGACGCACCTTGGCGACGAATGCGCTGTACGCCTTCAGTGCGCGGCTCCTGCCAAGGATGGCGCCGCCTTGCGCCTCATTGATGTTGAGAACCTCAACCGTAAGTTCAAGATCGCCGGCTCTCCCACCAAAAGCATCGGAAAGGTGCTGCGTCCATCGGTCAGGCATTTCTTCCTCGCCATTATACAGCACATAGAATCTCGGTGCAGGCAACGGAATGCGCGCCAGTCTATAGACGGCATCGTCATCGACATATTGGCGGTAAAGCTCAGCAATATACATGAGCAGGCGCAAAGGCATGTTCTTGTTCAGCGTGCTTTGATGCTCCAATAGAACGATGTGGCAATCTTTCACGAGGAAACCTACATCATTGCGAATACCCGTAAAAAATGTCCAGTCCAACGTCGTCAGTTGTATATCGGAAAAGTTCACAGTTTCACCAAGCAGACCGGCTGAAAGCTCCGCCAAACGAACTTCATCATGAAATATGTCGCGGAAAAGCGAATCCTTATAAGTCCGCTTCACTG
>CAJPRR010000112.1 GCA_905373085.1 uncultured Selenomonas sp.
TACAGCGAAGCCAATATGGAGCGGCTGCGAGAATCCATCGCCCAAATGGAAGCAATCGGCGGTACAAATGACCATCTTTACAGCGAGCAAAAGGGGCTGTCGCACTTAGATCATGTGCGGCAGCCCCTTTTTTTCCATAGAGAAATATCTATCCTCGTCCCGAAATCATCAGGATTCTTCTCACAGAAGTTCTGTCATGCGCTTGAGCGGCTTCGACGTGTCGAGATGACCGGCCAGAGAGTCGACTTTCTTTCCTTCGAGAAGGATCTGCACGGACCTCACCTCGGGAAACTCGGTCAGGGTGTTGACGATGGAGCCGACGAGCATTTCCTCTCCCGTCGAGCCTCCTGCAAAGTTCTTGACGAGGTCTTCGCTGAAATCGACGGTCGCAATGCCGTTCTTGACTGCGACGCTCTTGAGCTTCGCCTTCTTGGGGATGATCGTGACGACGCCCTTCGCCTTCGTGCCCGAGAGCAGGGATTCCATCGCCGCCTTGTACTTGCCGTCCTGCGTCGCCTCGACCGTGCGCATCTCGGCGACGAGCTTCATGCCGTTGTCGTCGGGATAGTAGACCTTGATGCCGATCTTTTCTGCCTGCTTGGCCGCATCGTTCTTCGTCCCCGCATCCTTCTTGTCCGTCGCCGCCGGCTTGTCCGCCGCCGATGTGTCCGCGCCCTTGGATTTGTCGTCTGCACCGCAGCCCACAGCAAGGAGAAGCGTCAGGAGCATGAGGAGCGCGAGCATGGATTTCATGATTTTCATTCTAAAAAACCGCCTTTCTATTCGCTTATCCGCCCGCAAAGAAGCGGCTCAGCCCCTTCGCTATGGCAAATGCCATCTTGTTTTGAAAATCCTCCGAGGTCAAGAGGGCTTCTTCTCGCTCATTCGAGATGAAAGCAAGCTCGACAAGAGAGGCAGGCATGCTCGAATGCTTGAGCACGTAGAGGTTTGCCTCCTTCGCGCCGCGATCCCGCAGGCCGCCCGCCGCAAGAAGCTCTTCCTGCAGGATGGCAGCGAGCCTGCCGCCCTCGATCGATCCATAGTACGAATACGTTTCCGTGCCGTTCGCCGTCGGGCTGGAAAAAGCGTTGCAGTGGATGCTCAAGAACAGCTCCGCTCCCGGCGTGCGCTCGGCGACATCGACACGCGCCTGCAGTTCCTGTCCGTCCGAAGCGTTCGGGCCGTAGACGTCGCGATCCGTCGTTCGTGTCATCACGACGTGCGCACCTGCACCTTCCAAGAGACGCTGCACCTTCTGCGCCACCTGGAGAGCCACATCCTTTTCACGCACGCCGCTCGGGCCGACCGCGCCCGAGTCGCTGCCGCCGTGCCCGGGATCGAGCACGATCGTATGCCCGGCGACGCCTTCGATGCCATCGGGCGCGACGAAGGCCGGCACAGGAAGAGCGACGGGCGTCATCACGTCGATGACAAGGCGATCCGGCTTCTTCGCGCTGCGATCGGCCGGCAGCGTATAGACGGCATAGTTCTGATCCTCCACCTCCGAGGCGAAGGAAACCATGATCTCCACGCCGCGCCGTCCCTCCTCGCGCAGCGTCATGAAGCGTCCGAGTGCGCCGTCGAGCGTCGCATCCGTGCGCATGGCGCCGAGCTTCGCATCCTGCACGGCCACGATCAGATGCTTGGGCTTTGCCGGATCTTTCTGAACCGTATAGGAAGCATCCGCACGATTCATGCCGATCTCGATGCGCAGCACGCTGCGTCCGTCCTCCTCGATCACCTGATACCGGAGGTCGTTGAACTCAAGCGCCCGCGCGGCGAAAACCTCGGGAGCAAAGAGCATGAGCGCCAGCAGAAAAAGGCTGACGGACAAGAAAAATCGTTTGAACAAAAAAACCACTCCTATCGTCAATCTCATAAGAGCGTCAAGCTCCGAATTTCCATCTCGCTTCTCATTCTCCCTTGAGGCTATTTAAGAGAGTCTCCGCTTCTTCACGCGCCTCTCTCGTACGCTCTTCGTCAAAGGAAATCTCCCAGCGGATGTAATCGCCCTCCGAAAGCCCTGCGGGCAGTTCGTCGGCAGGAAAGACGACCTTCTTCTCTTGCTCGCCCACGAGCAGAACGGCCTTGTCCTCCTCGAAGCGGTCAATGACGGCAAATGCCATTTACTTTTCCTCCTTCACGCTGTAGGTCTTGCCGTCCGAGGTTATGGCGATCGTGCCGCCTTGGTCGGTGCGATAGACCTTGATGTTGAACTTCTTGTATCTTTCGAGGACTTCCTTGTGCGGATGCCCGTAATCGTTTCCCGCGCCGCAGGAGATCGCGACGACCTCGGGCGTGACAGCCTTCAAGAACGCCGTCGTCGACGAAGTCTTGCTGCCGTGGTGCGGCGACTTGAGGACGAGGCTCTTGAGATCGGCTGCGCTGTGGCGCGAGAGCGTCGATTTCTCCGTCTCCTTTTCCGCATCACCCGTGAAGAGCATCGTGAAGTCGCCGTATTCGAGCCTGCCGACGATCGAGTTGATATTGAGGTTCGGCTTGCCGTTCTTCTTGCCGCCTTCCTTCACCATCTCGGCCGTCGGACTCAGAACACGGAACGAGACGCCGCCGCCGAAGTCGAGCACATCGCCGTCGACGAGCGCCTTGTAGGGAATGCTCTTCGACTTGATGGTCTTCAGGTAGTCGCGGTAGAACTTCGTCGTCGTCGGCTCGCCGTTGTCATAGACCGCCTTGACCTCGCAGTTCTTGAAGAGGACGGAAGCGCCGCCCAGATGATCGGCATGGGGGTGCGTGATGATGAGCTTGTCGACCGTCTTGATATTTTCTTTCTTGAGCGCCGCTTCGAGCTTCGGATGCTCGTCGAGGTCGCCCGTGTCGATGAATATGGTCTGATCCGCCGTTCGTATGAGGATGGCGTCGCCCTGCCCGATGTCGAGCACCTTGACTTCCAGAGCGCCGTCCTTCGTCTGCGCCGCTTCCGTGCCGCCTGCCGCCCCCGGCTGTGTCGCACAGCCCGCCAGCAGCGTGCAGGCAAAAACGAGCGCAAAGAGTATGCCCAACATTTTTTTCATAAGGATTCTCCTATCGTTCGTCCAAGCTGTCATATTTCAATCGTCCTGCAAGATGCAATGCTCGATTCCCCATGCCGCACCGTCTTCCAGCACCGTGGGCACAACGGTCTCAGCATGGGGCAGCAGCCTCTCGTTGGCGTTCCCCATGACGAGGGCGTGCGCGACGGTCTGCATCATCTCGATGTCGTTCTCGCCGTCGCCGAAAGCGTAGCTTTCTTCCACAGGAACGCCGACGTATTCGAGTGCATGAAGGATGCCCGTGCCCTTCGATTCGTGCGCGGAATACAGCTCAAAGTTTCTGCCATGTGCCGCATCTACAAGACCCGTGACGCCCGGAAGCTGCAGAAAGTCTGCAAAGGACGTGCACTCTGCAGCATAAAACTCCATCTTATAGGTCACAACATCGCGCCAGGAAAAATCGCGGCGAAAGAAGTCAAGCGGCACGTCGAAGCTCCTGAAGAAGGCTTCCAGCCCCTTGCATTCCGCGCCCATGTAGGTGAAGTCCACGCTCTCCTGGCAAAAGTCCAAGCCCTTCTCCTCTGCCAGACGCACGGCGCGGCAGACGAGCGAAGGCGGCAGCGGCTTCTGGAAGATGATTTCACCGCCGACTATGACGACGGCGCCGTTCATGAGCACAAAGCCGTCGAAGCCGAGGTCGAGCAGCCCCTGCTCGATGAAGCTGTACGGACGCCCCGTAGCGACGAAGGCATAGTGTCCCGCTTCCTGCAGACGACGAATCGCCGTGCGCACCGCCTCAGTGGGCAGCGGCCTCTTGTGCGTGACGTCGATGATCGTGCCGTCGAGGTCGAAGAAAACCGCCTTTCTCATTTCTCTTCGCCGACCTCGCTCTTTTTCTCATGCGGCAGATCGAAGACGACGCGCATGACGAGGAACACGGTCCACAGTGCCATCGAGACGAGATAGGCGATGTCGATGGTCTGCAGATTGTCATAGTCGAGCGTGGCCATGAGCCAGACGGCCGCGACGAGGATGAACCAATCGAGCTTGCGTATTCTTTTCAGTTTTTCCATGCATTTCACCTTTCCCCTTGCTTTCCTGCACGCTTTTGCATCGGAAGACTCACGCGAACCCACCGTCAAGAGCCGCCCGCCGCCCGGTTTCCGAGCGCCCTCCCCCTGCATGCGAAAAGCCGCTCCCATGCCAAGCGCCTTGGCTGAAAGCGGCTGCCCTCTCTATTTCCGCTGCATCTGGGCGTCAAGGGCGTCGTGCATCCGATGATTGATCGTGCTCAAACCTCGGTAGACCGTCGTGATGTCAACCTCGTCGCCGCGATTTTCCATGTAGCGCTCCAGCTTGCGCTTCACGCGCTGCAGGGCGTTGTCGATGGACTTGACATGGCGGTCGAGGTCGACGGCGATCTCCTGATACGACTTGCCGTCGAGGTAGCTCATGAGCACGCGCCATTCGAGATCGCTCAGGATCTCTTCCATCTTTTCCTCGATGTCGACGAACTCTTCCTGACTGATGACGAGCTCCTCGGGATTTGAAACGCGTGCTCCCGGCAAAATATCGAGGAGCGTGCGGTCGGAATCCTCATCGTAAATCGGCTTGTTAAGCGATATGTATGAATTCAGCGGAATATGCTTCTGGCGCGTCGCCGTCTTGATCGCCGTGATGATCTGGCGCGTCACGCAGAGCTCAGCGAATGCGCGAAAGGACGAAAGGCGGTCGTTTCGGAAATCGCGGATCGCCTTGTAGAGGCCGATCATGCCTTCCTGCACGATATCCTCGCGGTCGGCGCCGATAAGAAAGTAGGAACGCGCCTTCGCGCGAACGAAGTTTCGATACTTGTTGATCAGGTAATCCAGAGCGATGTTGCTGCAATTTTCCTTGATTCTGGATATGACTTCCTCATCCGTCAGGCCGTCAAATCCTTCAAACCGTGTATCGCTGCCGCTGTCTCTCATTTCCGCTTCCATAGCATCGACCCCATTCGTGTTGTTTTCCACTTCTGAAGAAAACGATGTCCCCCTGAAGGGCTGCCGTTCCCTCGGCCTCCCCTGACTGCTTTGATTATACTCCACAGATGGCCGAAACGTCAAGCGCGGCGCGGCTTTTTCCGCCTTTGGCACGCCTTATTGCTCATATTTCTCATTTTCCCTATAATTTCCAGGCGCTTCAGCGGCGCTTCTTGCGCAGGGCGTCGAGCTTCGCCGCCGTGCGGCTGTCGATGCGCGAGCCGACTTCGTTGCGCGAAAGGGGCAGCGTCACTTCGCCCAAGTACTCGTCGGCAATCTTTTTCTTCGTCTTCTTCACGCGCCGCCAAAGCTCCGCCGACGAGATGCGATAGGCGCCCGCGCCGAGGATCGCCGACTGCTCGGCGCCGTCGGAGGTCACGACGTGCACCTCGCGCGAGGTGCGCACGGATTCGTAGGCAAGGCGCTCGATGCAGCTGTCCGCCGTCACGCCCTCGCCCGTGTAGATGACCTCGAAGTGCGGCGCGACCTGTTCCCTGTGCTCTTCGCCGCTTGCAAAGAGCGCATCAAAGACGACGGTCATATCGTATTTTTCGTAAGCGCCGTATTCCATGAGCATGTGGAGCAAGCGGTCACGCGCTTCTGCGAGGTCGCCCGCGCAGGAGGCCAGCTCAGGCAGCGCATGGATGACGTTGTAGCCGTCGATGATGAAGTGCTCGCGCTTCCTCGCCATCGTTTACGCCCTTCCCAAGAGGCGTGCGCGTCTCGCCTCGTACATGAGGAGCGCCCCGGCGACGGAAGCGTTGAGCGAGTTGATCGCCCCGTGCATCGGGATGCGCACGAGAAAATCGCACGTCTCCTTGACGAGGCGGCCGAGTCCCTTGCCCTCGCTGCCGATGACGATGCACAAAGGCCCTGTCAAGTCGGCATGGAACATGTCTTCATCGCCCGCCATATCGGCGCCGACGAACCAGAGGCCGCGCTCCTTGAGGCGCTTCATCTCCTGCACGATGTTGCCGATGCGCACGACGCGCACATGCTCGACGGCGCCCGCCGAGGTCTTGGCAACCGTCGCCGTCAGCGCACAGCCGCGGCGCTCGGGCACGAGCACGCCGTGCACGCCCGCCGCGTCCGCCGTGCGCAGGAGCGCGCCGAAGTTGTGCGGATCTTCGATCTCGTCGAGCAGCAGGAGGAGAGGCGGCTCGCCCTTTTCCTCGGCGCACGCGAAGACGTCGTCGAGCGAGGCGTAGGCGATGGGCGCAGCGTAGGCGATGACGCCCTGATGGCGCATATCGGGCGCAAGCTGATCGAGCTTCTCTCGCTTGCTCGCCCGCACGGGCACGCCCTGCTCGCGTGCAAGCGAAAGAAGCGGCGCGAGCGCCGCCTCTTTCGCGCCCTGCGCGACGAGAATGCGATTGATGCCGCGCCCCGCCTTCAGCGCCTCGAAGACGGCGTTCCTGCCGACGAGAATCTCATCGGCAGAAGGCGCATCACGCCGCTCTTCCTGCCTCCCGCCGCGGTTCAAAGCCGTCCGCTCTTCCCTCGCAGGCCGTTTCTTCTGCTTCGTTTCCATCCTTCGCACCATCTTCCACCCTTCATTCAGCGCACTTCGGGCTTCACGATGTACCTCACGAGCCACGGCTCTTCTTCGACGAGGAGGTCGCGCATCTGGAGCATCATGTCGCGAATCTCCCACTGTGCGCCCGGCGTCGTCACGCGCTTTTCATAGACGTCCATGAAGGAACGCAGATTGAGCGTCGTCACGAAGTTCGTGCACGCCGCGCCCGGAAGAACGAAGCGTGCGTCCTGCTTCGGCACGCCGAGCACGAGAAGATCGTCGTAGGCCTTCTGAATTGCCTGCATCGTCTCAAGATAGCGCGCATACGCCGCTTCCTTCTCACGAATCGTCTCGGGCACGACGTGGGCGAAGATGCCGTCCGCCTGCTTTTCCGACTGCTCCGAAACGTAGCGCTGGCTCTGGACGCTCAAGGACACGCCGATACGGTGGCGCGAATACTGCGCGAGAAGCGTGCGCGAAACGCCCTTGACGGCGAACGTCATCGAGCAGTGCTCGACGACCGAGAGGTGCTTGCTCGTCATGATGCGCTCCAACAGGCGCAGCATGTCCGCCTCGCTCTTTTCCTCGGCCAGAAGCTCGATGGGCGAATCCGCGCTGTAGCAGGTACGCGCCGCCGTCCAGCACGTTTTGAGGTAATTCGGCGTCTTTGCAATCAACTGTATTTCCAAGGCTCTTTTCCTTTCGT
>CAJPRR010000113.1 GCA_905373085.1 uncultured Selenomonas sp.
GGCTGGAAGTGGCGCAGGAGCGCCGCATACTGCCTGCCGCTCGCAGGCGCAAAGAGCACGCCATGCGCCTTGAGTTCAGCGAGCATCGCGCCAAGTCCTTCAGGCAGATTACCCTGCCCATCGAGAAGCGTGCCGTCCATATCGCAAAATACCAGCTTGATCATAAGAGCCGCCTTTCTTCAAATCCCATCGCTGCAGGCTGCACGCACAAACATCCGTCGTTTGAGCATCCCGCGCCGCCCTCACAAAAGGGCGGCGGCACGCTTCTTGGCGCACCGTCGCCCCTGCCTGTTTCATTATACTATCCCTTGCGCCCGTGGTAAAGACACCAAGGCTCTTCCGCCATATAATCGCCGTCGTTGTAGTAGGCGGCACGCGCACGGCAGCCGCCGCAGGCACGCTTGTAGTCGCAGGTGCCGCAGCCGCCCGAATATTCGAGCGTGCGCAGCTTGTTCAGCACCTCGCTGCTCCTCCAGATCTCGTCGAACGGCGTCTTTCGCACGTCGCCAAGCTCCATGTTGAGGTAGGCGCACGGCTGCACCTTGCCGCGCGGGCTGATGATACAGTAGCTGAGTCCCGCGAGGCAGCCGCGCCGAAAGCGCGTCTTGATGCCCATCTGCCCCGCGATGCGCAAAAACTGCGGCGCGCACGTCGGCTTCAACTCGATCGCGACTTCCTCCGACTTTTTCATGATGCGCGTCAGGACGCTCTCGTACGCCTCGGCACGAAGCGATTCCTCCTCGATCGTCTCGGCGCGTCCCGTCGGCACGAGGAAAAAGAAGTGGTGCGCCACAGCGCCGAGTTCCACGGCGAAGTCCGTGATCGCCTCCAGCTCCTTTTCGTTCCAGTCCATAACCGTCGTATGAATCTGAAACGGCAGCCCCGCCGCGCGGCAATTCTTCATGCCTTCGACAGCGCCCGCCCAGCCGCCCGGATAGCTGCGGAACGTATCGTGCTTCGCAGGCGACATCGAGTCGAGCGAAATGCCCATGCCCATCGCGCCCGCCGCCTTCAAGTCGCGTGCCATCTCAGGCGTGATCAGCGTGCCGTTCGTGCCGAAGACCGAGCGCAGGCCGAGCTTCGTCGCGTGCGCCACAAGCTCCAAGATATCGGGGCGCGTCAGAGGCTCGCCGCCCGAGAAGATCATGATCTTGAAGCCCGCGCGTGCGATCTCGTCAAGAAGCTTCTTCGCCTCCGCCGTCGAAAGCTCCTCCTCCGCCTTGCAGCCCGCATCGCGGTAGCAGTGCTTGCAGTACATGTTGCAGGCGTTCGTCGTGTTCCACGAGATGATCATATCGCCGCCTCCTCACGCGCAAGCCCGATCTCCTCATCCGTCAGATAGCACGAAGGATCGCTTGCCCAGAAATCGCCCGTACGCGCTTCGGCGCGCGTGCGGAAGTTGCCGTTGCAGCACGAAAGGTAGCGGCACGAGGAACATCGACCCTGAAGCAGCGGCTTTCGATCCTTGAGTCCCGCTAGGATGGCGTTCGACGTGTCCTGCCAGATATCGCCGAACTTCCTCTCGCGCACGTTGCCGAAGGTATGGTGCTGCGTAAACTGATCGGGATGGACGTAGCCCAAGGGATCAACCTCGCCGAAAGCGATGCCCGAGCGATTGCCGCCGTTCATCGAGATGTGCTTCCACACATGCTCGGCCGCCGCCTCGCCCTTTTCCTTGAGCGTCTTCAAGTAGATGTAAACGCCGTCGCAATGATTGTCGACCGTCAGGATCTCCTTTTCCAGACCGCGCTCCTCGAAGTCCTGCGTGCGGCGGATGATCGTGTCCATGGCACTGCGCGACTCCTCTGCCGTCACATCCTCTTCCATCATCGCGTTGCCGCGCCCCGAATAGACGAGGTGATAGAAGCACACGCGGTTGATGCCCTCCTCCTCGATGAAATCGAAGATCTTGTCGAGTTCCATGATGTTATGATGGTTGATCGTGAAGCGAAGCCCCACGCGCTGCCCGACCGCCGTGCAGTTCTCTATGCCGCGCATGGCGGCCTCGTAGGCGCCCTCCTTGCCGCGGAACTTGTCGTTCACATCCTTGAGACCGTCGAGCGAGATGCCGACGTAGCCCACGCCGATGTCCTTGATGCGCTGCGCCGTCGCGCGGTCAATGAGCGTGCCGTTCGTCGAGAGCGTCGGGCGCACGCCCTTTGCCGCCGCGTGCTCGGCAAGCTCGAAAAAGTCTGGGCGAAGGAGCGGTTCGCCACCCGAAAAGAGCAGCACGGGCACGCGAAATTCCGCAAGATCGTCGATGAAGCGCCGCGCCTCCTCCGTCGTCAGCTCGTTCTGATACTTCCTGGCGTCCGAATTCATGTAGCAATGCCGACACCTGAGGTTGCACGTCTTCGTCGAATTCCAGACGACGACGGGACCCATGCCCTCGGCCGCGCCGTTCTTCATGCGATGCGCATTCTTCGTATAGCGCAGCGAATCGCCGAAATACTCGCGCGCGAAAAGAAGCTTCGTTACACTGATCATAAAATCCTCCTGTCATTCCTCTTGCTCTGCCCGCTTTTCAATCACGCGCATGCCGTCGAGAATCAAGGCGAGCTTCAGGCGCACGTTCTCCTCGAAAGGAAGCTCCAGCTTGCTGAACGCCGCCGCCTGAAACAGCGAATGGAAAAGCTCCGAGATGATCGCCGTCGGGATGTCGCAGCGAAATTCGCCCTTCGCCTGCCCTTCCTCGACCAAGCGCGTGAAGAGTGCCGTGAAGGGCGGCGCCGCAACGCTCGCCTCCGACCGCTTTAAAAGCGTCGCCTGCTGCGCTGCACGCAAAAAGAGCGGCAGCACATAGCGGTTCTGCCCGAGAAGCCTGGCGGCTGCCAGGAGCAGCTCGCGCAGGATCTCCGTCACGGGCTTCTGCTCCTCGGACAGGACGCGCACCTTCTCTCCCAGCTCCTTCATGATGCGTCCCAGAAGCTCCATCAAGACGTCGTCTTTCGAGTCAAAGTAATTGTAAAACGTACCGATGCCGAGATCCGCCCCGCTCATGATGTCCGCAATCGCGACATCCTCCAGCCCTCGGCTCTGGAACAAGCTTGCCGCCGAATCGAGAATCGCCTTGCGTGACTGGATCTTCTTCATCTCGCGCCGGCTGATCTTTCCTTCTTCCATAAAACATCCCCCTCTGTCAAGGAGTCCCTTGCACACTCCCACGCTCTTTACATATTATACATGAATCGGTTTCATTTTTAAAGAGGAAAATGAAGCATCTTCATAATTTTGTCGGAAGCAAGGGCGATTCCCTAAGAAAGAGGCTTCCAAGCATAAAAAAAGCGCCAGCTTCCGCCAGCGCGACCTTGCAAGATGGTGACCCAGGAGGGACTCGAACCCCCGACCCTTTGATTCGTAGTCAAATACTCTGATCCAACTGAGCTACTGAGTCACAAGCTGACTGCCCATGCAATCAACGTAACTGATTCTATCACAGGAAGCATCCCTTGTCAAATAAAAATTTGCACGCCCCCCGCTTTTTCCGTATAATGAAAGAGTCATTGAAAAAGCAGCTTCTCCCATAAGAAGCGCCCGCCGCACGAAAGGATCTGCCCCATGGAAAAAGAAAAGAAGAGCCGCAAGAAGCGCCTGCTCGCCCTCACGCAGAAATATGTGACGATCTTCATCGGCGCCGTCATCACGGCCGTCGGCCTTGAGATCTTCCTCATCCCGAACAACATCATCGACGGCGGCGTTGTCGGCCTCTCCATCATGGCTCATGCCATCACGGAACAGCCTCTGGGCGTCTTCCTCATCCTCTTCAACCTCCCGTTCCTCTACATCGGCTGCAAGCAGATCGGCAAGGCCTTCGCCGTCGCCACCATGACCGCCATCTTCCTGCTCTCTCTTTGGTCGGCCTACTTTGCGCCGTTCCCGACCGTCACGCAGGATCTCTTCCTCGCCGCCATCTTCGGCGGCATCATCGTCGGTCTTGGCGTCGGACTCATCATTCGCTCGGGCGGCTCGCTCGACGGCACGGAGATCGTCGCCATCATCCTCGACAAGAAATCCGTATTCTCCGTCGGCGAAGTCGTCATGTTCATCAACCTCTTCATCCTGTCGAGCGCCGGCCTCCTCTTCGGCTGGGACAAGGCGATGTACTCGCTCGTCGCCTACTTCGTCATCGCCAAAATGATCGATGTCGTCGTCCAGGGACTCGACGAATCCTACGCCGTCATGATCGTCACAAACGAGCCGGACAAGATCAACGCCGCCCTCGCCGAGCGCTTGGGACGCGGCGTCACGCTCCTCTACGGCGAGGGCGGCTACACGGGCGAAGAGAAGAAGGTTCTCTACTCCGTCGTCACTCGCCTCGAAGTCGACAAACTCAAGGAAACCGTCCTCGACATCGACGAGAACGCCTTCGTGACCATCAACGCCGTCCACGACATCGTCGGCGGCAGATTCAAGAAAAAGGGGCATTGAGCGCTCAAGCCATAAAGACCCGGCAGACCGAGCCAAAAGTGCAGCTCGAACGACCGGACTCAGGCAAAGGCGGCGCACCGTCTCGGCGATGCAGCCGTCCGCGCGTACAATCTCCCGTCAGCCGATTTTGCAAACTGCTGCAGAAACAAGAAGCGGGGCTGCCGCATAAGTCAGACGCGACTTATGCGGCAACCCCTTTTGTTTGAAAGTCGACCCCCGCAGATTTCCCAAGTTTCACCGAAGCCATGAAGCCTTTGCCCTGCTGCATGGAAACGCACCCTTCAGCACGCTCTCTTTCGACAGTCAAGCGGTATCGGCATTATGCGCCCTGCTTTTCCTGCGCATGATTCTTCTACTCGGACTCGGAATTGATCGGAACTGCCCTTCTTCTGCGTCAATCTCATGCATTGTCCTTCGCAGCTGCATGAGCTTCCGCCTTGACGCACGGAATTCGCATCCGTGGATTCTTCGGCACTTGCGTCTTGCCTTACATCAGTTCCGCAAGCGCCCCCTCAACCCTTCATGAACATTCGTTCCGCTTCCTGCCGCCATACTGCAGCGGCTTGCCGCCCTTTGGATTCTCTCCGTGAGCTTGTTCACCATGGTCTTGGAACACGCTCTTCCTCCTCCACGATGCGCCTCATGCCTGAACCTTCGGCTTACCCTGAGCTTTTCTGCTATTTTTGCTGGCCTGCATACTAAAGTTTCTCCTCTTTCTGCAGACGTCTTCGCAAGGGATGCCTCCTTTCACCTGCACCCTTATTATAAAACAGCTTTCAGAATTTGTCAATAATATTTTGAAAAATCTTGAAATATTCTCCATCAAAGCGGATTGCAACAGCAATCCGCCCCCAAACTGCATGGATAGGCTCTTTTTTCGGACCGGTTCATTTGTACTCAGGGAATCGCCTCAAGAGGAATCACATGCGGCACGTTCTGTTCATCGACATAAACTTTCGTTTTTACACGGTATACCTCTTCCATCATGGACTCCGTGAAAATCTCCTGCGGCCTTCCCTGCGCGTACACTTCTCCCTTCTGTAAAACGATAATCTCATCGGCAAATTTCGCAGCCAAATCGAGATGGTGCAGAGTGACCAATGTCGTAAATTGATTTTCTTGCGTCAGTCTTTTCAGCAAGGTCAACAGCTTGAACTGCTTGTGCAGATCCAGCGCACTGGTAGGCTCATCGAGCAGCAATACCGTAGGTTCCCTTACCAGCGCCTGCGCCATAAACACAAGCTGCCTCTGCCCCCCGCTCAAAGCCATGATGCTGCGTGAGGCAAACTCCTGCAGATTCAGACGCTGCAGCACTTCCTCCGTCGCTCGAATATCTTCCTCTTTGACACGAAAAGACAGCGATCCCATACGCCCGAGCATGACGACTTCAAAAACACTTAGATTGATTTTGCAGTCGTTGTCCTGAGACAGATAGCTTATCGTGCTGCTGAGTTCCTCGGACGTATATGCTGCAACCGGCTTGTCGTTGATCCGAATGTCACCCTTGCCCGGCAAGATCCCTATGATCGTTTTCAGAAGCGTTGATTTCCCAGCGCCGTTCGTTCCGATCACAGCAGTCAGTTTTCCAGTCTGAGCTGCAAAGCCGACACCGCGCAATATATTTTTTTGGGAATCGGAGGAATATCCAAAGGTCAGATTATGAACTTCAATCATTTGAAATAACTCCTTTTCCTAGTCAACACCAACGAGAAGAAAAAGGGGACTCCGATGATTGCCGTCACAATGCCAATCGGAAACATAGCGCCCGGAATCAGCATCTTGCTGCCAATGGACGCCATCGACAAGATTGCCATGCCGCACACCGCAGAGAGCGGCAGGAAATACCGCTGATCCTCCCCGACCAGCATCCTCGCAATATGCGGTCCGACGATGCCGATAAAGCCGATCGTTCCCACGAAAGAAACGGCAATGGCCGTGATAATCGATATGAAAAGAAAAACTTTTACCCTCAGGCGCTCGACATTGACTCCCAGTCCGGACGCCTTTTCATCCCCAAGCTTTAACGCCGTCAACCGCCACGATTCGCGCATCATGAGAGGAAGCATCAGAAGCAGTACGACGAAAACAATGGAGATGTTCGTCCAATTTGCTTTGGTGAGACTTCCCATCGTCCAAAACACAATGTTCTGAAGAGCCTCGGGCGTCGCCATATACTGCATCAGAGATTGAAGCGCCTGGAACAGGAACATCATACCGATGCCGGCAAGAATCATGGTCTCCGAGGAGAAATTCTTAATCTTATTGATGGAATATATGAAAAAACTCGTCAAACCAGCGAATACAAACGCACCGAAAGGCACCATAAACTCACCCAAAAATTCCAAGGAGCTCAGTCCGACGACGACCATGAGAGATGCGCCGAACCCCGCGCCTGCCGATATGCCGAGTGTATAGGGGCTGGAGAGCGGATTATCAAGGATCGTCTGCATTCCCGCCCCCGCAATCCCCAAGGAAGCTCCGACCAGCAAAGCCATGACTGCCGTCGGAAGCCGGATCGACCAAACAATGACATCGACGTTTTTTGAAACCTCCGGAGACTGTATCACAGCCAGCCACACATCATGCAGCGTGAGCGAGGCCGGCCCTACAATCACGTCGGTGATAAAACTCGCAGCGCAAATCAGCAGTCCGAGCAAGATAAAGATGAGTCTTCGGAAACTCTGCTTCTTGTAGTCAAAACGCTCCGTCATCGCTTCCACTATACCAAGCCCCTTCTTACGGAAGCACGGATAAATTCAGCCGCCCATCTTCACACATCTGCGCTGTCCTCTCGTCGTCGACAA
>CAJPRR010000114.1 GCA_905373085.1 uncultured Selenomonas sp.
GCCGTTCCATCATTATAGCACAGCCTATCGTACGCCGCAAGGGCAAATCACGAGACGCACATTTTCAAAGCAACTCCACGGATTTTCATTAGCGAAAGTTAGTTTTCATTTTTATGTCTTTCATACCAGAGCGACGCACAATTTCCCCCCTGTGCATATTTTTGCGTACAACTTAGCACGAAATCCCGAGAAGTCAAACCAAAGGCGCTGACGGCTCCAATGCAATCACTACCCTATCCTCGTCCACCTTCTCAACCATCCCTTGCAGTTCCTTGCCGATGCAGTCGTCCAGGTTCCTTCCCGACAAATAAGTCTGAGCAATCGTCCCGCGGTATTTTCCCTCTACAATGCCGCGAAGATTTTTATTTCTCCCCTTCTCGAACACATAGATCCTGACCCTTCGATGCAGCAGTTCCAACGGCGGCTTTTCAAAAGGACCCAGCTTCACTGCCTCGATCATGTCGGCAGGGAAATTTTTTGCCACGTCTACATAGGACTCTTCCATTTCTCCCATCTCGCCGTCGGCAGCGGAAAGCAGGTCGAAAAACTGTTTGCAGAATACATCCACTTCTCTTTTGTCCAGTTCCGTCAGATACTCCTCATGACCATGAGCAACCGGGTTGCGTGCCATGGAGCACTTGCTGAACTTATATTCCAGTGCAGAAAAAAGTTCATTGTTAAAATACTTGGAAAAAACTTCCTGCCAGTTCGCCTTGAGAATTTTCACGGCATCCGCCATGGACATGACGTCAAGGTAAGCGCTGTCGATATTGAATACCTTCTTGTTGTTCGCAATGAAGGCATCGTAACGCATAAGATCGCCCCGGCTGATTTCCTCCGTCCTGCTCAGAATAACACGCTGGATATCGAGGGCATTGTCCCCTCCCGCCTGATACCGTCTTACCAGTGCGGGAAGTTCCTTCTCAATGAGCAGCTTCAGTTTCTTCTCCAAGCCGATAATATTATCCCAAATGCTCAAGGAAACCATATTGGCGGAGAGGAAATCAGAGAAATACTTTGCAATGGCAATAAGCTCGCCGTTCTCTTCCCGGAAATAGCCCAGATTAAACAGCTCATCCTTGTCGTTCTGTGTCACGCCGATATTCGGACCGACAACAAACGGCACAATCCGCTTCAGGTCGCCATCGCGTTCCAGATGTTTGAGGCAGTCCCGATAGTAATCATTGATCGTCTTGCAGCGACTCAGGAAAATGCTGTCGATATCGATCTCTTCCCCTGCCTCCGCCGCTTCCATGATGTAATGTCCCATGACAGAGAGAAGATAAGGCAAGTTTCCTGCATAATAAATGATTTTTTCTTTTTGCGTCCCATCCAAATCAATTCCCTGCTGTTCGAATATAGCAAAGTACTCCGCCATATCCGCCGCATCGAATCCCTTGAAGGGAACGATGTCCCAAACCCCGTGGAAAGTGGAGCTTTGGTAAGTAGCTTCCTCGATCGTATAGAGATTGCGGCGTGAAATCGTAATTGCGAACACATGGAACTTGCTTGAGGAAAACAGCGTGCGAAACAGCTCGAAGTATTTCGTCTCCTTTTCAAAAAGAGTGGCCGCATTGTCAAATTCGTCCAAGACCAGGATGGTTTTTATTTCCCGTTCAGCAAGGTATTCAAAGATTCTCTTGATATTGCGCGAAAAGACAATCCATTTCAGCGCCTCGTCCTCCATGGAAGAGAGATACGCTCCGACCTCGGCCTCCAGTTCCCCTAGCCGCAGCAAGTATCTGCGAATCTCACAGCAGATATCCTGCCAAATCTCGATATAGCTGCCCCATTCATTGAGGTTTTCGTAAATGTAAAGAACATCTTCCGGCACGTGTTCAAAAGCTTTCGCAACGGCGGACGTCTTGCCAATCCTCGTCAATCCGACGAACGATTTCGCCATGCGCACCCGTCCATCCAAGAAATTCTTCCGCAAATTCCCAACGAAGGTTTTGCGCCCAATAAACGAGCTGCCAGCGGCCTGTCCTCCGATTTGGAATATATTATCCATGCGCTACCTCCAAGCCATATTTTTCAATGATCCATTCCTTGTACAAAGCCACCTTGATCTTGCACCGCTCCCGTCCCTGAATGATGACGACATCCCTCTGTTCCAAGGCCTCCAGAAGTTCGAAATCGCCCTCTCGCTCGATCACGCTGTTGAGCGGCGTCCATTCCTTCTTTCCCGAAAGCTGGGCGATCCTGTGCAGAATGCGCTTGTTTTCCCGGTTGGCCTCATCCGAATCGGCGCTGCTCTTGTCATCATACTGCGGCTCAAAGAAGCGGGCTTCCTCAAAAGCGGCCAGATTCTTCTTCAGATAATCCTCGATATGAGCGCGCGTGACAAAGACAGTATGCGTCTGATTCAGATAATCGACCAGTCCCGCGCAGAGATTCATAATCAAAAATGCGCTTCCGGCCGTCAACTCGTACAAGCGGTCCAAAGCTTCCGGCTTATAGCGGCTGATCGATTCGCCATTTTCATCCAGAAGGCGGATCGGCTCATCCATCAGCCTTTTCGCGTGTTCCTCTGCCAGATACGTGACCTTCCACAAGTCCGTCGAGCCAAAATCATTGGTGAACTGCTTTTCGTTGATGAACTTCATCATGTGGTCCTGTCCGATGATGATCGCGAAAATCCCATTGTTTTGGATAAACGCCTTCCAGAATTTCATGATCCGGTCCGTCATGACTCCCCGGCGAATCCAATCATAGATATAGGTGAACTCGTCGATCATCACGACAATGTTGTATTTCTCCTCGACACTTTCGAGGAAACGTGTCACCTCCTTGAAGGTGCTGTTGAAATACAACTGTGCATAGTCCGGCGCTGCCCAAAAACGAGCCAGATCGATTTCCATGCCGGCCTTCCGCATCCACTCTTTCAGGTGCGGATGATTGCTGTCGATCTCATGCTTCAGCCCCTCGAGCAGCGTGTAAAGGAACGCCGTGATATCGTTGCCGGACAAGTCCTCCTCCCCGATGCTGCCGATATTGACGATGATGTTCCCCTCCGGATTGATCTCCCGCAGGCGCCGTCCCAGATGGTGGAGCAGGGAGGACTTGCCTGTTCGCGTTTGCCCGTAGAGCGCCAGGCATCTTCCCTGCAGGATTTTTCCAGATTCATCGCTGATCTGGCGAACGATGTCATCGAGATCCTTTTCCCGCCCGTAAAACATGGACGGCTCCCTCACTTCAGAGCCATTCCGGTACGGCTCAAATTTGTTCTCGATGGGCTGGAAAGCCGTCTCGCTGTAAAGGGGTATGGAAAGAACCGTCTCCATCGCCCCTTCCTGAAATTCCGTCATATTCTTCTTATATTGGTACTGGATCGCGATCTGAATCGAGAACGTCTTGTTCTGTATGACTTCCGGAGTTACCCTGAATTCAAAAATCTTTTCCTCCGCCTTGCCGCTGCCCGGCAGCAGTCCTTTAGACAACTGTTCATCCTGCAGGACGTCGGCATTGTCACTCAAAATCCTGACGGATACATTATCCGCCGTCTGGACATTGTTCTTATTTGTAAAGGCGATCGGCACGTTCACCAGTAAATTTTCCTCATCGACCGAGCAGTCCCCTGACAAGCCGACCGAAATATCCGGCTCCGCGTTGCCGTAGAGCTGCGCCGATTCCTTGATGATTTTTCCCTGCAGCTGTGCCAGACTGGGCAACAGTGCCTCATAACCAAGCGACGTGGGATACTCATGAATCTTTTCCTCAAGATGTCTGCGCGTATCGTCCGCTTTGTTAAGCGTCTCCGCTTTGTAGTCAAAATCGGATATCTCATTATACCGCAGCAAGGCAGTGAAAATCTTCCGCAAATCCGCAGCATAGATGGAATCCGTACGGCTAAGATAAGACAGATACTTATTATCGTTAAACTTTTCATACCACTCTTGCAACCGCCCGATGGAAAATACATCGTCCATCATATTTTCAATCATGTTCAAAAACATCCTGCGCATTTCATAATGAAGCCTTGCCGCTTTGTTCCACAAACTCGCGAACGCTTCCGCATTGATCGTATCGGGAATTGTTTCCGCAATGATTCCCGACAAGACATCCAGCACGCGACCGAACTGCGCATGATTCTGGATCTTCTCCAAGACAAGAGTCTTTGCTCTGAAATTATACGTTGTAAGCTCCAACATGCCTGCTGTAAATTCTTCTATAGATGTACAAATATCAGCCTTAAAGGTCTCACTGATATTCGCCTGAAACGCCTTGTCAATCTCCTTGAGATTATTCAAATCATAGTACAGCCTGCCGCTTTTTTCCCGAATTTCCGTCTTGGAATAAAAATAAGTCTGGATGTAGCAAATGGTCGATGCGGCCCAACATCTATAGGCATTATACGTGCTTCCTGTATCTTGTGATACGGAATACGCTTCAAAAAAGCAATACCTCGCGGTATCAAAATTATCAACAAGGTCATTGCGGTGAAGCCTGTAATTGCCGTAAAAATACGTTCCTGTCGCTACATAAGCCTGATACCGTTCTTCGCTAAAAAACGACGCTTCTTTGATTTCTTTCCCGGAATCCAAAATCTGACGCATCAGTTTTGCGACGACAAAGTAATTGTTGCTTTGAATTTCATCATTCACACTTGCCCTGACCTGTCCGGCAAATATCCCATCAATAATTCTGCGGCCTTCATCTTCCTTCCCTACAAAAACTCCTTTTTTTATCACTTCCTTGTTTTTTAATTCATTTTCGAGGCTCAATCCTTCAATTTTTTGTGAAATATAACCCGATATTTTCGCCATGCCAATGGCGTCTTCTTCCAAGTCGACAGTGGACAATTCCGCATTTCCCTTGAATTCGCCCGCAATGATCGACTGCGCCTGTTCATTTTGCGGCTGCAGCCGCAGGATTTTATGCGCGAACTCTTTAGCCTTCTCAATATTATCCAGCTTGAAATAGGCACTGCATATGCCCATCAAGGCATTGATCGTCTGACGCTGCTTCCTTTCCTCATCCAGATAGAATCCTCGCTCCATCTTCTGCAGGCTTTGCTGAAAAAATTGAATAGCTTCCTTGTATCCTCCCATTTGGCTGAAAAGATACGCTTCGGAAAAATACAGCTCCGCCTGTTTTTCTCCGGAAGCCGTCATTTCCAAAAGAACCTTGTATGTATCCAGGACATCCTGCTTGTAGGCCGTTTCTTTTGCCTTGAACAGTATGGAAATCCGCAGATTCAGGTACGCCCTCTTTTCCATGACCTTCTTGCCATAATCCCGCAATAGTGCCAATGCTTCGGGATACATCTGCAGGCGTGCATACAGGGAGGCCAGATTCGGCACACTGCTAGTCAGCCTCTGCTTCTTTTTTATGGCCTCCTTATAAAATGTGATGGCTTTCTGGGGATCTTTGTCCTCGATATCTGTTTTTTGTGCCAGTAGAAAATAATCCGTCGCATCGTCATTTTTTCCATATCGGGAAATCACTTTCAGGTTATGCGGCGTCATGCTGACAATCTGCTTCTTCATGTTTTCATAGGCTTCTTCCCGCATATACAGCGCACCGTACTGCTCCAAATACCTTGCCGCACGATCCCATAAATGCCGCTGCATCATCAGGCTCACCAGATCGGCAGCGGCGCCGCTGGGACGCTCTTTCCTACGGATAGCTTCAATGAAGAGTTTTTCCGCCTCCTGGAATCTTTTCTCTTCACGCGCCTTCCGCGCCTTCATATAGGTCGGGCATTCCACCGCCGGTCTTTCCTGCTGTCCTGTCGCCGGCAGATACGCGAGCATGCCCGTATTGGTCTTGATGTTTTGCGCATAAAACAACGGAAGCAGCTGATTCAGTGCTTCAGCGGATGCCGCCTCATCGAATTCTTTCGGGTATGCAACACCGCAGGACAGCAAAACGCCCTTCAGCAACGCCAGCCAGCCAGGCATATTTCTCTCCGTCGCTCGGCGGACATCGAGCTTGGTCAGCAGGGAATAATCCGCATTCGCGATCATGCTGCAGAGCAAATAATATACAATATAAGGCTGAAGTTTGAAATCATTCATGAAATGTCTGCAAGCGAAAAGCAACATTTTCTCATCCTGTCGAATGCTCTCGGCAACAGCGAAGGCAGATACGTTATCACCGTTTTTCTTCTCGTAGACATCCAGTGCTAGATTTTCGCACTTGCACTGTCCATAAAGGGCTGCCAGCATGTTGGCTGCCGCCTTTGCATTTTCTTTGTACACAGACAATCTCATAAGCCTTTTCAGCTTTGTGATGTTTTCCTGAATCTTATAGTCTGCCGGCGAAGTTTCATGAAGTTTCAATATAGCATAATCCAAGCTATCGGCAACGGCGAGCAGTTCAGCGGCCCCTGCATGCCCTTCCCTTTCCATGGCAATCTCTCGGTAAACTCGCGCGACTGGTGCAAACATCCGGGAAAAATACGTCTCTCCTCGTGCTGCCAGTTTTT
This sequence comes from uncultured Selenomonas sp., assembly GCA_905373085.1. Lineage (GTDB taxonomy): Bacteria > Bacillota > Negativicutes > Selenomonadales > Selenomonadaceae > Selenomonas. The sequence goes on from CAJPRR010000114.1 coordinate 6,431, forward strand.
CCAACAGCGTGCCGTTTTGTGGGACGAACAACGCGGACGCCTCTTCTCCTGTCGCTGCGGAAGCATCCACACGCTCGTTTCCCGCAACTGCTTCTCCCTGCAGCAGTTGCCCTGCCTCCTCCAAGTTTTTCGCCCTCTCCATCTCGGCAAGCTCCTCTGCCTCACCGAATTCATAGAAGGAGATCATATCGAGAGATACGGTTGACACATTGCCGCTTTCCCTTTTTATCTTTACGGACTCCGTATCAACAGAAACGACGATCCCTGTGATTTCCTTTGTGCCAATCATGAGCTCTACATTTTTCCCAATTTTGACTTCATCCAGAAAGTTGCTTTTTATCGACATAGAGTTCCCTCACATTCTAAAAATCACCGGCGCACCCTTATTTTTCGTAAAATCGCAGCAACGCTGAGAAACCTGCCTGTCGTTTTCATTTTCTTTCTTAAAATTTTACTTTCTATACAAAAGCGGCTAAATCCTGCTTGTCAGAATCCTTGCCTCCATACATTCAAAACTGCAGCAACTACTTCCTGCACAGAAAAAGCCCCCGTAAATCAGCTTTTCAGGCTGACTTACGGAGGCTTCAGCAACACTCCCTTAAATCGTGTAGACGCGGATCGCGTTCGTATTGCCCTCTTCCGACTTGATGCC
>CAJPRR010000115.1 GCA_905373085.1 uncultured Selenomonas sp.
TGTTTTGCATCTTTCGGAGAGGGGGCGGCCATGGAGCTGCAGACAAGCCTTTTGGAGCTTAAGGGCGTCGGTGCGAAGAAATACGAGGCGCTGAACAAGATCGGCCTCTTTACCGTCTATGACCTCCTGACCTATTATCCGCGCACATACGAAGACAGGCGCGTGCTGACGCCGCTCGCCGCGATCGTGGTCGGCGAGCAGCAGGCGGTCACAGGCGTCATCCGTCATATAGCCGAGAGGCGCACGGGGCGCGGCATTCATATCCTGAGCGTCGATATTGACGACGGCACGGGATTTCTGCAAGTCACGTTCTTCAATCAGAAGTTCCTCAAGGGAAAGCTCAAGGCGGGGATGCAGCTCTTCGCTGTCGGCAAGATTGATTATGCCTTCGGCGGGCGCGGCAAGAAGCAGATGAGCCAGGTCAAGGACTTCTCCCTGATGGAAAAAGGCGGGGAAGCGGCTCTGGGCATTTTGCCGGTCTATGCGGCTTCGGGCAGTCTGAATCAGAAGTTTTTTCGCACGCTTCTCACAGGAGTCTTTCAAGGGATCGGAAAGATTGTGGAGACCTTGCCCGAGAGCATCTGCCAGCGCTATCGTCTCGTCGCGCGAGAAGAGGCGTACCGCGAGGTGCATTTTCCCGAATCGCCCGAGGCGCTGCATCTCGCGCGAGAAAGACTGATCTTCGAGGAGCTTTACCTCATCCAGTGCGGGCTTCTTCTCCTGCGCCGCGAGAGCCGCGAAAAGAGGAAGGGCGTGCGCCATCTCGGCGCGAGCCGCCTTTCGTGCGGGGCGCGCGAGGCTTTGCCGTTCCGCTTGACGGAGGATCAGGAAAAGGCGTGGCGCGACATTCGGCAGGACATGGAGCTTGCCTTGCCGATGCGCCGTCTCGTGCAGGGCGACGTCGGCTCGGGCAAGACGGCGCTCGCCCTCTTGGCGCTCGTCAAGACGGTGGAAAACGGCTTTCAGGGCGCATTCATGGCGCCGACGGAAATCTTGGCGCGTCAGCATTTCGACAAGTTCAGCGAATTGCTGCGAGATTTGCCTGTGCGGCTGCTGCTCCTGACAGGAAGACTGTCGAAGAAGGAGCGCGAGGCGGCGTACGCGGCAATCGAGGCGCACGATGTCGATATCGTGATCGGCACGCATGCCCTGATTCAGGAACCTGTCGCCTTCGCGGCGCTCGGCCTCGTCGTGACGGACGAGCAGCATCGCTTCGGCGTCGAGCAGCGAGCGGCGCTCGAAAAACGCGCTCGCCTTACGCCCGACATGCTCGTCATGACGGCGACGCCGATTCCACGCACGATGACCTTGACGGTCTACGGCGATCTTGACGTCTCGCGCATCGAGCATCTGCCGCCGGGGCGCGTGCCCGTCGAGACCTTCGTGCGCACGCCCGACCGGCGCGACCGCATCTATCGCTTTGTGCGACAAGAGATTGAAAGGGGCAGGCAGGCCTACGTCGTCTGTCCGCTCGTCGAAGAGAGCGACACGCTTGGCCTGCCGTCGGCGCAGGAGGTCTACGCAGAACTCAGCGCGGGCGTGTTCCGTGAAGTGCGATGCGGCCTCGTGCACGGCAAACTCCGAGGCAAGGAGAAGGAAGCCGTCATGGCGGAATTCCACGCGGGCAAGCTCGATGTCCTCGTGACGACGACGGTCATCGAGGTGGGGGTAGACGTGCCGAACGCGAGCATCATGGTCATTGAGAATGCCGAGCGCTTCGGCCTCGCGCAGCTTCATCAGCTGCGCGGACGCGTGGGCAGGGGAGCGCATCGTTCCTGCTGCATCCTCGTTTCGGCGGCGCGAACCGCTGCGGCGAAGAAACGGCTTGCCCTTTTGGAGAGCGTGCGCGACGGCTTCGTGCTCGCCGAGGAGGATTTGAAGCTCAGAGGTCCCGGTCAATTTTTCGGCGCGATGCAGCACGGCCTGCCCGACCTCAAGATGGCGGACGCCCTGCGCGACGTCGATATTCTGCTCAAGGCGCGTCGCGCGGCGCTCGAAACGATGGAAAGCCCCGCAATGCGCAAGGAGGTTGCTGAAATCCTGCGGCTTGAGTACAAGGAATTTTTTGCGAAGATCACGGAGGTCTGAAAGGAGCGTGGCGTCATGAAGAAGTTTATGAACAATTTCCGCAAGCCGCAGGGATTTTTGGGCAAGCTGGTCTTGTGCGGCATGAACATAGGGCATCGAAGCCTCTGGGAGTGGTGCTTGTCGCGCGTTGATCTTCCAAAAAGCGGCAGGATGCTCGATATTGGCTGCGGCGGGGGCGGCATGATCGCAGATTTGCTGCACGCGCATCCCGATTTGTCGGCGGATGGATTCGATCACTCCGAGGAGAGCCTGCGGCGCAGCCGCAAGGTCAATGCAGAATTTCTCGGCGCACGCTGCAATTTCCAGCAAGGCACGGCGGAAAAGCTGCCTTATGAAGACAATCTGTTCGATTTTGTGACCGCCATGGAAAGCATTTATTTTTGGGATGATCTGCGCACATGCTTTTGCGAGGTCAACCGCGTGCTGAAAAAAAGCGGCCTCTTCATCATCGGCGTGGAAGCCGCCGATCCGCTCGATACGACATGGTCGAGCCGCATCGACGGGATGCGGATTTATTCGCCAGACGAGTTGGAAACGCTCCTGCAGTCAGCAGGTTTTTCCGTCGTCCTGCGCGAAGGGGAGAAGGAAAAGGCGTGCATCGTGGGACGGAAAACGGGATGACGCAGGAAAATTAGGCAGCTTGAGTGATTTGCGGAAAATTCTTCCTACGGGCAGGAGTTTCCCGTGCCTTTGGGGAATACTACAAAAATACGAATTTCGCATTTACGGAGGAAGTTTCATGGTAGAGGCAGCGGAGAAGTTCAAGCGATATTTGCAGCGGCATAAGATTGACAGCTTTGAGCGCGAGGAGCTTGGCGATGAGCATGAGAGCGTGATTTTTCGCTCGACCGTTGAGGTGCAGGGACAGTATGTGCCGCTCGGGGTCATTTTCGACGATACGATCTATGTGATCGTACGAGCCAATCTTGCGCCGAAGGCGCTGAATGATGACAATGCCTATGAGGTGACGAACTTCATCATGCGCCTGAACAACGGCAACAAACTGTTCAAGTATTATCTTGCGCCTGATACGTCCGTCATCCTTGACGCCTGCATCCCGATGACGCAGAAGAACTATTCGGCTGATCTCGTCAATACGATCGTGGGCGTCGTAGCTCGTGAGGTCAGGAAGCGTCACAGCGAGTTCATGGGGTTGATCTGGCAGAAGGCTTGAGATGCGGAAATCTTGAAGCCGTGTCGTTCGAGAGGTGATTTTGTGCTGAAGAAGGGAATAATTCTGGCGGGCGGCTCGGGCACGCGCCTCTATCCGCTGACAAAGGTCGTGTCAAAGCAGCTCATGCCGGTCTTTGACAAGCCGATGATCTATTATCCGCTGAGCACGTTGATGCTTGCCGGGCTAAAGGACATCCTCGTCATCACGACGCCGCAGGACAGCGCGATGTTTTCCGCCATGCTTGGCGACGGCAGCCAGTGGGGCATCCACATCTCTTATGCCGTGCAGCCGAGTCCCGACGGTTTGGCGCAGGCGTTCCTCATTGGCGAGCCGTTCATCGGCGGCGATGGCTGTGCGCTCGTCTTGGGCGACAACATCTTCTACGGCGCCGACCTCGCGCGGCTTTTGCAGTGTGCGGCGGCACGCGAGGCAGGCGCGACGGTGTTCGCCTACTACGTGCGCGATCCGCAGCGCTACGGCGTCGTGGAATTTGACGAGACGGGATGCGCTGTCAGCTTGGAGGAGAAGCCCGAGACGCCGCGCTCGAACTATGCGGTGACGGGGCTGTACTTCTACGACAACGATGTCGTTGAGATAGCGAAGGCGGTCAAGCCGTCGGCACGCGGCGAGCTTGAGATCACGGATGTGAACCGCGCATATTTGGAGCGCGGTGACCTTCAGGTAGAGAAGATGCGCAGGGGGTTCGCGTGGCTCGATACAGGCACGCATGAGTCGCTTCTGCAGGCGGCGACGTTCGTCGAGACGATTCAGGATCGCCAGGGTCTCAAGATCGCCTGCATCGAGGAGATCGCCTACCGCATGGGGCACATTGATGCGGAGCAGGTTCTGCGCCTCGCGCAGCCTTTGATGAAGAACGACTACGGGCGCTATTTGGAACAGCTGGTGAAGGGATAGGGGAACGAGACATGAATGTGACGGAAACGCGCCTCAAGGGCGTCTTTATCTTGGAACCGCAGGTGTTCGGCGATGCACGCGGCTGGTTCATGGAGAGCTGGTCGAAAAAGAAGATGGAAGAGGCGGGGCTCTTCTACGACTTCGTGCAGGACAATCAGTCTTTCTCAGCGGAAAAGGGCACGCTACGCGGACTTCACTATCAGAAGAATCCCATGGCACAGGCAAAGCTCCTGCGCTGCACGCGCGGCGAAATCTTAGATGTCGCCGTTGACATACGAAAGGGTTCGCCGCAGTATGCAAAGTGGGTTTCCGTGCGCCTTTCAGCGGAAAACAAGCGGCAGCTGATGATTCCGCGCGGTTTCGCGCACGGCTTCATTACACTGACGGACGACGTCGAGGTGCAGTACAAAGCGGACAATTACTATGCGCCGGAGTGCGACGGCAACATTCTTTGGAGCGATCCTGCCATCGGCGTCGACTGGGAGATCACGCCGACGGTTCTTTCGGCGAAAGACGAGGCGGCGCCGATGCTCGCCGAACGGGAAACGGAGCTCAATTTCGTCTATGGGGAGGAAGAAGCGTGAAGTATCTTGTGACCGGCGGCGCTGGCTTTATCGGCAGCAATTTCGTCCACTATATGGTGAAGGCGCACGCGGATGCAGAAATTCTTTGCGTCGATGCGCTGACGTATGCGGGCGACTATGAATCTCTGCTCGATCTCGCAGAAGAGCCGCGCTTTCGCTTCGCCCACTGCAATATATGCAACCGCGAGGCGATCTATGCACTCTTTCGCGCCGAGAAACCCGATGTCGTCGTGAATTTCGCGGCGGAAAGTCATGTCGACCGCTCGATCGAGACGCCGGAGATCTTCCTGCAGACGAACATCATCGGCACGAGCGTTCTCATGGACGCCTGCCGCGAGTACGGCATTTCGCGCTACCATCAGGTGTCGACGGACGAGGTCTACGGCGATTTGCCGCTCGATCGCCCCGACCTCTTCTTCACTGAGGAGACGCCCTTGCATACGTCGAGCCCGTACTCATCCTCGAAGGCGAGCGCCGATCTCCTCGTGCTCGCTTACAGCCGCACATACGGCCTGCCCGTGACGATCTCGCGCTGCTCGAACAACTACGGCCCGTACCATTTCCCCGAGAAACTCATCCCGCTGATGATCGTCAAGGCGCTTGCCGACGAGAAGCTTCCCGTCTACGGTGACGGCGTCAACGTGCGCGACTGGCTCTACGTCGAGGATCATTGCCGCGCCATCGACCTCGTGCTGCAGAAGGGGCGCACGGGAGAGGTCTACAACATCGGCGGTCACAACGAACGCGCCAACATCGACGTCGTCAAGACCATCCTTCGCGCCTTGAAGAAGCCTGAGAGCCTCATCTCGTATGTGGCGGACAGGAAGGGGCACGATCGCCGCTATGCGATCGACCCGACGAAGATCCACACGGAACTCGGCTGGCTGCCCGAGACGAGATTCGAAGAGGGCATCGAGTGCACGATTGCATGGTATCTGGAAAACCGCGCATGGTGGCAGCATATCCTCGACGGCAGCTATCGAAAAGCGTATCTGAGCGCATGAAATTTTTTACAAAAAGGGCTTGCGCTTTTTGCTTTCGTGCTGTATACTAGCAAAGTAACTTGTCTGTGGGGGCGTAGCTCAGCTGGGAGAGCGCTTGCATGGCATGCAAGAGGTCAGGGGTTCGATCCCCCTCGTCTCCACCATAGGATATTTAAGCGGCTTTCTGCTTAGGCGCAGAAGCCGCTTTTTGTTTTCGAGAAAATGCGGCAGGAAATCTCCTGTCGAAGGGAGGCTGCGGCATGGGCGAACTGCCGAGCATACATCAGTTGGAATGTTTCATCATCTACGGCAGGGTCAGGAACTTTTCGCTTGCCGCTAAGGAAGCGAACATCACGCAGTCGGCGTTCAGCGTGCAGATGAAGAAGCTCGAAGAGGCGGTCGGCGTCACTTTGATCCGCCGCTCGACGCGCGGCAGCGACCTGACGGAGGCGGGCACGGCGTTTCTGGAGAAGGCGCAGCTTTGCGTCGAGCAGCTGAGGGACGCGGTGGCGGAGGTGCAGGAAAGCGTGAAGCGCAAGCCTGCCGAGCTAAATGTCGCCGTACTGCGCTCTCTGGGCGATGTTCACATGAATCGTCATGTATCGTACTTTCAGAAGCAGAATGAGAAGATTTGCCTCAATGTTTTTGAAATGGAGGAAGATGAGATTCGATGCGGATTTCTGGAAGACCGCATCGACGTTGCCTCGGTATATCGCCTGGAAGGAATGAGTTTTGACGGATGGGAGTGCGTGCATTTTTCCGATGATGACATCGTTTTCTATGCGCCTTGCCTTGCGCGCGCCGAAGGCGATGCAGCACGAGTTTGGGCGGCGAAGCAGCCGCTCGTGTTTTACCCCGCGAAGTCGTCGATGAACCGCGTCTACGAGCGCTACTTCAGTGAAGAGATGCCCGTAGTGGCAGCGCGTCTTTCGACTCCGTATGCGATGGTGCATTTTTGTCGGGAAAACCCGGCGGGGGCGCTCCTGCCGCGCCGCTTCATCGAAGCGCTCGGCATCACGTCGGGTTTCTCTTCCCTTGCCCCCGCGCTGACACTCGACGCTGTGCTTGTATATAAGAAGGAAAACCCGCGCCTGCGCCATATTCGCACCTACGTTGAACATGTTCAGCAGATTTATCAGAGTACGATCTGAAAGCTGCAATAAAGGAATATTGTTGGGGAGTTATCGCTTTTTGCGATAACTCCCATCTTTTTTATGCGCTATACAAAACGGAGGTCGATGCTTATAATCGGGTACAGTTCATTTTTAATTTAAGAAATCGCCGCAGCGCTAAGGAGCGCGTTCGGCAAAGAAAGGTCGTTGTTA
>CAJPRR010000116.1 GCA_905373085.1 uncultured Selenomonas sp.
ATCGCCGTCGAGATGAGCATGACGAGGCACGAGCCGAGGCACACGAGCATGTTCGTGCGAAGCCCCGCCGACTTGCGGCGCGACTGCCGCTCGTAGCCGATGACGCCGCCGAGGATGCACGAGAGCGTCAGGCGCATGAGTATTTCCCACTCGGATACCATATTGCCTCCTTTCAAGATGGATGTTCTTAGGGAAAGGCTGAATTTATCAGCGCTTCCTTAGGACTTATCCCCAATTTTGTCCACTTTGTGCATAGAGGCTGTGGAAAAGTCGCCGGTTTTTCAAGAAAATCGACAGCCGGCCGCTCTGTGCAGAACTTATCCACAGCATTGCGGAAAGTGTGGACAACGAATCGGGCGGCAAACATGTCCTTGCCGTTTGGAAAAACGCCGTCCGCCCGTGTGCATCCGCGCCGCCTTTTTCTGCAAACATGTATCAGATGATGCCGATGAAATGCTGCACGATGAGCGAGACGACGGCGACGGCGATCCAGCAGAAAAGCCCGAGCGTGATGGGGCGCACGCCGTTCTTGAGGAGCGCGCCGAAGTCCGTGTTGAGTCCGATGGCGCTCATGGCGAGCACGATGGCAAATTTGCCCGCCTCGCCGAGGAGGTGCGAGAGCGCTTCGGGCAGGACGCCCGTCGTGTTGACGATGGAAGCGACGACGAACCACAGGATGAACATGGGGAAGATGCGCTTGAGGCTGAAGCCCTTGCCCTCCGCCTTGTCAGCACGCGCTGCGAAGAGCGCGAAGGCGAGGCATACGGGCACGATGCAAAGGGCGCGCGTGAGCTTGACGATTGTCGCGTAGCTGCCCGCCTCGTGGCTGTAAGAGTAGCCGGCCGCGACGACGGACGAGGTGTCGTTGATGGCCGTGCCCGCCCACATGCCGAAGCCGAGGTCGCTCATGCCCATGAAGTGACCGAGGAAGGGGAAGATGAAGACGGCAATGACGTTGAAGAGGAAGATCGTCGAGATGGAAAAGACGATGTCCTTGTCCTTCGCTCCGATGACGGGCGCGACCGCCGCAATGGCCGAGCCGCCGCAGATCGCCGTGCCCGCGCCGATGAGCGTCCGCGCGTCGCCCTCGACGCCCAAGAGCCTGCCCGCGCCCCAAGCGACGAGGAACGCCGTCGCGAGCGTAGACGCCATGACGGCGAGCGACTGCGAGCCGACCGACAAGACATGGTAGAGGTTCATCTCGAAGCCCAAGAGGATGATGGCATACTGCAGGATCTTCTTGCCTGTGAAGCTGATGCCCGCCTCGAAGTTCTTCGGCCGGGCGCGACGTGCGAAGAGCATGCCGAGGAGGATGCCGAAGACAGGCCCGCCGATGATGGGGAAGAACTTTCCGAGGACGTATGCAGGAACGGCGAAGAGCAAGGCGTAGGCAATGCCCCGCAAATACTCGCTTTTCATGATGGAAAAACATCTCCTTTGATTGGAAATCCAAGAGGTCAAGCCGAAGGCGAGACCATACAGCTTGGGAAATCGCCGCATGATTCGGAAAATGCGGCATCTCCTTTAGTGTACTATGAAAGTCCAAGAAGTCAAGACCAAGGACGACTTATGTCGCAAGATATTCTCAACATCGAGTTCGTGCTGCAGTACGGCATTAGGGAATCTCATAGCGCTGAAAGCGCACGGCTTCTTCTTTGCTCAGACGGACGCAAAGGCGCGTGCCGCGCTCATCGTAGTCCGTCTGAAGCACCCGTCCCGCCTCATGCAGGCGCGTGACGGCTGCGTTCTCCGTAAATGGGATGTGAAGCGCAAGCTCGACCTCGTCCGCACGGAAGAAAGAGGCGATCTTTTCCTGCAGGTCGGCAAGCCCCGCGCCCGTCCTCGCGGCGACGGCACAGCCTTCGCGGCCGCGCAGGAGGCGCAGGACGGCGGGCGGCAGAGGCGCCTCTTCCAAGGACGAAATCTCTCCTCCGGAAAAACCGCCCGCCGCCTCGTGCCTCGCATCGTCTGCCAGATCGACATGCGCCGCTGCGTCGAATCCGTCCGTGCCGCCTGCGCCGTTCGTCAGGCGATCGAGCTTGTTCAGCACATAGAGCATGGGCTTTTCGGCTGCGCCAAGCTCCTTAAGAGCTTCAGTGACAGCCTCGATCTGGAACTCGGCAGCCTCGTTCGACACATCGACGACATGCAGCAGAATGTCGGCTTCGACGACCTCTTCGAGCGTTGCGTGGAAGGCCTGCACGAGCGTATGCGGCAGTTTCTGGATGAAGCCCACGGTATCGGTCACGAGGATTTCGCGGTCGTCCGCGAGCCGAAGAGAGCGCGTCGTCGGGTCGAGCGTCGCAAAGAGCTTGTCCTCGGCGAAAACGTCCGCGCCCGTCAAGGCGTTCAAGAGCGTCGACTTGCCGGCGTTCGTGTAGCCGACGAGGGCGGCGACGGGGATGCGCGCGGCGCGGCGGCGCTCGCGATGCAGCAATCGCTCCTTCTTGAGGCGCTCGATCTCGCCCTCGATGTCGTGGATGCGACGACGGATGCGACGACGGTCGACTTCGAGCTTCGTCTCGCCGGGACCGCGCGTGCCGATGCCGCCACCGAGCCTTGAAAGCACGAGTCCCTGTCCCAAGATGCGCGGCAAACTGTACTTCATCTGCGCCAGCTCGACCTGCAGCTTGCCCGCCGCCGTGCGCGCTCTCTGCGCGAAGATGTCGAGGATCAGCGCCGTGCGGTCGAGGATCTTCACGCCGAGCGCCATTTCGAGATTCCTCTGCTGCGACGGCGTAAGTTCATCGTCGAAAATGACGAGCGTCGCACGCTCGTTCTGGATGAACATCGCCATCTCCTCGACCTTGCCGCGCCCCAAAAAGAGCGCCGTATCGGGCTTCGCTTTCTTCTGGATGAACGTGCCTACGACGGTCGCGCCCGCCGTGCGTGCAAGCTCTGCCAGCTCGGCGAGCGAATCCTCCGTCGTCCACAGAGCGCAGGTCATGGGCGCATCGATCCCAGCGAGCACGGCGCGTTCCTCCTCATCGTCCGTCGCCTGCGTACGCTCCCTCGAAAGACGCTTGTTGATGCTCTGGATGAGCGGCGTCAGGCGGATGCGGTTCAGATGATCGGCGCGCACAGGGCCGAAAAGCTGCACTTCGAGCGTGCCGTCCTCTTCCTTCTCGCCCGTGAAGAAGCCGAGGCAGCCGACGCTCTCACCCGAAAGCCGCCCGATGGCCGCCATCGCGTCGAAGCGCAGGCGGCGAAGCGACGAGATGTCGGGATCGCTGAGCTCCGTATCGCCGCTCGGATGCGTATGGATGCAGCGCACGCCCGAAAGGCGCACCTCCGAGCGGGCATCGACGGCGGGCAAATCGACCGTCCACGTGTTGCCGACGGAAATTTCGATGATGCGCCCCTTGCGGTCGACGTAGACGGCGACTTCGCGCCCGATTTCCTCCGTGACGGCGATGAGCCTCTCGTTCAGCTCCTTCGTCGAAAGCTGCCCGACCGGCACGCTCAGATCGTAGAGGCTCTGCAGTTCTCGCATGATATGCGGCTTGAGATTTTGAATCTCGCCCTGGATTTTTTTGTCCTTCATGACGCCTCCTTCTGTCCGATGGCCATCCTCGTCCATATTGTGCATCTATCGTCTGTATGCACTTGTCAACAAAGCAACTGGACACAAAAATTCCCAAAATAGTCATGGAAACCTGAATGTCAGACAAACCTTATCAAAGCGTTAGATAACCGTTGAAGACCGAGAATTTTATGCTGGTTTGGATGTCTACGGAATCTATTCACAATGACCGCTTATCAAGTGTCGGCTCTTCCGCGCTTGGGCGCGAACCGTTCCCGATACTGCTTTGGAGCAAGGTATCCAAGGGCGTATGCGGACGCTCTTCGTTGAAGAATCGAATATATTCGGTGACCTGCCCAGGGACATCGTCTGCAGATGTGATGTGCAAATCTGTAAACAACTCGGCCTTTACCCATCCGTTGATGGCTTCCATGGCGGCATTGTCCGTTGGAGTGCCGGCTCTGGACATGGATCTAATGATGTTATACATGGGCAATGTACAGAACACTACAAACAGTGTCTGATTCATACCCCTTCTGTGTCCGGTTTTAGGTTGCCGCTTCATAGGAAAGCCAGCGCCTTTAGACGCTGGCTGGTAACTGCCCCTTATAGGGGCGAGCAAACCGCCCGTTTGACGGGGGGCATGATTTTTATGCGTGCATTTCCGCCTCAGCGCACGATGACGGAGACGCCGTCGGGGATGACGGTGACTTTTGCGTCCTTGCCCTTGAGCTCGAAGGCGCGTTTCAGCGCCTCGTCGAAGGTCAGCGCGTGCTTCATGTGCATGTCGCGAATCATCTGCGGATCGCAGAGATCCGTGACCATGATGACGGTGAAGCGGTCGAGGATGCGTGCGAGAATCTGCATCTCCCACTGGTCAGGCAGCGTATTTTCCTGCGGCGTCGCCTCGATTTGGTCAAGCAGTTCGCGCGGCGTCTTTGCGGCCTTCAAGGTCTTGTAGAAGGATTCGCCGCCGTGGCCGTCGTTGCAGGCCGCGACCATGATGATGACGCCGCCCTCATTACAGTTCGCTTCGGCGGCCGTCATGCCCTTGACTGCCTGATAGATGTTTTGGTCGAGCGGGTAGCCGCCGTTCGTAGATACGACGATGTCGGACGGGTTGCGAGGGATCTCGGCGAGCGTGCGCACGTAGTCGCAGCCCGTGACGTGCGCCTTCTGGCTGTCGCCGGCAAAGGCGGCGATGACTTCTTTCTCCGCATTGATGACGACGTTCAGGATGAAGGCGAGCTTCGCTTCTTTCGCTGCATGGAGCATGTCGCGGTGGATGGGGTTGCCGTCGAGGACGCCCGTGCGAGCCTTGTCGCTCTTGATGAACTTGCTGCAGTGGTTCGCCATGACCGTCTTGGCGGACGCGATGCCCGGCAGGATCGCCTTGCGGCCGCCCGAGAAGCCCGCGAAGAAGTGTGACTCGATGAAGCCTTCGGCGATGAGCAGATCGGTGTCGATGGCCGTGCGGTTGATGAGCAGCTTGCCTCCGGACGGCAGGAGGCCGAGATCCGCCATCGCCGCGTCGTCCTGTGAATCGTGGATGACGATCTTCTCGTTCTTGACGATGTCCTCGCCGAAGCGGTCGACGAGCTCTTCGTGCGTCGTCGCGCGGTGGAAGCCCGTCGCAATGAGGATTGTGATGTCAATCTCGGGATTCGCCTCACGGATGCGGCGAAGGAGGATCGGCATCGTCACGCGGCTCGGCACAGGGCGCGTGTGGTCGCTCGTGATGATGACCATGCGCTTCTTGCCGCGGACGAGTTCTTCGAGCTTGGGGCTGCCGATCGCGTTGTCGAGCGCGCGCTCGACGATTTCCGTCTGCGTGCCCGGCTGCTCCTTGCCCTCGGGGTGCGATTCGAGTACGCCGAGGAAGTTCTCGTCCGGCACTTCGATCGTCATCTTGCCCTTGCTGTAAGGAATTTTCAACTGCATTATTCCACGCTCCTTTTGTATTGTTTATGTCTTAGCAGGTCTTATTATATCATAGAGGGAATCGCTTGAGCAATGAAAGGAATTGCGCTTGCGGGAAAATTCCATTATAATGAAGGCGATGCAGAAGAGTGCGGGATGTGTGCGCTCCCTGCGCCGGGATGAGAGAAGGACGGAGGTTTTACAGACGATGGCACAGAGATTTCATACTTTGGAAGTGGCGGGCATCCGCAGGGAACTGCCGATCTTGAACGTGACGGATGAGCTGGCGATCGCGGGTTTTATCATGCTCGGCGACGTCGAGCTTACGGACGCTTGTGCGAAGGCCTTGGCCGAGAAAGTGCCGAAGGAGACGGAAATCCTCCTGACGGCGGAGACGAAGGGCATACCGCTCGCGGCGGAACTCGCGCGCTGTCTCGGCATGAAGCGCTACGTCGTCGCAAGGAAGTCGGTCAAGGCGTACATGGAGGACGCCGTTTGGGTCGAGGATCGCTCCATTACGACGAAGGGAGTGCAGAAGCTTTGCCTCGACGGCGTGGACAAGGCGCGTATCGCGGGGCGGAACGTGCTGCTTCTCGACGATGTGGTGTCGACGGGCGGCTCGATGAAGGCGCTGACAGAGCTTGCAGGCAAGGCGGGCGGCAAGGTCGTCGGCGAAGCGTGCGTGCTGGCGGAAGGCAAGGCGGCGGAAAGGAAGGATCTGATCTTCCTGGAAGCGCTGCCGCTTTTTGAGGCGCAGTGAATGGGAGAGTTGATGTGAGGAGGCGCCGATATGCTGTCTATTCCGATCATACGAGAGCGTATTGCGCCCGTATGCAAAAAGTATCCTATAAGAAAAGCATATCTCTTTGGTTCGTATGCCAGAGGCAATGCGACTGAAAAGAGCGATGTCGACTTGCGCATTGAGGGCGATATAAAAAGCTTTTTCATGCTGGGCGGCATCTATTCGGAACTTGAGGATGCACTGGGAATGAAGCTCGACCTTTTAAGCAAGATTCCTGATTCCGAGACATTTAGAGCGAATCTCCAGAAGGATGAAGTGTTGCTTTATGAACGATAGAGACAGGCAGATTGCAAAGCATATCCTGCGGCATTGTGAGGAGATTTTTGAGACGGTAGAGCGATTTGGTTCTTCTCAAGAAAGATTTAAGAGTGATCATGTGTTCTGCAACGCGTGCTCTATGGCACTTTTTCAAATGGGGGAGCTTTCCAAACGAATGTCAGAGGATTTCAGGTTGAGATATGCAAATATGCCTTGGGCTGAAATGCGAGGGATGAGAAATCTCTTTGCTCATGAGTATGAGTCATTGGATAAAGACTTGCTGTGGGAGACTGTTACGAAAGACATTCCTGCATTGTATGAGCGGCTGAAAGAAATTTATAGTAGTGAATAATCATTGGGTTGGTACGACTGATTGCGAAAAGCATCAGAAAAGGTGTTGACAAAAGAGACAAGAACCGCTAGAATATACTCTGTCAGTCAGCGCGTGAATGCTTGGCGGGCAAATCAAGCGGAAGTAGCTCAGTGGTAGAGCACCACCTTGCCAAGGTGGGGGTCGCGAGTTC
>CAJPRR010000117.1 GCA_905373085.1 uncultured Selenomonas sp.
GGGCGCGGCGCAGGGGAGCCTTGCGCTTTCGCGCACGGCGTTTCGCGCTGAGCCGCTCGCCCTGCAGCGGCGCATCGTGCGCCTTGCCGCGCACGCCTTTGTCGATGAGTCGCACGATTGGGGCTGGCGGCAGGTCGAGCAGGTGCGCCGCATGATGACGGGCGAGTGCGGCGGCCTCTCGTGGGACTTGCCCGGCCGCGTGCGCTTCTCTCTTGCCGGGGAGACGGGCGTGTTCGCTGCCGTGCCCGTGTCGCTTGTTTGCGAGGCGGCAGAGGAGGGGCAAGCTGCGGGCGCGACGGCGGTGCACGGCACAGCGACGGATGGTGCAGCAGGGGCCGTTCCTGTGCCTGCCGTGCCGCTTCAAGCGCCTGGCGTGACGCATCTGCCCGCGCTCGGCGTCGCGCTCGTCGCGGAGTTCGTCCGCGAGCGCACGCAGACGGACGGGCGCACGGAAGTCTGTCTGCCGGCTCGCGCCATCGCTGCTGCCGTCGTGCGCACGCGCCGCGCGGGCGACCGCGTGCGGCTTTCTTGCGGCACGAAGAAGCTCAAGGATTTCTTCATCGACGAGCATGTGCCGCGCACCGTGCGCGATCGCGTGCCGCTCGTCGTCTGTGCGGGGGAGATCGTCTGGGCGGTCGGCGTGCGGCGCTTTTCGTCCGCGCTCGTGAGGGAAGATGAACCGATGGTGCGGCTGCGTGCCGTTTTTGAGGAAGGAGCATACGATCATGCACAACGATTTGGAGAAGATTCTTTTCAATGAGGAGCAGCTCGCTGAGATGGTGGAGCGGCTCGGGCGCGAGATCACGCGCGACTATGCGGGCGAGGAGATCTATGCCGTCGGCATCCTGAAGGGCGCCGTGCTCTTCTATGCCGATCTTGTGCGTGCCATTGACCTGCCCGTGACGCTCGACTTCATGCAGCTTTCGAGCTATGGCGGCGGCACGAATTCGACGGGCGACGTGCAGATCCTCCTCGACCTCGCGAAAAGCGTTGCAGGGCGCAACATCCTGCTCATCGAGGACATCGTGGACTCGGGGCTTTCCATGCATTATCTGATGGAAAACTTCCGCCATCGAAAGGCGAAGAGCGTCAAGCTCTGTGCGCTTCTGAGCAAGCCGTCGCGGCGCAAGGTCGCGGTGCAGGTCGACTACTGCGGCGCCGAGGTGCCCGACGCCTTCCTCGTCGGCTATGGGCTTGACTACGATCAGAAGTACAGGAATCTGCCGTATCTCGGCGTCTTGAAACCAGAGATTTATAACAAGTGACACTCGCTCATGAAATATCTTGAATATCGTGCGAAAGGGTTTGTATAACGCCTGTTTTAATGCTATAATGAGACGCTGTAGAGGTTTTTTCGCTGCACAGGAGAAGTGCGCTTCACGGCAAGATCGTGCGGCTTCTGCTGCAGCGTTCCCGGCTAGATTTTGGAGAAATGCCGCAGGGAGCGGCATTTCTTACGGAATCACTGATGAATCCGGCCGCCGTCTTCACACATTCGGGCGACTTCATTTTATTGGTGATTCCTTAAAGCATCGTTTTGGAACAGGAGGATGACCGATTGAATAAACTTTTTCGCAGCGTGGTGTTCTATCTGCTGATTATCTTGATCGCCATCTCCGCGATTGACTATTTTCAGACGCGCGAGGTGGTGACGAACGAGGTCAACTATTCGGATTTCCTGCAGCAGGTGCAAAACGGCGAAGTCGCGAAGGTCACGCTGGAGCACAATGTCGTCAAGGGCACGCTGACGGACGGCACGGAGTTTTTGACGATCACGCCCGATGCGCCGAATCAGGATACGAATTTCCTCAAGACACTGCAGGAGAAGGACGTCGAGATCAAGGCGGAGCGCCCGGCAGAAACGCCGTGGTGGTCGACGATGTTCTCTTCGATCCTGCCGATCCTTCTGTTGATCGGCGTCTGGTTCTTCATCATGCAGCAGACGCAGGGCGGCGGCGGCCGCGTGATGTCGTTTGGCAAGAGCCGCGCGCGCATGACGGCGAGCGACAAGATGAAGGTCACGTTCGAGGATGTGGCGGGCGCCGACGAGGCGAAGCAGGAGCTTGAGGAGGTCGTCGAATTCCTCAAGCATCCGAAGAAGTTCAACGATCTCGGCGCACGCATCCCGAAGGGCGTGCTGCTCTACGGGCCTCCGGGCACGGGCAAGACGCTGCTCGCGCGCGCCGTCGCGGGCGAGGCGGGCGTGCCGTTCTTCACGATCAGCGGCTCGGATTTCGTCGAGATGTTCGTCGGCGTCGGCGCCTCGCGCGTGCGCGACCTCTTCGAGCAGGCGAAGAAGAACGCGCCGTGCATCGTCTTCATCGACGAGATCGATGCCGTCGGCCGCCAGCGCGGCGCGGGCGTCGGCGGCGGCCATGACGAGCGCGAGCAGACGCTCAACCAGCTGCTCGTCGAAATGGACGGCTTCGCGGCGAACGAGGGCATCATCATCATGGCGGCGACGAACCGCCCCGACATCCTTGATCCCGCGCTTCTGCGCCCCGGCCGTTTCGACCGCCAGATCGTCGTCGACAAGCCCGATGTGCGCGGCAGGCTCGCGATCCTGAAGGTTCACTCGAAGGGCAAGCCGCTGACGAGCGATGTCGACCTCGACATTCTCGCGCGGCGCACGCCGGGCTTCACGGGCGCGGATCTGTCGAACCTCGTGAACGAGGCGGCGCTTCTGACGGCGCGGCGCGACAAGAAGCGCATCGGCATGAACGAGCTGGAAGAGTCCATCGAGCGCGTCATGGCGGGACCCGAGCGCCGCTCGAAGGTCATGACGGACAAGGAAAAGGAACTGACGGCGTATCACGAGGGCGGCCACACGCTCGTCGGCATGCTCCTGCCGAACGCTGATCCCGTGCACAAGGTCACGATCATTCCGCGCGGCAGGGCGGGCGGCTACACGCTGATGCTGCCCAAGGAGGATCGCTCCTACGCGACGCGCTCGGAGCTTATGGACAAGCTCAAGGTTGCGATGGGCGGCCGCGTCGCCGAAGAGGTCGTCTTGAAGGAGATCTCGACGGGCGCTTCGCAGGACATTCAGCATGCGTCGCGCATCGTGCGCAGCATGATCACGCAGTATGGCATGAGCGACGTCCTGGGGCCGATTTCCTACGGCGAGAGCGCCGAGCATCAGGTTTTCCTCGGCCGCGATTTCAACCAACAGAGGAATTATTCGGAAGAGGTCGCGAGCGAGATCGACAAGGAAGTTCGCCGCTACATCGACGAGGCGTACGAGGCGTGCCGCAAGATCATCATCGACAACCGCGACAAGCTCGACCTCATCGCGCAGGCTCTGATCGAGCGCGAGACGCTCGAAGCCTCGGAGTTGGAAGAACTCGTCGAGACGGGCAAGATCACGGAGAAGGACAAGCAGTCCGAGGATGAGGCGAATGAGCCTGACGATCACGACGGCGTGATCCTTGAGCCGCTGCACCGTCCCGTACATGTCGAACTCAGCAAGCCGACACAAGAGGCGGCGGAGGAAGAAGTGGAAGTGAAGGATGTCGCGCCCAAGCTCAATGTGACGCGGCATGACGGATAGGCGAAGCGAGCAGTTCAGCGCTTCAAAGACCGAGGGCTGTTTCGTAGAAACAGCCCTTTTCGTCAGGAGGGATGATTTTGCGCTCCAGGATTTTAGAGCTTTTGCGCAAGGCGGGCGAAGCGTACATGTCGGGCGAGGAGATCGCCGGGAAGCTCGGCGTTTCGCGCACTGCTGTCTGGAAGCACGTCAAGGAGCTTCGCGAGGCGGGCTACAAGATCAAGAGCCGGTCGAGAAGCGGCTACACTCTGGAGGAAACGCCCGACTGCCTGCTGCCCGGGGAGATCAAGAACGGCCTTCGGACGCGCTTCGTCGGCAAGGACATCGTCTTCTTTGAAGAGGTCGATTCGACGAACCGGGTGGCGAAGCAGCTCGCACAGAAGGGCGCGGCGGCGGGCGCCGTCGTCGTGGCGGAAGCGCAGGGCAAGGGGCGCGGGCGCTTGGAGCGTCCGTACTTCTCGCCTGCGGGAAAGGGCATCTGGTTTTCGGTGATTCTGCGCCCGCACATCCTGCCGCAGGAAGCGCCGAAGTGCACGCTCTTGGCCGCCGTCGCCGTGGCGATGGCGATGAAGCGTTTTGGCCTCAAGGCAGAGATCAAATGGCCGAACGACATCCTGCACGAGGGGAAGAAACTCACGGGCATCCTGACGGAGATGAGCGCCGAGCTTGATCGCGTCAATTACATCGTCATCGGCACGGGCGTCAACGTCAATATGGAGGAGAAAGACTTCCCCGAGGAGCTGCGCGGCAAGGCGACGTCGCTCGCCATCATGAAGGGGGAGAAGCTGCCGCGCGTCGCTTTCTTCCAGGCGGTTCTCGAAGCGCTCGACGAGCTTTGCATCGTGCTGGAAGAAGACGGATTCGCGCCCATCGTCGCGCGTTGGCGCGAGTATGCCGTGACGCTCGGGCAGGACGTCCACGTCATCGGCGCCACGGGCAGGGGCAGCTTTGACGGCAGAGCCGTCGACATCGACGAAGAGGGAGCGCTGCTCGTCGAGACGGCGGACGGCGTGCGCCGCGTGCTGGCGGGCGACGTGTCGATTCGTCCGAAGAAGGCGTAGGAAGGAGCCGTGTCCGGCCTGCCTGCGGGCGGTGCGGTCTGGGAGGATGGAGAATGTTACTTGTTTTTGACGTAGGAAACAGCAATATCGTGATGGGCACATACGAGGGGAAGAAGCTCCTGCGCCATTGGCGCATCTCGACGGACAGGCAGAAGACGGGCGACGAGTACGGCATGCTCATCAACAACCTCTTCGCCTATCAGAATATCCGCATGGAACAGGTGAAAGCGATCGTCATATCGTCCGTCGTGCCGCCCTTGATGGTGCCGATGATCAAGATGTGCGAGCGCTACTTCCACATCCATCCGCTCGTCGTGGGGCCGGGCATCAAGACGGGCTTTCGCATTTCCTATGAGAATCCGCGCGAGATCGGCGCCGACCGCATCGTCAACGTCGCGGGCGCTTTCGAGCAGTACGGCGGCCCTTTGATCGTCATCGACATCGGCACGGCTACGACCTTCGACGTCGTCGCGCCGAACGGCGACTTCCTCGGCGGCGTCATCGCGCCGGGGCTGTCGAGTTCGGCGGACGCGCTCTTCCAGCGTGCCGCGAAGCTGCCGCGCATCGAGCTGGTGACGCCGAAGCGCATCATCAGCCGCAACACGGTCAGCGGCATGCAGGCGGGCATCATCTACGGCTACGTCGGGCAGATCGACGAGATCGTGCGCCGCATGAAGAAGGAGATGGGCTACGACGAAATCAAGGTCGTCGCGACGGGCGGCTATGCACGCATGATTTCGCGCGAGTCGAAGACGATCGACAAGATCGACCACTTCCTGACGCTCACGGGACTGCGCGTCCTCTACGAGAGGAATTCGGGATGAGGCTCGGCAAGCTCGATTTCCCCGTGCCCGTCTTTCTCGCGCCGATGGCGGGCGTGACAGACATGGCGTACCGCATTCTCGTCCACGAGCTGGGCTGTCCGCTCGTCTACACGGAGATGGTCAGCACGAACGGCATCAACTACCGCAACGAGCGCACGCTCAAGATGCTTCAAACCGATCCGCGCGAGCGTCCTCTGGCCATGCAGCTTTTCGGCAGCGAGCCGGACGCCGTGGCGCGTGCCGCCGCCTACGTCGAGAGCCTAGGCGTCGCCGATGTCATCGACTTCAACATGGGCTGTCCCGCGCCGAAGATCGTCAAGAACGGCGAGGGATCTGCCCTGCTCCTCGACCCCGTGCGTGCCGAGCGCATCCTGAAGGCATTGAAGCGTGCCGTCAAGCTGCCCGTGACGGTGAAGATCCGAAAGGGCTGGGACGCGGCGCACGTCAACGCCGTGGAGATCGCCGCGCGCGCCGAAGCGGCGGGCGTCGACGCCGTCGCCGTGCACGGCAGGACGCGCGAGCAGTTCTACAGCGGCGAGGCGGACTGGGCGATCATCCGCGCCGTGAAGGAGCGCGTCGCCATTCCCGTCATCGCGAACGGCGATGTGCGAAGCGTCGTCGATCTCGTGCGCATCTTCGAGGCGACGGACGCTGACGGCGTGATGGTCGGCAGAGCCGCGCAGGGCAATCCGTGGCTCTTTCGCGAGATGGCGGGATTCTTGCGCACGGGCGAGGTCGCCGCGCCGCCGACGGCCTCCGAGCGGCGTGCGCTCATCCTGCGCCACCTCGACATGCTGCTCGAGACGAAGGGCGACTACGTCGGGCCGCGCGAGATGCGAAAGCATGCGACATGGTACACGCGCGGCATGAAGAACGGTGCGCGTCTCAGAGAGCTCTTCAATCGCGCGGAAACGAGAGCGGATTTCGCCGCGATCTTGGAAAATTTGGCATGAGGCGCTTATAGAAAGGTGATATTATGGCAGAAACGAAGGACAAGAAGAAGGAACTGCCGTGGAGCGCGTACTCCGAGGCTGAAAAAGAGGAGCTGGAGACGCTTTCCAAAGGCTACATCGAATTTTTGACGAAGTGCAAGACGGAGCGCGAGAGCGTGCGCGAGATCATCCGGCAGGCACAGGCGGCAGGCTACGAGGATCTCGAAGAAATCGTGCGTTCGGGGCAAAAGCTCGCGCCTGGAGCGAAGGTCTACTGCGCCTACATGAAGAAGGCGATCGCGCTCTTTCATGTAGGTACGGAGCCGCTGGAAAACGGCTTGGCGATTCTCGGCGCACACATCGACACGTGCCGCCTCGACGTCAAGCAGAACCCGCTCTACGAGGACGGCGGTCTCGCCTACCTCGATACGCATTATTACGGCGGCATCAAGAAGTATCAGTGGGTCACGGTTCCCCTCGCGCTGCACGGCGTCGTCGCCAAGAAGGACGGCACGGTGCAGGACATCGTCATCGGCGAGGAGGCTTCCGAGCCGACCTTCTGCGTGACCGATCTCCTCGTGCACCTGTCGCAAGAGCAGCTCAAGAAGTCGGCGGACAAGGTCGTCGAGGGCGAGAATCTCGATGTGCTCGTCGGCACGC
>CAJPRR010000118.1 GCA_905373085.1 uncultured Selenomonas sp.
TCTTGAAAACCTTGGCGAAGTGATTGCCATACTTTTGGCGCAGGATATCTAGCCCAGCCGCTACGCTGGCTTTTGTCTTGCCGGGAATCCTTATGACGTGGCACCGACGGGTTGTTCGTTCATCTAAGGTAAGCAACACTTCGCCGCCTGTGCGCTGACCGACAACTGTATCTCACCTCTTGGATAAGCGGTTAGATGCTTGAAGTTTCGCCTAGTTGTGGTAGAATGTTTCTTGGACATGCAGGATGCTCCTTTCGGTTTTGTTTTCTGTCAAAAACATTCTACCACAGGTGCTTCTGCTTGTCCTTTTTATGTGTCCGATTTCATTTTACAATTAACCCAACTTTCTGGTGCAAAAGAATTTTCTTTCCCCTATTGCATTTCCTGACGTCTCATAGTATAATATCTCATGTTGTCGGGATGTGGCTCAGCTTGGTAGAGCGCATCGTTCGGGACGATGAGGTCGCAGGTTCGAATCCTGTCATCCCGACCATCCAGGAAAAAGGAAGCAGCCTTTGCGGGCTGCTTTTTTTATGAAATTTCATGACGTCAAGGCCGAAGGACGCAGGCCGATTGGGAAAGTCTCCGCCGCAGCGGCGCTCGGAACACGTCTGCCGCAAGATCAGCGCTTCTTCATATACGCTTCGGCAACGGCGAGGACATATTCCTGCAGTGCGGCGCCGACGGCGAGATCCCAGTCGACATCGCCCGCGAAGACCGTGTTGGAAATGACGCGCATCGCAAGGAACGGCACATCGTAGGTCCGGCAAATTTGCGCGACGGCGTCGCCTTCCATCTCCTCGACCGCAGTCCCGTAGAAATCACGCAGAAAGAGCACGCGATCGACCTGGCAGTTCCAGCTGTCCGCCGTGCCGATGACGCCCTCGCTCACCCTGCCTTTCTTATAGGATTCCTTGAGCAGGAGCGCTGTCCGGAAAAGCTCCTCGTCCGTCTTGTGATAGACTTCCTGCATGAAGCGCCGCGCCTCCTTGTCGTAGGAGAAGACACCGAGCTTGTCGAGCGCCTTTTCATCGACGCCCTCGCCGCGTGCGCGAAAATGTGACTTCCATGCCGATATGTTTACTGTCTCTCTGCCTATGACGATGTCGAAATTCTTCAGAGCAGGATCGTGCGCGCCTGCCGTCCCCTGATTGATGACGGCGCACGGATGGAAAAACTCCATGGCGAGCGCCGTCGCAGCCGCCGCATTTGCCAAGCCCCACTGTGTACGAGAAACGGCGAGCGGCACGCCATGGCAAACGCCCGATGCGAAGTACCACTCGCCGAGCCGATACTCCTCCAAGGCGTCGAGCTGCTCGACTATATGGCTCGTCTCCACCTTCATCGCACCTTGGATGAGCAAGGGCGGTGCTCCCTTGTACGCCTTGCCTGAGCGATCCGACAATCCTCCTGCCATCTTCTTCCCTCCGTGAAATCATTTCATTGCTGCAAAAGCAAGATATTATACGCCTCTGGCTTTACATTGTCAAATAAATCCCCTATAATGGAAATGAGTGACTTTTCGACCTTACTGCAAAGGAGCGATTCCCCCTTGAAGATCATCGCGCGGCATCTCACTGCCGACTTATACAACTGCAAAGAAAACAAGCTGCTCGACATGGAGATGACCGTCGCCTCCTTGCGGCGCCTCACCGAGGAAGCCGGCCTGCACATCCTGCAGATTGACACGCAGGTGATTGAGAAAGGTCATTTCGTCGTCCTCCTCGCCCTCAAGGAAGGCCATCTCGCCCTGCACACCTATACGGAACTTCGCTATGCGGCGGGCGACATCTTCCTCTGCGACGCAGACGCCGAACCTGAAACGCTCTTCAAGGGTCTGAGGAGCTTCTTCAAGCCAGAAAAAATTCGCACGACTTTCCTCAAGCGTGGCGACTTCGGCAAAGCCAAGGACATGAAGCCGAAGATCAAATCGCGCATCGCACCGCTTCGGCGCATCCACAATACGGGCGCAAAGGTCATCCGGCTGCTCGCGCGGCGCAACCGCAAAAAAAACTTCTGAAAAAAGGCTGCCGCTCGGCAGCCTTTTTTGTGTCGTCGCTCACTGATAGGCGGGCAGATCCGGCTCGATCGCCGTCGCCGCCTTGTAATCGCTCTCGGACTCCGCCGCCTTGCCCGACAGACGGTAGAGATAGCCGCGACGATAGTAGAATTTGGCGTTTCCCGGCTCCAACCGGAGCGCCGCCGTATAGTCGTCGATGGCCTTCGCTTTCTCTCCCATATTTTCCAATACGCCCGCACGATTTCCCAAGAATGCTGCATTCTTCGCATCGAGCGCGATCGCCGCATCGAGGTCGGCAAGCGCTCCGTGAACATCATTGAGCTTGATCTTCTCAATCGCACGCAGGTTGAGAAGGTCCGCGCTCTTCGGCTCGATTGCCAACGCCCTCTCGATGTCGAGAAGCGCCTCCTCGTTCCGATCCATCAGACGATAGGAAATCGCGCGCTCGACGTAGATGGGAAGCACGTCCGACGCATGTTCCAAGGCTCGCGTGTAATCGACAACGGCTTCATCAAGCTGACCGAGTGCGCGATGGCTTCCTGCACGATTGAAATAGATGAGCGACGACTGCTCGGCAGGCACGACTTCCAAAAGGCGTGTGAAATCTGCAATCGCCTCTTCGTGCTTGCCCAGTCTCTCAAGGCAGGCGCCGCGTCGGCTCAGCGCTGGAACATTCTCCTTTTCAAGCGTCAGCGCCGCCGTATAATCGTCCGCAGCAGCAGCGAGATCCTGCTTCTGCTCCTTCGCCAAGCCGCGCTCGATATAGGCGCGCAGCTTGAGAGCGTCATCGGCCTTTTCGAGCACGCGCGTGTAGCCGGCTACAGCGTCATCGAGCCGCCCCAGACGATAGAGCAGGGAAGCACGATACATCTGCGCACCCAAGTCATTCGGCTGCAAGGCGACGGCTCGATCCATGTGCGTAAGCGCCGCGTCGCTGTCGTTTTGGGCAAGCGCGGTCAGCCCCATCTCAAATTCAATGAGCGCATTCTTATCGTCCAAGGACTGTGCCATGCGAAAGTCCTTCTGCGAATCCTCATATCGTTTCATATCGCGCAAGACGATGCCGCGGTTGACGAAAGCCGTCGGATTCTCGCCGTTGATCGCAATCGCCTTGCTGAATTCGCTGTAGGCGGCATCGAGGTCGTGCCTCTGATAGCTGGCAATGCCCCGCTGAATTGCGGCGAAATCCGGCGACTGGCGGGCGGCTTCTCCTTGTCCTTTCGGAACTTCCTGCGCCATCTTGTCCGTATCCGGCCTTGCCGCATCGCGCGAAGCGGCAGCGTCGGATACAGGTTTTTGTTCACGGCGTTCCTCGCGCACAGACTCCGGTCTTTGCTTTTGCTCGCGCACTTCTTTCGGCTGTGTTTCTGACACCTGCTTCTGCTCTTCTGTCTGCTCCGCTTTCGGCTTCTGCGGCTCGGCAGGCGCTGCAGGCGTGAACGTCCCCAGCGTGCGTGCGAGCGCCTCATCCACTGCCGAAGCCGCAGCGGACGAACAAGCGCACCAAGCGGCAGAACCTGCAAAAATCACAGCCAGAGTTGCCGTCTTCATCCCTTTTTTCACGAAATCACCTCATAAATAATCTGTGCTGATGAATCAAAATGCAAAACAGGGGCAGCCTCGATATTTTTCGGGCAAATCACCACCGACGGTCAAACACCCCAAATTCTCAATCAACATAGATTTTTCTTGTGGAAATACATATTGATTGAGATACTCGATGAAGTCTGACTCCGAATAACATACCCCTCCTTTGATTCTGAACCGCTTGGCATCCGGGCTATGATGCAGCCAATCATTGGCAAACTCCAGACAGTATTTTTCCAACGCATCGGCAACAGCATCCGGTACCAGATACACCGCCCTATCCTCGTCCGCACTCAGTATTACATGTTTCATCAAAAATCCCGCTCCCAATTTTCAAAAACACTTGTATATTTTACCATGAAGCCCCAAGAGGTCAAGCCGAAGGCGCAGACCGATTGGCCATGCTTCTGTAAGGGCGGCGCACAATGTCCACGAAGTGGACGTTTGTGCGTGTAGTTTATATGTACAACATGGCTCCTTGATGATGCCATTGCCGGAAGCGCAGCAAAGCAGGTCATACCATCTTGCATAGTCGCTGAACATATATCTTAAAGGGTTGCATCAATGGACAAGCTGCAGCAAAACGAAGATGACAAGCCCCAGACCCGCACCAACGATCGAGCCGTTCATGCGAATCCACAGGAGATCCGGCTCGACTTTGTCGTAGACGAGATGGTTGAGCTGATCGTCCGTCAGGTGCGCGAGCGCGTCGCGCACGATGACAGCGACGAGCTCCTGCGCTGCGAGCGCCGAACGCGCCGCAAGATCGTAGAGCAGGCGATCGATCGTGCGCTGCATCTTCTCATCCCTGCCGACAAGCGCGAGCGCACGCCGCAGCTCTTCGACGAGGACAGCGGAAAACTTCTCACGCAAGAGAGGCAGTACTGCATCGAGCCTGTGCGTGCCACGCGCGAGGAAGAAATGCTTCTGCACGAATGCAAGACTTCGCTCGACTGCCTCCTCAAGCGGCAGCCCCGCGAGCAAAGAGTCACGCATTTCCAAGGCGAAGGCACGGAAATCCTCGTCGGCGCATAGCTCCTCCGCCTTCTCATAGCAGATTGCAAGAAATTCCCTCTGCAGTGCCGAATCCTTCTGTGCCAGCTCCGTCAATACGGTCAGAGCCTGGTGACGCACGAGGTGCGCGATGTCAGAGAAGTTCACGACATCCGCCATCTGCCCAATACCGAGCAGGAACTTCTCCCATGCGCTCTTTGCGCTTTCTTTCGCATAATTGAAGAGCAGTTCCTCGACCTTCTGTGAAAACTCCGGAGCGGCGACCTTTTCGGCGAGGAACTGCGCCGCCCGGGCAACGAGCACATGATCGCGCTCGTCATCGCGCAGCCAGCGGCCGATCAGAGAAAAGATTTCCTCAGGGCGCGACTTCTTCATCTCGCTTCGCATCTCATCAGCAAAGGCCTTCGCCTGCTGCTTTCGGTCGATGTGCATGGCAAAGCTGCGTACATAGTGCAGGAACTGCGCGACAAGCTTCTCCTGCACATCTTCACGCCGGAGGAACGCAAGCAGGCGGGCGACGAGGTCGATGTGCTGCAAAGCCTGAAAAATCTTGCGGCGCGAGAAGAATTCCTTCTGCACGAGCGTGACTGACGCCTCGATGAATGACTCGCGGCGGCGCGGCAGGAGCGCCGTGTGCCACGGAAAACCCAGCGGCTTCTTGAAAAGCGCCGTCACAGCGAACCAGTCAGCTATGCCGCCGACGAGCGCCGCATCGGCGCAGGCGAGGAAGCCCCGCGCCAAGAGGCTTTTCGGGTGGGCGACCACCAGGGCGAGCGCCAGAAAGAAAAGGACGGCGGCAAAGAGCAGTGTCTTGTCCGCCTGGTTCCACGAACGCCAAAACATCAGCCCACCGCCTTTTCCACAAGATATGCCACGAGGAAAAGCGCCATGCCCGCCATCGCCCCGACGACGGAGCCGTTGATGCGGATCATCTGCAGGTCGTCGTCGACGCGGCTCTCCACGAAGGCGATGAGCTCGTCATCGGAGAAGTCTTCCAGACGCGCCTTGACCATCTGTGTGATAAAGGCATGGTGATCGTTCAGCTCCGTTTCAAGAAGGTTCTTGAACATGGCATCCGCACGCCTCTGCAAGCTCTTCTTCTGTGTAAACTCATCTATCTTGCCGTCCAAAAGCAAAAACAGCGGTTCGCGCCAAAAAGGCGCATCTCCCTTGGCGTTTCGCTCCAGCCAAAGGGCGAACTGCGCCGAAAGGTCAATGCGCTCGAAGGACGTCTCCTTCCACTTCGCAATCGACCGTTTCAACGAATCGTTCTTCCCTAAAGAATGCAGAAGCGCACGAAAAGCTGCAGCCAGCCGCTCGTAAGCTTCTCCCTCGCCCTTGAGCATGGCGGTGACGTAGTCGTCCATGTGACTGACGGCGATCTCCCGCAGGCGTTCATCGTTCAAGCCCATCGCTTGAATGACCGTCGTTCGAAGCGAGGCCTGTCTTTCGTACCTCTCGCGCAGCTCGCGAATGTTCTCCAGAAGCGTCTCCTGCATCTTTGCGTCATGCAGCGTGCGGCGCACGGCACGAAGCGTCACATGAAGGATGCGTGCACTGCTTTTTTCCTCGGCAAGCATGTCGAAGAAGTGCAGCAGGAACTTCTCCAAAGGAAAGCTCTTGAAACTCTCGCGAATCGCAGGCCAGATGCGCTCGGCTACATGCGCTGCATCCATCGTCTCGGCTGCACGTGAGAGGACGGCGAAGGAAACGTCCTTGATTCGTTCGCGCCCGCCGCGCTCTTCAAGATACGCAACGAACATCTGCGCCATGTCGATCTTCCTCGCTACAGCCATGATGTTTGCTGCGCTCAGAAGATCGTTGGCGGCGTAGTCGACGAGCGCCTGCATGATGCGCGTGCGGTTCCTGCGCAGAATGTCCGTGCGGTAGGATATTCCCAGAGGCTTTCGGAAGATCGCCGTGACAGCGAACCAGTCGGCGAGTCCGCCGACCGTCGAAGCAAGAAACGCCGCCTCCAGGAGATCCCAAAGGAACCCCCTGCCGACCATCGGCAGGACGGCGAGCGTGCCGATGACGCTCACGGAAAGCGCAAGCGTCGCCTTGTACTTTTTTTGCAAGATCATATCGTTCACCAAGCGCTCAGCGCCGCTCGACATCATCCGCCGAGGCGGACGCGCGATACGGATTCCGTTCCTTGGCAACGGCCAGCATCAACTTGATGCGGTTGAGCTGATTGACTTCCGAAGAGCCTGAGTCGCAGTCGATCGCCACGATGTTCGCTCCCTTGTAATCACGCCTGAGGCTGTGGATGACGCCCTTGCCCGTGATGTGATTCGGCAGACAGCCGAAGGGCTGCAGGCAGA
>CAJPRR010000119.1 GCA_905373085.1 uncultured Selenomonas sp.
TCCATATCCTCAGGCCCCGTCAGCGAGCAGCCCTTCTTCTTCGCGTAGCGGATATAATCGAGGATGTCCGCCGTCACAAGCTCGCCCGGTGCGAGGATCGGAATGCCCGGCGGATAGCACATGACAAATTCGCCCGCGACGCGTCCCGCCGTCTCGGCGATGGGAAGCGCCTCCTTCTCAGCGTAGAACGCCTCCTGCGGGCCGCAGACGACCTTCGGGCTGATGTACTCGACCTCCAGCATGTTTTTCGGCGGCTTCTTATAGTTGCGCCGAATTTCGGCGAGCGCGGATACGAGACGCTCAATGTCCTTGGGGCGGTCGCCGATCGAGACGTAGGCGAGGAGGTTCGCCATGTCGCCGAACTCCGTCTGAATGTCGTACTCGTCGCGCAGGAGATCGTAGACCTCGATGCCCGCAAGCCCTAAGGAGCGCGTGAAGATCGAAAGTTTCGTGACATCGAAATCGAATACGGCGTCGCCGTCGGCAAGTTCCTTCGCATAGGCATAGTAATCGCCGATGGCGTTGATCTCAGAACGCGCATATTCGACGTGACGGATGACCTTGTCAATCGTCTCGCGCCCGCGAATCGCAAGGTTGCGCCGCGAGACGTCGAGGCTTACCATGAGGAGGTACGACGCGCTCGTCGTCTGCGTGAGATTGATGATCTGATGCACATAGCCCTCGTGCACGCGCTCGCCAATCAAGAGGAGCGAGCTTTGCGTCAGAGAGCCGCCCGACTTGTGCATGCTCGCCGACGCCATGTCCGCGCCCGCCGCCATGGCGGAAACGGGCAAATGATCGTGGAAGTAGAAGTGCGTGCCGTGCGCCTCGTCGGCGAGGAGCAGCATGCCGTGCGCATGAGCGAGATCGGCGA
The DNA here is from genome assembly GCA_905373085.1 of uncultured Selenomonas sp. GTDB lineage: Bacteria > Bacillota > Negativicutes > Selenomonadales > Selenomonadaceae > Selenomonas. The sequence goes on from CAJPRR010000119.1 coordinate 875, forward strand.
TGGCGCGGATGTTCGAGCATATCCCGTAATACGTCGGATTGTTGACGAAGATCGCCTTCGCGTCCGGGTTCTCCTCGATCGCACGCTCGACATCGGCGAGCCTCATGCCGAGCGCGATGCCGAGCCGCCGATCCATCTGCGGATTCACATAGACAGGAACGGCGCCCGAGAGGATCATCGCGTTGATGACGCTTCGATGCACATTGCGCGGCAGGATGATCTTCTCGCCACGCTTCGCCGCCGTCAGAATCATCGCCTGCACCGAACTCGTCGTGCCGCCGACCATGAAGAATGCGTGTGCCGCGCCGAACGCCCGCGCCGCCAACTCCTCCGCCTCACGAATCACCGATACAGGATGACAGAGATTGTCGAGCATCTTCATTGAATTGACATCGACGGAAAGGCACTTCTCGCCGAGGAAGTCCACAAGCTCCGCATTGCCGCGTCCGCGCTTGTGCCCCGGCACGTCAAAAGGCACGACGCGCCTGCTCTTGAAGCGCTCCAGAGCCTCAAGAACAGGCGCCCTGTCCTGCGTATGGTAGTCGAATGCTTCCAATCTTTCTTTTTCCTCCCAGAAAGCAGAGAGCAAAGCGCAAAGCCCCGCTCAGAATACATTGCTGCCGCTGTAGATCTCGATCATCTCGCGCCGCAGGCTGTTGCTGATCGCGAGCCGCGTCTTCGGCGGTATCTCGTAAATATCCGTATTGAAGAGGTAATTCTGCAGCTCGATCTCCTTGATGAGCATGCGCGTGTGGAAAATATTCGCCTGATAGACATTGATGTCCATGGCGTCGTAGGTCGCCAAAGTCTCCGACTTGATGTACTCTTGAATCGACGACATCTTGTCGTCCATGAAAAGCTTCTTTCCCGTCACATCGCGCGTGAAGCCGCGCACGCGGTAATCCATCGTGATGATGTCCGAATCGAACTTGCCAATAAGGTAGTCGAGCGTCTTCAAAGGCGTGATCTCGCCGCACGTCGCCACGTCGATGTCGACGCGAAACGTCGCGATGCTCGTCTCGGGATGGAACTCGGGGTACGTATGCACGGTCACATGGCTCTTGTCGAGGTGCGCGACGATCTCGTCATTCATCAGCGGCTTCTTGTGCCCCGCTGCATCCTCTTCCGAAATGAGGAAGGTCACGCTCGCGCCCTGCGGATCGTAGTCCTGCTTCGAGATGCTCAGGACATGTGCTCCGATCATCTCCGTCACGCGCATGAGGATCTTCGTCAAGCGCTCCGAGTTGTACTGCGAGTCAATATATTTGATGTAGTCCTGCTGCTCGCGCTGTGATTTCGCGTAGCAAATATCATAGATATTGAAGCTCAAAGACTTCGTCAGATTATTGAACCCGTATAACTTCAGCTTTCCTTCCAACCCGAACGTCCCATCCTTCCCTTGGCTGACAAGAAAAGGCAGACAACGAGCTATCGCCGCGTCACCTGCCGTTCATTTTCGTTTTTGCTAGCTCTGCCTTATTATAATGGAAATTCCTCGCTTTGACAAGACTACAGCATGAACTGTCCCCTTTGTCAAGGACATTTTGAAAGAAGGGATTTATTTCATCTGCTACTTTTTCTTTCCTAGCGTCAATGGATAATTCCCTGTTTTCAAGAACTCATCATATTCGTTTGGCGACAGCTTCTGTAGCTGCCATTGGTATCGTTCATTGTTGTAATAATCCATCCAGTCATCGATCACCTCCTTGACTTCATGGTAGCTCTTGCAGTTGCTGACATCAATCTCATCTTTCATGTGACCAAAAAAGCTTTCTTGCGGGGCATTGTCCCAACAGTTTGCCTTCCGCGACATCGACTGCCTCAGTTTCTTGTTCTTTACAAGTTCGCTGAAACGAATGCTCGTGTAGTGGCAGCCTTGATCGCTGTGAATCAAGGTCTCCATCTGCAAGTCTATGCCGTGTGCTTGAACCAATTGTTGCACCGTTCCTAAGACGAAGTCCAGTTCCAAGGAGTCGCTCAGTACATACGCAAGAATCTGACGCGTGTAGGCATCCAGTATCGTGGAGAGGTAGCATGTTCCTTCCGGATAGGGGATGTAGGTGATGTCCGTCAACAGGACTCTGCGTCGCCCGTGCAGGGTGAATTCCCGGTTCAAGAGGTTGTCCGCTACTCGATTCGTCTGCATGGCTTTAGCCATGCGCCGGTATGGATTCGCTTTCCGAATCGGGCACAACAATCCGTATTTGTTCATCAATCGCCGGATTTTCTTGAGGTTCATGATGAGCGGCGGATTCCAGTGCAACATGCACATGTAGATGCTCCGTGCTCCTTTGGCGTAACCTCTTTGCCCATAGGATCTCAGGATGTGTCGGAAGTCTTCTTCATCTTGACGTTCTTTTGCCGCACGAGTTGCGGCGGCGTGTTTCCAACGATAGTAGCCCGAGCGGGATACACTGGCAATCTCACAGAGCATGCCAACTTGCAGGAGATTGCCTTCGCCCCGCAGCGTTTCTTCGATGACGGCGAATTTTTCACAGGTCGTCATGAGGGGCGTCTTTCTTTCGTGTTGGCATGTTTGACAATTTTTTTTAGAAATTCGACCTCCTGTCTCAGGTGTTTCAGTTCATGGCACATCCGTTCTACGGACATGACACTCTCTTCTACCAGCTTCGATGCTCGGCGTTCTCTGTTTTGCCCTTCCGTAAAACCTTGCGGTGAGGCGGCCTCTTTCTTGATGCGTTGAACAATGCTGTCGATCTGCTTCTGCCCAAACATCTTCGGGTCATAGCCAAGGTCTTCGAGCACTTTCCTCGGGCCCCGCTTCATAGCTCGTCTGAAAGGCTTCTTTGAAGCGGATGGTGAGGTACAGTTTGTGCTTGGTTACTCGAAGGGTGTAGGGGTTCGCTCGCAGCAGTTTCATTTCTTTGGTGCTGTATTCTCTCATAGGCGGCTCCTTTGGGTGCTTCCATTGACGAGCCAGCAGCAAATCGATGCGGGGTTAGAGGATGGGCTTCATCTTTCATCAACCGTGGCAACTTTGTCCATTCTGAAGGATTCGCTCCCTTAAACCAATGTCCTGTTGCAAGGATTCCAGACCTTTTTGCTTTGCCCATGTTCAAGGGATTCCGCCTTCTTGTGGCTGTCCATGGATATGGGCTTCCCCGTCAAACGCAGCGGCAATTTCCTGCCTCGGGATCTGTACATGAAAAAGGATTCGCCTTGCCTGGAATCATTTTCATCGGAACAGTGCTTTGCCAAGGTTTTACCCCATCCCTTCTTTCTGCGTGTCCACATCCTTGGGTACAGTATATTATTCAAGTCGTCATAGTCCGCACCTGCCGCCAAGAGCTCGGCATCAATCATTGACTGGTAGTAGCGCGTACGCTTGAAAAGGCTTTCCCCTTCAAGCATACGAACCTGCATTTCGATGTTGTACACTGTATTAGCATCGTCGCGCACATAGACATCCATGCGGACACCCTTGCCTTGATAGCGTGCGTCCATGGATTTTTCTGTTTCCAGATAGTGAATGTCCTTGATTTCCACACGGAGAATTCCTTGCAGCAAATTCAGGCATATCCGTTTGACGCCCATGATGAGTTTGAACATGTAATCATCTTGAATCGTCAAGTCTTCCCACGGCTTGATGCGGTACATCTTCCTCACTTCCTTATTTGTATTATACTACATTTTGCCGCATTCCGACAAGAATTGCTGCAGCAACAACCTGCATACAATGTCCAAAAACTAACGGTTGCACGTGCAGATCACTCGATTCTTCACATAGAAAAATCCCCAAGAAAATTGGACTTCTCGGGGATTTTCATCTTTATATAAGCGACTACTTCACTTGCATCCGTCACTTATCACACCATTTTTCCTCACTTCGCCATGAGCTTCGCAAGCTTGTTCGCGAAGTCCACGGGATTCTCGGGCAGGATGCCTTCGATGATCAGCGCCTGCGTGTAGAGAAGGTCGCAGTAGTCCTTGAAATCCTCCGTTTCCTTGCCCGCTTCGTGCAATGCCTGCAGGCGCGTGAAGATCTCATGGTGCGGGTTGATCTCAAGGATGCGGCGCGCCTTGAACATCGGGTTGTCCATCTCGGAGAATGTGTGCTCCATCGAGAGACTCGGCCCCATCGCGTCCGCCACGAGGCAGACGGCGCTCGACTTGAGACGCGAGGTCAGCTTGACTTCCGCCACGCGGTCGCCCAAGGCTTCCTTGACGTCCTTCAGAAGATCGTCGTTCTTCTTCTGGATGTCTTCCGTCTCCTTCTTCGCCTCCTGCGACTCGGCATCGTCAAGATCCAAGTCGCCGCGGCTGATCGAGTGGAACTTCTTGCCCTCGTATTCGCGCAGCGTCTCGATTGTGAACTCGTCGACCGGGTCGGTCAGGTAGAGGACTTCGATGCCCTTCTCACGCAGCAGCTCCATCTGCGGCAGTTTCTCGATCGTCGCCTTGTCCGTGCCCGTCGCATAGTAGATTTCCTTCTGGCTCTCGGGCATGCGCGAGACATATTCCTTGAGCGTTGCAAGCTTGCCTTCCTTCGAGCTGAGGAAGAGCAGCAAATCCTTGAGCTTGTCGGCCGTGTTCTCGCCGCTGTAGATGCTGTTGTAAATGCCGATCTTCAGCGACTTGCCGAATTCCGCCCAGAACTTCTCGTACTTCTCGCGCTCGTTCTTCAGCGTACGCTCCAACGTCTTCAAAATGTTCTTCTCAAGATTCCTGCCGATGGTCTTGAGTTCACGGCTCTGCTGCAGAAGCTCGCGCGAGATGTTGAGCGAAAGATCGGGCGAATCGACAAGCCCCTTCATGAAGCGCAGGTAGTCTGGCAGGAGGTCCTTGCACTTGTCCATGATGAAGACATGGCGCGAGTAGAGCTGCACGCCTGGCTCGAAGTCCGTATGATAAAGGTTGAACGGAGCGTGCGCCGGAATGAAGAGCAGCGCCGTGTACTCGACCGCCCCTTCCGCCTTCGTATGGAAGATCTCCATCGGGTCTTCCCACTCGTGGAATTGATTCTTCAAGAACTCGTTGTATTCCTCGGGCTTGATATCGCTCTTGTTCTTCGTCCACAGCGGCGTCATGGAATTGAGCGTACGTACCTCCGTGCGCTTCGTCTTCTCCGCGCCCTCGATGGGCTTGCTATCTTCGTCTTTCGGCGTCTCCTCGATCTCAAAGCTCATCTTGATCGGGTAGCGCACATAGTCCGAATACTTCTTGACGAGACCTTCGAGCTTGTACTTGTCGAGGAAGTTCTCCTCCGCTTCCGCACCGTAGTATTCCTTGGCGAGCGTGATGACGATCGTCGTGCCGTGCTTCTCCTTGTCGCACTCCTCGATGCCGTAGGTGCCGTCGCCCGTCGATTCCCAGCGTATGCCCTGCTTTTCCCCCGCCTTGCGCGTGAGGATCGTGACCTTCTCGGCGACCATGAAGGCCGAGTAGAAGCCCACGCCAAACTGGCCGATCAGTTCCTTCTCGTCGAGTGTTCCGTTCTCTTCCTTCGTGCGCTGCAGCTGCTCCAAGAACGCCTTCGTGCCCGACTTCGCGATCGTGCCGATGTTCTCGACGACTTCCTCCGCCGTCATGCCAATGCCGTTGTCCGAGATGGAAAGCGTATGCGAAGCCTCATCCGGCACGAGGAAGATCTCCGCACTCTCGTCACCCTCTCGCAATGCGCTGTTCGTCAAGGCGGCGAAATGCAGCTTGTCGAGCGCATCCGACGCGTTGGAAATAAGCTCCCGCAAAAAGATCTCGTGATTCGTATAGATGGAATGAATCATCAAGTCGAGAAGCTGCTTCGTTTCTGCCTGAAATTCATGCTGTACTTTTGCCATGAAAAAATCTCCTTTACACAAACTACACGCACAAACGTCCACTTCGTGGACATTGTGCGCCGCCCTTACAGAAACCTAGCCAATCGGTCTGCGCCCTTTGGGCTTGACCTCTTGGGGTTTCATGGTAAACTACACGCACAAACGTCCACTTCGTGGACATTGTGCGCCGCCCTTACAGAAGCCTAGCCAATCGGTCTGCGCCCTTTGGGCTTGACCTCTTGGG
>CAJPRR010000120.1 GCA_905373085.1 uncultured Selenomonas sp.
GGCTGGAAGGTCAAGGACGGCGAGCTTTCGCTCGCCTCCGGCGCGAACAAGGCGGTGCGCCTCATGAAGCTCTTTTACCATCCCGATCAGCCCGAGCTTGACGACTACTACGAGCCGTGGACATACGACTACGAGACGCTGATCCATTCGGGCCGCAAGAACCATCAGCCCGTGGCGCGCCCGCGCTCCTTGATCACGCAGAAGCGCATGGAGATCAAGTGGGGGCCGAACTGGGAGGACGATCTCGCGAGCGGCGAGTCGGCGCGCAATGATCACAATTTGAAGAAGCTCGGCGAGAAGATCAAGCTGGAATTTCACGATCTCTTCATGAAGTATCTGCCGCGCCTCTGCAACCACTGTCTGAATCCCGCCTGCGTCGCCGCGTGTCCTTCGGGCGCGATCTACAAGCGCGACGAGGACGGCGTCGTCCTCATCTCGCAGGACGTCTGCCGCGGCTGGCGTCACTGCGTGCCCGCCTGTCCGTACAAGAAGATCTATTACAACTGGAAGTCGAACAAGGCGGAGAAGTGCGTCTTGTGCTATCCGCGTCTGGAAAACGGCCTGCCGACGGTCTGCACCGACACCTGCGTCGGGCGCATCCGCTACATGGGCGTGATTTTCTACGACATGGACAAGGTGGAAGAGGCGGCAAAGACGGAAAATGCCGCGCACATTCCTGCGAGCGAGCGCGGCATCTTCCTCGATCCGCACGATCCGGACGTGCAGAAGGCGGCGCGTGAGGCGGGCATTTCCGATGCGTGGATTCATGCGGCGGAGCGTTCGCCCGTCGACAAGATCATCCGTCAGTGGCAGATCGCTCTGCCGCTGCATCCCGAGTACCGCACGCTGCCGATGGTCTGGTACATCCCGCCGCTCTCGCCGATCTTGAAGCATGTGGAAGCGGATGTCTACCTGCCCGACGCGGCGGACATGCGCATTCCGCTCGAATATCTGGCGCAGCTCTTTGCGGCGGGCGACGTCGCCGTCGTCAAGAATACGCTCGCGCGGCTCTTGGAAATGCGCACGGTCATGCGCTACAAGGAAACGAAAGAGTCGCTTCCCGAAGAGCTTTCCCTGCATGAGGCGGAGTACGAGAAGATGTACCGCTTGCTTGCCATCGCCAAGCGCAAGGATCGCGTCGTCATTCCGGCGGGACTGCAGGCGGAGACGCACGAGCGTCTGCGCGAGCTGCAGGGCAGCGCGGGCTATGTCTGCCCGGGAGGTTGCTGATGGAAGAGTACAAGAAGCTGCTGAAGCTCGCGGCATATCTTTTGGAGTATCCGAGCGAGGCGTGGTGGCAGGATTTCGATGCCTACCGCGCCGCGGCGGCAGAGATTGAGACGAAGCAGGCGCGAGAGGTCTTGGAAGAGCTTTTTGACTACGCGCAGGAGCTCGGCAGCAAGGCTTACGAAGAGCAGTATGTGCGCTCTTTCGAGTTCTCGCCGAACACGAATCTTTATCTGACGACGCAGGATCGCACGGACTTCGGCAAGCAGGCGAGCGAGATGCACGTCTACAAGCAGCTGTTTCTCAAGAACGGCTTCGACACGCAGAACGAGCTTCCCGACTATTTGCCGGCGCTCTTGGAGCTTGCCGCCGCCTTGCCCGAAGAGAAGGCGGCGGAGGTCTTTCGCACGATGAAGGACAAGCTCAAGCTCCTGCGCGACCGCTTCATCGAGGCGAAGCTCGCCTATGCTTTTCTTTTGGACGTCGTGCTCATGCAGGCGGAGAGATGGGAAGGGGATGCAGCATGAATGAGTTCTTTTGGGGCGTACTGCCCTACATCGCTTTCACCGTGCTCATAGGCGGCACGATAGCGCGCTACGTCTTGATGGAGCGCGGCTGGACGACGAAATCGAGCGAATTTCTCTCGAAGAATGATTTGAAGATCGCCGGTCCGATGTTCCACCTCGGCCTCTTCATGGCCTTGGGCGGGCACATCATCGGCGTGCTCATCCCAAAGGTCTGCACGGAAGCGGCGGGAATCAACGAGCATCTCTATCACATCATCGCGCTGGCGGGCGGCATACCGGCGGGCATCCTGTTTTTCCTCGGCTTCCTGCTGCTCCTGAAGCGCCGTTTTCTGGGCAAGGACTACATGCAGGTCAACACGTCGTGCATGGATCGTTGGCTCTACCTCGTGCTCTTCCTCGCCATCCTGACGGGCTGCGCGGGGACGCTGTCGAACGCCCTGGGCGGCTTCGCTTTTGACTATCGCGCGACGATTTCGCCGTGGTTCCGCTCGCTCCTTGCGTTCTCTCCCGACGTTTCGCTGATGGAGGGCGTGCCGTTCGTATTCCGCGCGCACATGCTGCTGTGGATGGCGACGGCGATCCTCTTTCCGTTCACGCGCCTCGTGCATTGCCTGAGCTTCCCGTTCCTCTATCTGACGCGCAGCCCCATCGTCTATCGCAGGAAGGAGAGCCGCTCGTGAGCGCCTTGGCGATGCAGGAAATCGCCGTGGAAGATGCGGTCGGGCAGATCCTCTGTCACGACATCACGGAGATCGTGCGCGGAGTTAGGAAGGGTGCACGCTTTCGCAAGGGACATGTCGTCGAGGCGGCGGACATCCCCGTGCTGCTCTCTCTGGGCAAGGAGCATCTCTACGTCTGGGAAAACGACGGCACGCTGCTGCACGAGAACGAAGCGGCGGAGATCCTGCGCGGCTTCTGTCAGAACGAGGGAATGGAAGCCTCTGAGCCGAAGGAGGGCAAGATCGAGCTTCGGGCGCTTCATGACGGCGTATTTGCCGTCGATGTCGAGCGCTTCCATCGGCTCAACGATTTCGATGACATCATGGTGGCTTGTGCGCCGCAGTACATGGCGGTCAAGAAGGGCGATTTGCTCGCAGGGATGCGCGTGATTCCGCTCGCCGTGAAAAAGGATTTGATGGAAGAGGCGGCGCGAGCCGTCGGCGATGAGCCGATCTTTCGGCTTCTGCCGTACCGCTCGCTGAAGGTCGGCGTCGTGACGACGGGATCGGAGGTCGCGCACGGCAGGATCAAGGATACGTTCACGCCTGTCCTTGACGCGAAGCTTCGCGGCTTCGGGCTTTCGGTCAACGAGCACCGCATTTCTGACGACGCCTTGGAGCACACGCAGGCGGCGATCGAGGAGCTTCTTGATCGCGGCATGGACATGGTGCTGTGCACGGGCGGCATGAGCGTCGATCCCGACGACCGCACGCCCGCCGCGATCCGCGCTGCGGGTGCGGAGGTCGTGACGTACGGCGCTCCCGTTCTGCCCGGTGCGATGTTCCTGCTCGCCTATGCCGAGCGCGACGGGCGCACGGTGCCTGTACTCGGCCTGCCGGGCTGCGTCATGTACAGTGCGGCGACGATCTTCGACATCGTGCTGCCGCGCATCTTGGCGGGCGAGCGCGTGACGCGCCGCGAGATCCGCCGCCTCGGACTCGGCGGGCTGTGTCTCGCGTGCGAGACGTGCCACTATCCGCGCTGCACCTTCGGCAAGTGGGAGTAGGTGGAGCGATGCAGGACATATCATTGGAAAAGGCGCAGGAGCTTCTTTTGCGCGAGGTGCGCGAGATTCCGCTGTCGGAAGCCGAGTCCGTGCCGCTTCTCGCGGCGCTCGGGCGAAGGCTTGCCGAGGACTGCTGCGCCGCCTTCGACCAGCCGCCGTTTGACCGCTCGCCGCTCGACGGCTATGCGCTCTTGGCTGCCTGTACGCAGGGGGCATCGGCGGACGCTCCCGCGCGCTTTCGCGTCATCGGCGAGGAGTGTGCGGGCAGCTTCTTCGCCGGCAAGGTGGGCGCGGGCGAGGCGCTTCGTCTGATGACGGGCGCGGCGATGCCCGAGGGCGCGGACACCGTCGTGCGGCAGGAAGACGTGCGCGTGGAGGGCGAGGAAATTCTCGTGCCTTATGCGCTCAAGCATCACGAGAACTTCTGCTTTCGTGGGGAGGATGTGGAAGAAGGCGCCGTGCTCGCCAAGGCGGGCGATCGTCTGACGGCGGCGCACATCGCCGTCCTGGCAGGGCAGGGGAGGAAGCGTCTTCCTTGCGTGCGCCGCGTGCGCATCGTTTTGGCGAGCACGGGCGACGAGCTTGTCGAGCCGGGCGAGCCGCTCTGCCCCGGCAAGATCTACAACAGCAATCTCTACCTGCTCGCGGCAAGACTTAAGGAGATGGGCTTCGAGGCAGAAATCCTCGGTGCGCTGCCCGACGATGCGGAGGAGGTTGCGCGTGCGCTCGTGAGTTCTGCCGAGCCGCCCGATCTCGTTCTGACGACGGGCGGCGTTTCCGTGGGCAAGAAGGACATCATGCACGACGTCGTCAAGGAACTTAATGCCGAGCGTCTTTTCTGGCGCGTTCTGATGAAGCCCGGAGCGCCCGCAATCGGCTATACGTTTTCGGCGGCGGGCGACTCGCGCCGCACGCTCGGCATCGCCCTGTCGGGCAATCCGTTTGCCGCTTCGGCGACGTTCGAGCTTCTCGTGCGTCCCGTGCTCGCAAAATTGACGGCGCGAACCGCACTCCTGCCGAGGCGTTGCCGTGCCGTCTTGCGGGACGGCTTTTCCAAGGAGAGCCGCGGCAGGCGCTTCGTGCGAGCGCAGTATGCGCAGGGCGAGGTGCATCTGCCCGAGAAGCACGCTTCCGGCATGCTCTTCTCCGCCGTCGGCTGCAACGCGCTCGTCGATATTCCCGCCGGCTCGCCGCCCCTTGCTGCGGGTGCGGAGGTCGATGTCATCTTGTTGTGACGTTGTTGCACGTTGATTGCGAGTCTGCCGATGCGTCTGCGCCCTTTGGGTCTGATTATCGGATATTCATGGTAAGAGAGGCGTCGTATGCTTGATTTTTATCGCCGAAGAATCGAATATGTGCGCATTTCCGTGACGGATCGCTGCAATTTGCGCTGCCGTTACTGTATGCCGGCAGATGGCGTGGAGAAGCTCTCCCACGAGGATATTCTGTCCTTCGAGGAGATCGTGCGCGTCGTGCGTGCTCTCGCGCAGCTCGGCATACGCAAGGTGCGTCTGACGGGCGGCGAGCCGCTCCTTCGGCGCGGCATCGTCGATCTCGTGCGCGAGATCAAGGCGGTCGAGGGCATCGAGCGCGTCGCTCTGACGACGAACGGCGTTCTCCTCGCCGACCTCGCAGAGGAACTTCGCGCGGCAGGGCTTGACGGTGTGAACATCAGCCTCGATACGCTGGCAGAGGACGCTTTCTCTGACATCACGCGCCGTTCTGCTTCGCTGCTGCCTGCCGTGCGCCAGGGCATGGAGGCGGCGCTCGCCGCAGGGCTCAAGACGAAGCTCAACTGCGTGCCGCTTAAGGGAGTCAACGAAGCGGAACTTGTTTCGCTCGCCGCCCTCGCGAAGGAGCACCCGATCGACGTGCGCTTCATCGAGCTTATGCCGATCGGCATGGCGAAGGAGGCGGGGCTGACGGGCGTGCCGACCGCTGAGGTGCGCCGCATCTTGGAGGAATCTTTCGGTGCGCTCGTGCCCGTCGTCAAAGAAGCGCTCACCGGTCCCGCCGCGTGCTTTCGACCGGCAGGATTTCGCGGTGCGCTCGGCTTCATCGACGCGCTGGAGCATAAGTTCTGCAGCTCGTGCAACCGCGTGCGGCTGACGGCGGAGGGCTATCTGAAGCTGTGCCTTGCGTTGGATGCGGGGCTTGACCTGCGCACACTTCTGCGCACGGGTGCGGATGACGCGGCTCTCTTCAGGAAGCTGCGGCAGGTGATTGCCGAAAAGCCGCGCGAGCATTGCTTTGAAGCGGCGGGCGGCGCGGGCGAGGAGAAGCGGCGCATGTACCAGATCGGAGGGTGAGGATTGGGAAAGATTGTAACGATTGCCGCGAGCGAGCGGCGCGGCACGAAGAAAAAGCCGCTGGAAAAGGCGCTCTTTCATGTGGGGCACGGCATCGTCGGCGATGCGCACGCGGGGAAATGGCACCGGCAGGTGAGTTTTCTGGGCGCGGCGGAGATCGAGGCGTTTCGCGCACGCGGTGCGACGGTCTCCCACGGCGATTTCGGCGAGAATATCGTCGCAGAGGGCTTCTCCTTCCGTGAGCTTCCCGTCGGTACGCGCCTCGCGGCGGGCGATGTCATCTTCGAAATCACGCAGATCGGCAAGGAGTGTCATGCACACTGTGCCATCTACGCGGCGGTCGGTGACTGCATCATGCCGCGCGAGGGCGTCTTTGCACGCGTGCTGCACGGCGGCACGCTGAAGCCCGGCGACGAGATGCGCCTTTTCGAGGGCAAGCTGCCGCTTGACGCTGCCGTCATCACGGCGAGCGACAAGGGCGCGCGCGGCGAGCGCGAGGACAAGAGCGGCGACTTGGCGCAGCATCTGTTGGAGGAGGCGGGCTATCGCATCGCACGGCGTGTGATTTTGCCCGACGATGAGGAGGCGCTCGCGAAGGAGATGCAGGAATGTGCCGATCTCGGCGTCGCGCTCGTCGCCACGACGGGCGGCACGGGCTTTTCCGAGCGCGATGTGACGCCCGAGGCGACGCGAGCCGTCATCGAGCGCGAGGCGCCGGGCATCGCCGAGGCGATGCGCGCCCTTTCGATGCAGGTGACGCCGCGCGCCATGCTGAGCCGCGCCGCCGCCGGTATATGCAAGCGCACGCTGATCGTCAATCTGCCGGGCAGCGCCAAGGCGGTCGAGGAGTGCCTCGGCTTCGTCCTGCCGCAGTTGGCGCACGGCATCGAGATCCTGCGCGGCGACGCAAGCGAGTGCGCGAGAAAGTGAGGCCGCAGAGCCTCGCCGACGTGACGCTTCTCGTCGTCGCGGGCGGCAGAAGCCAGCGCATGGGCGAGGACAAGCGTTGGCTCGATGTCGGCGGCGTGCCGCTGTTGGAGGGGCTGCTGCAAAAGGCTGTTGCTGCGGGCTTTGCGGAGATCTTTTTG
>CAJPRR010000121.1 GCA_905373085.1 uncultured Selenomonas sp.
TGAAGAAAATCATATTGACAGGCGACCGTCCTACGGGGCGGCTTCATCTCGGACATTACGTCGGTTCGCTCAAGCGGCGCGTCGAGCTGCAGAATTCGGGCGAGTACGATGAGATATACATTATGATCGCCGATGCGCAGGCGTTGACCGACAATATGGACAATCCCGAGAAGATCCGTCAGAACATCATCGAGGTCGCGCTCGATTACCTGTCGTGCGGACTTGATCCGGCGAAGACCGTGATGTTCGTGCAGTCCGAGGTGCCGCAGCTCTTCGAGATGACGGCTTACTATATGAATCTCGTGACGGTTTCGCGCCTGCAGCGCAATCCGACGGTCAAGGCGGAGATTCAGATGCGTAACTTCGAGACGAGCATCCCCGTGGGATTCTTCACTTATCCGATCAGCCAGGCGGCGGACATCACGGCGTTTCAGGCGACGACCGTCCCCGTGGGCGAAGATCAGGAGCCGATGTTGGAGCAGACGCGCGAAATCGTGCGCAAGTTCAACGAGGTCTACGGCGAGACGCTCGTCGAGCCGCAGAGCCTGCTCGCCTCGCAGAAGGCGGCGATGCGTCTTCCCGGAACGGACGGCAAGGCAAAGATGTCAAAGTCTCTTGGCAACGGCATCTACATCTCCGATTCGGCGGCGGAGGTGAAGAAGAAGGTCATGTCGATGTACACCGACCCCGACCATATCCGCGTCGAAGATCCCGGCAAGGTTGAGGGCAATACGGTTTTCACCTATCTCGACGTATTCTCGCATCCCGAGCATTTTGAGAAGTTCCTGCCCGAGTACGAGAATCTCGATGCCTTGAAGGCGCACTACAGCCGCGGCGGCCTCGGCGACGTCAAGGTCAAGAAGTTCCTCATCGCGGTATTGGAAGATGAGCTGGCGCCGATCCGCGCACGCCGCAAGGAACTCGAAAAAGACATCCGCGCTGTCTACGCCATGCTCGCCGAAGGCAGCGAAAAAGCGCGCAAAAAAGCTGCCGCAACGCTCGAAGCGATGAAGGCGGCAATGAAGATCAATTATTTCCAAGACGAGGAATTGATTGCCGAGCAGGTAAAACGGTTTACGAGCGAGGCGTAAGGGAAAAAAGTTTTGTCATGCGGCGGTTTGATAATTCACGACGACGATTTCCGTCATGTTATGGCGGACGTCTTGCGCAATGCGGAAAAGCTGCTGCATGACTTCAGTCGAGTAATAAGTTTCGCCGCATTGCTCGCAGATTTGTGAAGGGACATTGCGAATTACGATTACACAGTTTTCAAGATCAACCGTGAAAGTGGAGAAACCATCTTTTGTCGTTCCCTTGCAAAAAGTACAGTTCTTCATGTGAAGCCTTCCTCCTTTTTCCGTATGGTGAATGTTTCATCCCATGAAGCTTGTGTTGGTTCGTAAGCGGTGATGATATAGAGTTGGTCGTTGCCGATGCTGCAAACAACATGTAAAGGGCGATTGTTTATGCAGGCATAGATCAGACAACTGGGGAATGGATAATCCTTGGGATATTGCTCGATGATACTGCCGTTGAGCAGTGTATCGATAACCTCGTTTGGAGAAATCCATCGTTTGATTAAGCGCTTGCCTGCATGATCCGTCCAATATATGGAGTCTTTTTGACAAAGACGCCGAAGTTCTTCAATTTTTATTTCGCCCATGTACGGTTCTTCCTGTCTAGGTTAATATGTGCTTCCTTTCAGTATAGCACCTTTCTGTTTAATATAAAAGAGTGGTTGTTGAAGATGCGTCCGAAGTGCTAGGAGGAAATTTCTTCTTGCACAGTGACGAAGGATATGCTATCCTATAAAGCATAACTTTAAATTGCAAATGCGTTGCAGAGGAATAGTAGGCGTCGCAGAATGGATAGAGAGCCGCTGGCTGGTGGAAAGCGGAGAGGAAGCGCCGTTGAACTCGCCTTGAAGCAGCTCGCTGAAACAGACGTGGAGTAGGCGGAGCCGGAGCCTGACCGTTAGAGCTGGAGGATATGATGGTATCCGTTAAAGTGCGCGCTGCGGCGCGAAATTGAGTGGTAACACGTAAGCATTGCCTTTCGTCTCTTTGGGGATGAAAGGCTTTTTCTATGAAGAGGCTATGGGAGGCGTTCTTTATGAAGAATTACACGAAGTACGAGAAGCAGTATTTTCTGCCGCCTGAGATAGATTTGAGCTGGCTCAAGAAGGAGCATCCGACGAAGGCGCCGACGTGGTGCAGCGTCGATCTGCGCGACGGCAATCAGGCGTTGATCATACCGATGAGCTTGGAGGAGAAGCTGGAATTTTACAAGATGCTCGTGAAGATCGGCTTCAAGGAGATCGAAGTGGGATTTCCTGCCGCATCCGATACGGAGTTCGCGTTCTTGCGCCGCCTTGTGGAGGACGATTTGATTCCCGACGATGTGACGGTGCAGGTCTTGACGCAGGCGCGTGAGCATATCATCAAGAAGACGTTCGAGGCGCTCGACGGCGTGAAGAACGCCATCGTCCACGTCTACAATTCGACGTCGGCGCCGCAGCGCGAGCAGGTGTTCCACAAATCAAAGGAAGAGATCAAGAAGATTGCCGTCGAGGGAGCGAACCTCCTCGCCGAGCTTACGGCGAAGGCGGGCGCCGACTACCGCTTCGAGTATTCGCCCGAGAGCTTCACGGGCACGGAGCCGGAGTATGCGCTTGAGGTCTGCAACGCCGTGCTCGACGTCTGGCAGCCGAAAGCGAAGAAGCCTGCCATCATCAACATCCCCGTGACGGTGCAGCTTTCGCTGCCGCACGTCTATGGCATGCAGGTTGCCTATATTTCGCAGAATCTCAAGTACCGCGACGCTGTCAGGCTGTCCCTGCATCCGCACAATGACCGCGGCTGCGGCGTGGCGGATTCGGAACTGGGCATCTTGGCGGGCGCGGAGCGCATCGAGGGCACGCTCTTCGGCAACGGCGAGCGCACGGGCAATGCGGACATCGTGACGCTTGCCATGAACCTCTTCGCGCTCGGCGTCGATCCCGAGCTGGACTTTTCCAACATGCCCGAGCTTGTCGAGCTTTATGAGCGCGTGACGCGCATGAGCGTCCACGCACGTCAGCCGTATGCAGGCGAACTGGTCTTCGCTGCTTTCTCCGGCTCGCATCAGGACGCGATTGCCAAGGGCATGAAGTGGCGCGAGGAGAAGCAGCCGAAGTTTTGGAATGTGCCGTACCTTTATATCGATCCGAAAGATGTCGGGCGCGAATACGACGGCGATGTCATCCGCATCAACAGCCAGTCGGGCAAGGGCGGCGTCGGCTATCTCTTGGAGCAGAAGTTCGGCCTCGAATTGCCGAAGAAGATGCGCGAGGATCTCAGCTACTTCGTCAAGGGCGTTTCTGATCGCGGACACAAGGAGCTTCTGCCCGAAGAGGTGCATGAGCTTTTCCGGAAGGAGTATGTCAATGTCGAAACGCCCGTGCGGCTCGTCGATTTCCTGCTGCGCAAGGCGCCGGACGGCGTACGTGCAGGCGAGGTGCATATGGAAATCGAAGGCAAGCCCGTGACGTATCAGGCGCGCGGCAACGGCCGCCTCGATGCCATCAGCAACGCCTTGCAGGAGAATCTTGGCATCTCCTATAAGGATCTGACGTACAGCGAGCACGCGCTTGAGATCGGCTCGACTTCGCGCGCTATGGCATATATCGGCATTACGGCAGAGGACGGCAGGGTCACATGGGGCGCAGGAATGGATACGGACATCATCACGGCGTCGGCGATGGCGCTCGTCAGCGCCATCAACCGCATGAAGGCGGGCAGATGAGGACGCTTGCGACCATCGTCCTCACGAGTCTCGTGACGACGCTCGTGCTCGCGGCGCTCTCTGCAGGCGCGTTCGTCTATGTCGTCGACGGCTACTTCGTCGACCTCGCTTTGAAGCGCGGCAGCGGCGGCGATCCGCTGGCGCCGCCCGTCATTGCCGCGAGTCTTTCCGACCCCCATGTCCATCTGCCGGAGAAGCCTGAGGCGAAGAGCGAGGATTGGACGCTTCGTTCCTTCGACGGACTGCACCTCGCGGCGACGCATTTTTCGCCCGCGGCACCGAGTCATCGCTGGGTCGTGCTGCTGCACGGCTACGGGCGCAGTCAGGCGGACACATGGGATTATGCCGAAGCGTACATCGAGCACGGTTATCACGTCCTGACGCCCGATTTGCGCGCTTCGGGCAAGAGCGAGGGAAAGTATGTGACGATGGGGACGCTCGAAAGCCGCGATGTCTGCACATGGCTTTCGCGCATCGCCGAGGTTGACACTGCAGCTTGCGTCGTGCTGCACGGTGTTTCCATGGGCGCGGCGACGGCGCTCCTAGCGGCAGGAAGGGACGATGTGCCGCCGAATCTTGTCGCCGTCATCGAGGACTCGGGCTATACGAGCGCAGAGGACATGTTCGTGCGCAAGATGGAGAGCTTCAACCTGCCGGCAGCCGTCATCATGCGCGGCGTGGACTACATGAGCCGCGAGAAGACGGGCGTCGCGCTCTCTGACGCCTCGGCGCTCGACGCCGTGCGGCGCATGAAGGCGCCGACGCTCTTCATCCATGGCACGTCCGACCTGCTCGTGCCCTACGGCATGATGCAGGAGTTGGCGGCGGCGTCGAGCGCGCCGCAGAAGGAGGCGCTGACAGTCGAGGGCGCATGGCATGCGGCGGCGAAGGCGAAGGATCCGGAGAACTACTACCGCCATGTCTTCGCCTTTGCCGATCGCTGGACGAACTGAGCTCTGGGGCGGCGGGCGCTGCCCAAGTCTCGCTATTTTGCGGGTGTTTTGCTGTTGGCGCAGTTTTTGCTGTAGGAAGGGATGAGTTTATGCGGGCAGTCGTGACGCGGGTGAAGGAGGCTGCCGTCTCCATTGACGGCGCGGTGACGGGCAATATCGGAGAGGGCTTTCTCGTTCTTCTGGGCGTGGGGCCGGCGGACGGGGAAGAGGAGGCGAAGCGCCTCGCAGAAAAAATCTGCCGTACGCGCGTATTTTCCGACGCGGCGGGCAAGATGAATCTCTCGCTCGAAGATGTCGGCGGCGCCCTCCTCGTCGTCTCGCAGTTCACGCTCTACGCTGACCTTTCGAGCCGCCGCCCAGGCTTTTCCAAGGCCGCGAGGCCCGCGATTGCCGAGCCGCTCTACGAGAGTTTCATGGCGCATTGCCGCGCTCTGGGCTTTCGCGTCGAGCACGGCAGTTTCGGTGCGGATATGCAGGTCACATCGGTCAATGACGGGCCTGTGACGCTGCTTTTTGATACGGAGTGAGGAAAGCCCGCAGCCTTTCGGAACTGCGGGCTTTCCTTTTTGCGCTTGTTGTCGTTTTCGGCTGCTACTTTTCGCTGAAATAGATTCTTCGCACATCGTTTCGCAAATCCTCCAAGTTATTTGGGCGGAAGCGAATGTTGTAGCCGATGAAGAGCGGGGAGGTGGCGAACCTTGGCATGATTTTGGCGCGCAGGATGCCATGCTCCTGGTAGAAGAAGATGTTGTAGCTGTTGCATCGCTTGTTGAAGTGGTGCATGAGGTAGTCGACGGCGATCTGTATGTCGTCGGCGACGGTGTCCAAGGGTTCGCTTGTTCGGGGTACGACGTTGAACTCGCTGAAGCCGATGCGCGGGCATGTCGCGATATTGAAGTCGACGTCGTTCTCCTCGTGTATGGTCAGGCCCTCGAATTCCATGGGGTCAAAGGTCAGGTTCTCGTTGAGCGAGTGGAAGCCGACGATCTGCATGTGGGGGTGGCGCAGCGTGCCGCCCGAGAGGGGCCCGAAATTCTTGAAGAAGATTACCGCCTCATAGTCGCCGGACTCCTGCATTCTTTGCCAATGATGCACGCCGAAGCGGATGAGGCGGCGCATGTGCTCGGCGGAGTAGTCGGGCATGTCGGAGTGACAGATCTTGCTCTCGATGAGGACGAACTGGTCGGCGTCTTCGATGACGTTGTACTTGTTCTTGAGCAGCACGAGGTCGCCGTCCGTGTCGACGATGCCCGAGAGATTTTCGCGGTCGCAGAAGGGACACGGGGCGGTCTTGTTGATGATGTTTTCCGGCTTCTTCTTGCCGAGCGTCGTATTGAAACCGATGAGATTGATTTCCATAGAGAGGACACCTCAAGTTTTGTAACAAAATCGACCTAGTATATTTCCGGCAGAAATGGTATAATTCCTACGTTAAGCTCTAGAGAATCTCAGGGTGCAGAAGATGCACTATTCCCCTTATTATATAGAAATTCATACATTTTTGCAAAGCGGCTTTTCCATATCTCGGATTGCAGGGAAGAATCGAAGAGGGGAACGGGGCAGTTAGGCGGTGTTTTGTATCAGCAATCAGAAATCTACAGGCAATAGCAAGGCGGAGAGCTTCCTCAAAGGGACCTTGATCTTGACGGTGGCAAGCTTCGTCGTGAAGGTCATCGGATCCTTGAACTGGATTTTCGTTTCACGCATCTTGGGCGGCGAGGGCATCGGGCTTTATCAGATGGCTTTCCCGATTTATTTTTTCGCTATGAGCATCTCGCAGGCGGGCGTGCCCGTCGCCATATCGATCATTACGGCGGAGCGCGTCGCTCTGAAGGACGTCTTCGGCGCACGGCGCGTCTTCCGCATATCCATGACTTTGATGGTCTTTACGGGTCTTTTGTTTTCCCTTTTGACGTACTTCGGTGCGGGCTGGCTCATCGAGTGGCAGTTTATCCGCGACCCGCGCGCCTACATGGCGGTTGTGGCGCTCTCGCCGACGATCTTTTTCGTGACCTTGCTTGCAAGCTCGCGCGGCTATCTGCAGGGCTGGCAGCGCATGACGCCGACGGCGGTCTCGCAGATCATCGAGCAGATCTTCCGCGTGCTCACGATGGTGCTCTTCGCGAG
>CAJPRR010000122.1 GCA_905373085.1 uncultured Selenomonas sp.
TCGCGCCCGACTGCGCGACGATCGCCGCCGACTTGAAGAGTCCCTGCAGGTCGAGCGCCGCATCGTACTTTCTCGCGCGAAGCGCATGGCGGAAAGGGCGAAACTCTTCGAGAAAGCCGCGCACGGTGCGAAATCGCTTCTTTTCAAAGAGGATGATGTCGTCGATGAAGGGATTGCCCGCCAGGATGTCATACGCTGTCGGCTCGACGACCCACGTCAGATGCGACTCCGGGAACGTCTCCTTGACAGCATAGGAGACGGGAAGCGCATGGATGATGTCGCCGATGGCGCTGAGTTTGACGACGAGGATGTTCTTCATGCAGCTTCCCCCCTTTCTCCTGCAAGCCTGTTTCTATCTCTGATAAATCTTCTCGATGATCTTCGTCGTCGAACGCCCAGGCACAAGGTCGATGAAATGCACCTCGCCGCCGTATTTTTCAACAATCTTCGCCTCAGGCAAAATCTCGCGCGTGTAGTCGCCGCCCTTGGCGTAGACGGCGGGACGCACCTTCTCGATCAGAGCTTCCGCCGTCGGCTCGTCGAAGAGCGCGACGTAGTCGACAGAAGCGAGTGCACCTACGACTGCCGCCCTGTCAAGCTCCGTGTTGACAGGGCGCATCTCGCCCTTCAAGCGACGCACGGAAGCGTCGGTATTGAGTCCGAGCACGAGGCAGTCGCCCAAGGCACGCGCCGCTTCCAAATAACGCACATGACCTGCGTGCAGGATGTCGAAGCAGCCGTTCGTGAAGACGACGCGCTGCCCCGCTTCGCGCAAAGTCGCGCAGAAGTCCTCGATCCTTTCCTTCGGTATCAGCATGTGAATCCCCCCAAGATTTCAGACGGAAAACTCCCGTACCTTCCTCGTAAGTTCCGCTGCACTGACTGTCGCCGTGCCGAACTTCCGCACGGCGATGCCTGAGGCGATGTTCGACAGCTGTGCCGCCGCGAACGGCGAGGCGCCACCCGCAAGCGCGAGAATGAATGCCGCGACGCACGTATCGCCCGCGCCCGAGACGTCGTAAACTTCGCTCTTGTCCGACACGGGAATCTCATGCCTTGCGCCGTCAGCAAGAAAGAGCATCATGCCCTTTTCGCCGCGCGTGATGAGCGCCCCCTTCGCGCCGAGTTCGGCGATAAGCTCGCGTGCCGCCTCTTCGAGCGCCTCCTCCGTCTCGAGGTGACGCTCAAAGGCGGCGGCAAGCTCCGCGTCGTTCTGCTTCACATAGTCGACGCCCGAAAAGGAGCGCACGCCGTAGCGCGAATCGACGATCGTCGGGATGCCGCGCTCACGGCAGGCGGCGAGAAGCCGCTCGCGAATCCCCTGCGTGATCGTACCCGAGCCGTAGTCGCTCAGGACAACGGCATCGACGTGCGCCAACGCCTGCAGGAGACGCTCTTCCAACGCTTCTGCAAGCGCAGGGGAAAGCGGCTCGCGGCTCTCCTTGTCGATGCGCACGATCTGCTGGCTGACCGTCGCCCTGCCGCCCGCGATGACGCGCGTCTTGGAAATCGTCGGTCGTTCAGAAGTCGCCAGAAGTCCCGCCGTATCGACGCCCGCCTGAGAGAGCACCGAGGCAATCCCCGCACCTCCCGCATCCTCGCCCAGCACGCCGAAAGCGCACACCGCGCCGCCCAAGGTCGCGGCATTGTGCGCGACGTTCGCCGCGCCGCCCGCGACGACGCGCTCGCCCATCTCCTCCAAGACGAGCACGGGCGCCTCCCTCGATATGCGCGAGATGCGCCCGTCGAGGTAGATGTCGGCGACCATGTCGCCGAGGACAAGCGCGCGAGTGCCCTTCAGGCATTCTGCCGCCGCTGCCGGATCATTTGCCGCTGTCGTCATTTCCACACTCCTCATCGCGTTCACCACGGCGTGAAGTTCAGACGGACGCTCCAACTGTTGCGCTTCGCACGGTAGCGCGTGACGAGCTGCACGCAGTGCATGTCGTGATACCAATAGTAGTCGACGTCGCCCAAGGTGCGGCGGTCAATATCGTATGCCGTGCCGCAGACGAAGCGGTCGCGCTCCGTCAACTGATAGCTGAGTCCCGTATAGAGCGCTCGGCTGTAGTCCGCAACATTGTAATCAAAGAGCGCGTTTCCTGTATAAAGCTGTGCGTAGCTGTACCTGCCGTAAGTCGTCAGACGATCATTGAACTTCTTCACGAGTGTCGCCGACCAGCTGAAGCCGGAGACTTTCGAATGGTTGTACGATTCCTTCGTCACGGAATAGTCCGCCGCCAGAGAAAGCGACGCGCTGCCGCCCAAAGGAATCGGATCGTGGTAGATGCTGACCTTCCCGTATGTGTGCGTGCTCTTGACGCCGTCATTGTACCAATGACCGTGATCCGCCTCGACGCTCCAGCCGATCGGCGCATCCTTGAGGTGATACCCGAAATCATAGTGCAGGCTCGGTGCACGCCGAATCCAACGATCGTCTCTGTCCTGCCAGTAGCCGTACTGCAGACTCAGCGTACCGTAAGATCCCGTATGACGAAGCTCCGCCCTGCCATGCACGCCGTCCCGCGTAGACGCCAGGAGCGTCGGGATAAAGTCCAGCCGTTCCGCCACAGGAAACGTGAAATCCTGCTCGATGATAAGCCCGTCCGACTTCGTGTACCTCACCGAAGGGAAAGGCGGCTTCTCCTCGTGCCCGGGGCGAATATCCGCCGTATACTTGTCGCGATGACCTACGCGCGTCTTCTTGAGCCAAAAGTCGCTGTTGTAGAAGACGATCTTGTCATTCGGATACAGTTCGATGCGCTCGGCGCTCACGCTGTAGTCGGGCGTCTTCGCATGACACTTCGTCGCACGTCCCTCGTGGATGACGACCTTGTCGGGATAGACCTCGATGCGCTTCCCCGAGATATACTGACGATTGACCTTTCCCGAAGCGTTTTCCACCTTGCCGATACCCGTGCCATAGTTGTAAGAGAGCTTCCAACCACGGACGTCCACTTGCGCCATGTCCGGCGTCACCTGCACGATGTGCGCCTCGTTCTCGACGGCGACGTCCTGCGTAAGAGCGTTGCCCTTGATCTCGTCGGAAAGCACGCGGCGGTTGTCGATCTCCGTGATCTTGACGCTGCCTCGCGCGAAGAACTCGCCCGTCACCTGGTCATAAAACAGCTCGTCGCCCTCAAAAGCCGTCGGCAGAGGCTTCAGGTGATCTTCCATGGGCTGACGCAGATGCGCCTGCATTGCCGCCGTATCTTTGACGAGCTGCTCCTGCGCTTCTGTCAGACGGTTTTCCCTCGCCGCACGCCGCTCGTTCTCGATGTAGTCGAGAATGTCCGCCGCCGTATCAGTCGACGCGCTGTACGATGCAGACGCCGCGGCAGGCAGACAGGAGGCCGCGAGGAATGCGGCACAGGCGACGCCCCCGGAGAGAGGAACGCGCCGTTGCATAATCTTCATGAAACCGTATCTCACCTTTCCGTCGTAGGCACGGCATAGAGAACAGCATCATCCTTCGTCTGGATAAAGAGTTCCGTTCCTTCCGGCAGCTCGATGTTCTTGCCCTTGACGAACGCGCCGCCGATGATGCCGATCGGCCCTAAGAGCAGCATGCCCGCAACACTCGCGCCCGCAGCCATGGCGTAGCTCTTCATCTCCTGCTTCGATTCCTCGCCGACGAACGTCTTTACCTCAGTGCCGTCCATCGCCTTCGTCGTATGGAAGTCTACGTCGATCTGCGCATCGCGGCCGAAGTTGCGCGCCTGCGTGACCTTCTTTACCGTGCCCACGCCCGGCTGCCCTTTGGCGAATACGAGCATGCCGCCCTGCACGACATCCTCTGCGACCTTGTAGCGGACGGTATCGCCCGCCTTGAGATTCTTCGCGTTGACCTCTTGCGTCAAGGCGATCTTGATCACAGTGTTCTTCGGCACGGTCGCCTGCTCAAGCGGCACGCTGTAGCCGCCGAAAGCCGCCGTTCCGAGATCTTGGATGCGCTTCTTGTAAGTGCCTGCGCTCGTCTTTCCCGCGACCGCCATCTCCATCTCCGTCACGCGCTTGTCGAGCGCCTTGGGGCTGACCTCATGCATGAGCCCCCATTCGACGGCGTTAAGCTGCGTCAAAAGCCCCGGGCCTGTCGTGTTGTCATAGATGTCATCGTAAACGATGTTGACGCGATCGAGCATGGAGCCTTTGTTGTGCCTGCCGAGATAATCCTTTTCCAGGTGATTGATGCGGTCGAGGAACGCGCCCGTCTGCTCCGCGCCCCACGTCTCCTCCTCAACAGCGGCAAGTTTTCCCTGCACCGTCTCCTCTGCGGCGCTCGCCATGCCGACCTGCGTCACAAGAAGCGCGGCGCAAAGAGCCGTGCTCATGATTTTTTTCAAGAACATGGAAGTTCCTCCTTTATGACAAACATGGATTTCCATACGAAATAGAATTTCTCTTATGCCTTATTCTGCAAACAGCGGGGAAATCCTCCCTTAAAAGTCCACTAAACTCGGATAAGCGCGTATTCCTCCGCCGAAGGACGAGCGACACATCCCCTTGCATTTTCCTGATCGCTATGCTATCGTAGGGGAGCGAAGATGATATCCTCAAAGAATCGCACTTCGCTGCACTTGCCGTGCAGGCGCGAGCGACGCCCGCCCTGTTTTATGTCCTTTATGTCCTGCCACAAATGAATACCGCAGCAGCAAGCATCTGCTTAGATCCCTCGGGACTGAGACAGCAAGGTTTCGCACAAGATTACAGCGCACACGGTACATAGCCGTGACGGTTCTGCATGCATTTCGGCCTTTCTGTCTTTTGGCAGGAAGGCTTTTTTGATGGGAGGAATCCATTTGCAAAACATCGGCCGCTTCATCGTCAAGAACATGGTCTGGCTCGTCGTCCTCGTCGGCGCGGCGGGCGCGGTCTTTCCTGCGTCGCTCTCTTGGATTGCGCCGCAGGTGCCGCTTCTGCTGGGGATCGTCATGTTCGGCATGGGCATGACGATCGAGTTCAAAGACTTTCGCCATCTGGTGCGCCACCCGTGGGAGGCAGGCGTCGGCGTGCTCGCGCAGTTTACCGTCATGCCGCTCGTCGCCTATCTCCTTGCCCAAGCGTTTTCCCTGCCGCCCGATCTTGCCGTCGGCGTAATTCTCGTCGGCGCCTGCCCCGGAGGCACGGCGTCAAACGTCATCACCTACCTTGCCAAAGGCGACGTAGCCCTGTCGGTCGCCATGACTATGGCGACGACGCTTCTCGCCCCCTTCGTCACACCGTTTCTGACGCTCCTCTTAGCGGGTGAAGAGATCGCTGTCAACGCTCCCGCGATGATGCTCTCCATCGCCGAAATGGCGCTCCTGCCCGTCCTCTTGGGCGCGGCGCTCAACCATTTCTTCCACCGCCGCGTCGCGTACGCGCTGACGGTTCTGCCGCTCGTCTCCGCCCTGCTCGTCGCCCTCTTGGTCGGCGTCGTCGTCTCCATGAGCGCGCCGCGCCTCGCCGAAGTCGGGGCGCTCGTCGCCCTCGCCGTCGTCCTGCACAACGGATTCGGCCTCGCACTCGGCTACGCGCTCGCCGGGCTGCTTGGACTCTCTGCAGCGAAACGACGCGCCATCGGCATCGAAGTCGGCATGCAGAACTCCGGCATGGCGGCATCGCTCGCGCTCCTCTACTTCAATCCCGCCGCCGCGATTCCCGCGGCGCTCTTCAGCGTCTGGCACAACATTTCCGGCTCGCTTGCAGCGAACTGGTTCACGCGCCGCGATGCAGACGAAAGCGAGATTTCCGCCGATGTTTCCCTCTGACAAGCCACAGGAGGCAAGCCGATGAAAATTCTGACCACACCGAAAGAACTCCAAGCCTATGCGCAAAGCATCAAGAACGCAAAGGAAACGATCGCCCTCGTACCAACGATGGGAGCGCTCCATGCAGGCCACCTCTCGCTCGTCGAAGCGGCGCGAAAGAGCGCCGACCGCGTCATCGTTTCCATCTTTGTCAACCCCGTGCAGTTCGGCCCGAACGAGGACTTCGCCGCCTACCCGCGCACCTTTGAAGCCGATGCGGAGAAGCTCGAAGCTGCGGGCGTCGACGCCGTCTTTCACCCCGCCCCCGAGGCGATGTACCCCGCAGGCTATGCGACCTATGTCGAGGTCACGGGCACGCTCACGGAAAAACTCTGCGGCGCGAAGCGTCCCGGGCACTTTCGCGGCGTAGCGACCGTCGTCTTGAAGCTCTTCTTGCTCTCGCACGCAGACCGGGCTTTCTTCGGACAAAAGGACGCACAGCAGGTCGCCGTCCTGCGCCGCATGGGCGCCGACCTCGGCGTCACGACCGAGATCGTCATGGCGCCCATCGTGCGCGAAGCATCGGGCCTTGCGCTCAGCTCGCGCAACACCTACCTTTCGCCCGATGAACGCACCGCCGCCCTCGTCCTCTCGCGCAGTCTGCGAGAAGCGCGCGATGCCTACGAAACAGGCGAAAAGCGTACGAAAGCGCTCAAGGAGATCACCGCCGTTGAGCTTGCAAAAGAGCCCTTGGCAAAGATCGACTATGTAGAGCTTTACTCCTTTCCGGAGCTTGAAGAAATCGAGACGATCGAGGCGCGCGCGCTCCTCGCCGTCGCCGTATACATCGGCAAGACGCGCCTCATCGACAATATCATCTTGGGGGAAGAAACATGCTGCTGAACTTGATGAAATCCAAAATCCATTGTGCAACCGTCACGGAAGCAAATCTCGCCTACATGGGCAGCATCACCATAGATGAAGCGCTCATGGAGGCAGCGCACATCCTGCCGCACGAACGCGTGCAAGTCGTCAACAACAACAACGGCGCACGCCTCGAAACGTATGTGATCAAAGGCGCACGCGGCTCCGG
>CAJPRR010000123.1 GCA_905373085.1 uncultured Selenomonas sp.
TGCAGGACAGCATCTACATGCAGATCGGCATCATCATGATCATCGGTCTGGCGGCGAAGAACGCGATCCTCATCGTCGAATTCGCGAAGGTGCGCGTCGACCGCGGCATGGAGCCGGTCAAGGCGGCGATCGAGGCGGCGGGCCTGCGCCTGCGTCCGATCCTCATGACGAGCTTCGCGTTCATCATCGGCTGCCTGCCGCTTGCTCTCGCAACGGGCGCGGGCGCGTCTGCGAGAAACGGCATGGGCGTCGCCGTCGTCGGCGGCATGCTGTTTGCGACGATCCTCGGCGTGTTCCTGATCCCTGTGTTCTACGTCATTGTGGCATGGATTTCCGCAAAACTCGGCACGCTCAAGCAGGCAAAGAAGAAGACACCGCTCGATTATATGTGATAGTGTTGGAAGATGCAGCTGCACTTCCGAAAAAAGAAGCCGTCCTGCGGGGCGGCTTCTTTTCACGTAAACTATACATACAAATGTTCGCTTCAATAGCGCGAGACGGCAAAATATGATATGCTGTACAAGTTGCCGCCCCTATACATGGCAATGGAAAGGGGGGTATCGGTGTCAATCATCACATTCATTCTCTCCATCTTGGCTGGCGTAATTGCCAATTA
The DNA here is from genome assembly GCA_905373085.1 of uncultured Selenomonas sp. Classification (GTDB taxonomy): domain Bacteria; phylum Bacillota; class Negativicutes; order Selenomonadales; family Selenomonadaceae; genus Selenomonas. The sequence continues at coordinate 617 of CAJPRR010000123.1, forward strand.
CGTTAGCAAACGGCTCGATGAGAGGGAGACCGACGGCGATGAGCCTAGGGATTAAGCCCACCTGCAATAAGGGAACAGAAAAGCCCCCAAGGTGCAACTTGGGGGCTTTTCGTGTATCGGTTATGACAATCATCACATTTGCCACTCGTAGTATAGCATATTTCGCTAATCGTGTGCAAGTCGTTTTTCCTGCGGACGACGACGCTTCGTGCGTTTCCCTGTGCTGCATATCTATTTTCTCCTAAAAATATGGGCGAAAGGGAAAATTTGTGATAAGATAGAAGGGCAATCGTCGGAGCGGCGCAAAAAGCGATGCTTCCGAAAATAAGGAGAGAAATCTATGGAACAAATCATGGGGACGGCGCTCTTGATGACGGAGGGCGCACAGATCACGCTGGAAATCTTCTGCGTGACGCTCCTCTTGTCGCTGCCCTTGGGACTTCTCGTCGCGCTCTGCCGCATATCGAAGCTCGGGCCGTTGCGCCTTCTGATGGAGTTCTACATCTGGCTCATGCGCGGCACGCCGCTGATGCTGCAGCTTCTCTTCGTCTACTTCGCCCTGCCGATGGTCGGCATACGTCTGCCCGACATCGCGGCGGCGCTGCTCGCGTTTACGCTCAACTATGCGGCGTACTTCGCGGAAATCTTCCGCGCGGGCATCCAGTCGATCGGGCGCGGGCAGTATGAAGCGGCGAAGTCGCTCGGCATGACGTACACGCAGACGATGCGGCGCATCATCGTGCCGCAGATGATCCGCCACGTCCTGCCGCCCGTGAGCAACGAGACGATCAACCTCGTCAAGGATACGTCGCTCATCTACATCCTGGCGATGAACGATCTCCTGCGCGTGGCACGTACGATCGTCCAGCGCGAGTTCGACATGACGCCGTTCTTCGTGGCGGCTGTCTTCTATCTCGCGATGACGTTCGTTCTGACGTGGGGATTCAAGAAATTGGAGGCGTACTATGGCAAGTACGATGAATGAGCCGGCAATTCGCATGCACGGCATCCATAAGAGCTTCGGGGCGAACGAGGTGCTGCGCGGCATCGACCTCGCAGCCCAACGCGGCGAGACGCTTTCCATCATCGGGCCTTCAGGCTCGGGCAAGTCGACGCTGCTTCGCTGCATCAATCGCTTGGAAGACATCGACAAGGGTTCGATCGAGATCGACGGGGACTTCCTCGCTGCAGAGAACGATTCCGGTCATACGGAGTATGCAGCGAGCGGGAAATGCCGCGCCCTTCTGTTGAAGATGGGCATGGTCTTTCAGCAGTTCAACCTCTTCCCGCACATGACGGTGCTGCAGAATCTATTGGAGGCGCCTGTCGAGGTCAAGGGCATGAAGCGCGAGGAAATCCTGCCGACGGCGGAGGAGCTTCTCCGAAAGGTCGGGCTTTTCGACAAGCGCGACGCCTACCCTGCACGCCTTTCGGGCGGGCAGCAGCAGCGCGTCGCCATCGCGCGCGCGCTTGCCATGCGGCCTGAGATCATGCTGTTCGACGAGCCGACGTCGGCGCTCGACCCCGAGCTTACGGGCGAGGTCTTGAAGACGATGCGCGAGCTGGCGGCGGAGCGCATGACGATGGTCGTCGTGACGCATGAGATGGCGTTCGCGCGTGAGGTGTCACAGCAAGTGGTGTTCATGGCGGACGGTACGATCGTGGAGCAGGGGAAGCCCCGAGACCTTTTCCAACGGCCGCAGGAGGAGCGCACGCAGGCGTTCCTGCGCAACATGCTTTGAGGTTTGACAGGAGGGTTTCGCATGAACGTGTCGTTTCGTTGGCTTTTCTTTTTCGTTTTCGCTGCAGGCGCTTTTTTCTTGAGCTTCTTGTCATCTCCGACGGTGCAGGCGGCGCCTTTGGCTCAGATCAAGAACGTGCGCGTTCATGCGGACAAGGAGAAGGTGCGCATCGTCGTCGATGCGGACGGCGAGGTTGACTACAAGTCGATGACGCTCGCCTCGCCCGGACGCGTCGTCGTCGACCTCTCAGGCGCACGTCTCTCGCCTTCCGTTGCAAAGAGCCGGGAGATCGAGAGCCGGTTCGCGACGAAGGTGCGCCTCGGGCAGTTCAATCCGACTACGGTGCGCATCGTCGTGGAGACGGAGATGTACAAGAGCAGAAGCAATTACGACGTGTTCTCCTTGGAAGGCGGCTCTGTGCCGTACCGCGTGGTCATGGACTTCGGCAATCTTTCGGGCAGCGCGGGCAGTACATCCTCCGCAGGCGGAACTTCTTCGGGCGGTTCGAACATCGACTTCGAGCGAGGGGTGAACCCGTCGGGCGAGATGGAGACTGCGGAGGGAGCGGATGATGCGTCTTCTGCAGGGGCGGCCTCCGTGCCGGCGCGGCCGAGAAGCCAAAGCAGCGCAGCGCCGGGCATCGACGGCAAGCGCATCGTCCTCGATCCCGGACACGGCGGCAGCGACACGGGCGCCATCGGGCCTACGGGCGTGACGGAAAAAAGCATCGCGCTCCGCATCGCGAAAAGGCTCAAGGTTCTCTTGGAAGCCGAGGGCGCGGAGGTCATTTTGACGCGCACGGAGGACACGGAAGTTTCGCCGAAGAAGGCACAGGCGACGGATGTGGAGGAACTGCAGGCTCGCTGCGACATCGCGAATCAAAATTCGGCGGACATCTTCCTCAGCATACATCTCGACGCTTTCTCAGGGCCTGAAGCGCACGGCACGACGGGCTACTACTACGAGATGGGATCGGCTGACAGCAGGCGGCTTGCCGACTGCATCAAGCGCGGCGTGCTGCGCCGCCTCGGCACGTTCGACCGCGGCACGAAGCCGTGCGCCTTCTATGTGTGCCGCCATACGGATATGCCCGCGACGCTCTTGGAGACGGCCTTTGTTTCCAATCCGCGCGAAGAGCAGATGATGAATTCAGAGGAGGGCGTGGAGAATGCCGCGCAGGGCATCGCGGCAGGAATTGCCGAATATTTCCAATGAAATGGGATGCGTTCGCTGCGATGGGAAAGCCGTCTTGAGAAAGGAAGACTTCATGGATAAGAAGGCAGGGCTTGATGGAATCCCGGCGGGAGGCAAGGAGCGCGGCGGCCTTATGGAACACGGCGGCGGTCTGCTGCGCTTTCTCAAGCCGACGCGCTCCGCGCTCTCCGTGCTCGTCGTGGAAAGTCCCGCCTATCTGCCGAAACTGCGCGAGATGATGCCCGCTGCCGCTCTCTTCGCCGTGACGGCGGAGCTGGATGACGTCGATGCGCCCGAATTGCAGGGTCTGGACGTCTCTTGGTCTTTCCTCGACTACCGCGATACGCCCCTGCCGTTTAAGAGAGAGAGCTTCGACTATATCCTCGCTGACCGCTGTCTGGAAACGGCGGGAAATCCGCAGGACATCGCCGCAGGGTTTGGCCTTTTTCTGCGGCCGACGGGCTGTCTTTTGACAAGCTTCTTGAATGTGCGCCATTGGAGCGTCATCGAGGATCTGCGCGACGGGCACTTCTACGCGATCGTGCGCCGTCTCTTCGCCCTGCCCGAGATGGAGACGCTGCTCGCGGCCTCCTTCTATAAGGAAGTTTCTTTTCTTCCCGTATGGCGCGAAGCGCCGCAGGGCGTGATCGAGCGGCTGGAGGCGGCGGGGTTTGAAAATCCCGGGCGCGATCTGGAAGCGAAGTTCTGGCTCTGCCGTGCGCGGCGCACCTCGGACGAGGTGGCGCCTCTGAAGGAGTGCTTCACGCCCGCCGTACGCCGAACGCTCGTGACGCTCCTGCGCCGTTTGGAATACGGCATCGAAGTGGAAGAAAATGCGGCGGCTCTCTGGCAGCTCTACCTTGAAGAGGGAATCTTTCCCGAATATCTGCTGGACTTTGCCGCGCAGACCATCGTGCATCAGAGGGATCTCCTGCGCGTGCTCCTGCAGACGGCAGGGCCGCAGCTGGCAGGAGAAATAGCCGAGGCGGCACAGCGCAGGCTTCCGCGCGGCGAAGTGCGGGACATCCTGCAGGGATTTGCGGCAAAAAGCGTGAAAGGAGCGGCGAAAGATGAAGGATGAGAGGGCGATCGCCTTCATCACCTGCGTCAACGACGAGGCATGGTACGCCGAGTGCTTGCTCTACCTGCGTCATCTGCATTTGCCCGAGGGATTTCGCGCCGAGTGCATCGCCGTGCGCGGCGCCTCGTCGATGGCGGCGGGCTACAACGAGGGCATGGCTAAGTCGAGGGCGCGCTACAAAGTCTACCTGCATCAGGACACGCTGCTCGTCAAAAAGGATTTTCCACAGGCGATGTTGAATATCTTTGCAGATGAGAGCATCGGCATGATCGGCGTCATCGGCTGCCGTTCGCTGCCCGAAAGCGGCGTGTGGTGGGACGGGCTTCGCTGCTATGGGCGCGTGCTTCATGCGTGCGAGGCGGAGAGCATTGTCGACACGCGCATGAAGGAGCCGGACGGCGAGAGCATCGACGTCGAGGCGGCGGACGGACTCTTCCTTGCGACGCAGTACGACGTGCCTTGGCGCGAAGATCTCTTCACGGGCTGGCATCTCTACGACACGTCGCAGTGCAAAGAGTTCTCCAGGCGCGGCCTTCGGACGGTCGTGCCGAATCAGGAAGCGGGCTTCTGGTGCATCCACTGTCCCGTGGAAAAGCCTCTTGCCAAAAGCTATAAGGAGTATCAGCGGATTTTTCTCAAGGAGTATGGCGCGGAGCTTTGCCCGGAGGTATAGGCTGTTTTCTTGGAGCGTGTATTTTATGGACGACAAAGAGAATTGGATCGGAATCGCCAACCGGTTCGCGAATCAGGGCGATTTTCGCGGCATGCGCGCTTCGGCGAAGGAGATTCTGCAGATCGTGCCGGAGGACGCGGACGCCTATGCCGTCATGGCGGAGGCCTCCTTCTATATGGATGAGCGTGAGAAGGCGAAGGAGTATATGGCGCGTGCCGAAGAGCGCGAGCCGGGGAATTTGCGTGCGCGTCTCGTACGCGCCGCATTCTTTTCTGCAGACTTCGCCTTGGAAGAGGAAATCAAGGAGCTTCTCGCCATCGTGCAGGCGACGGAGGCGATTGCCGAATCGCTTTGGACGCAGTCGCTTCGCTACGTGCGCTTCAAAGCGCTCGCATGGCTCTCCGACGCGTGGCTTCTCGCGGCGGAGCCGGAGTTTGCCATGAACACGCTTCTGGCGGCGAGCGAGATGCTGACGGGCGAAGAGGCGGCGGAGTGCTACAGCAAGGCGCTCTTCTGTTCGAATTATCGCGCAAGGACGCCTGTCGAATCGCTGCGTCTTCATCGCGGCTACGGAAAATTCTTCGAAGGCGTCAAGGTCTGTCATCCGTATCGTACAGATGCAGCAAGAGCGGGCGCATTGCAGCCGAAGGCGGCGCTTTCCGTCGGCGAGGCCATGGCGGCGGCCAGAGCGGAAGCCGAGCGCGAGCGGCGCGGTGCGGCGCTCGTGGCGCAGCAGGCGAAGCGGGGGCGCGAGCCTCTTTCGCGTCTCGCGCAGAAGGCTTTGCCGAAGCCACAGGAAGAGGAATCGCTTCGTCTTTGGGCGTGGGAAGCGCGGGCGAATCAAAGGCGCATGGAAGAGGAAAGGGAGTACGAAGCGTTCAAGAAGGAGATGGAAGAGGAGCGAAGAAGCAAGGAGCGGCGAGAGGCGCGAGCCGCTTCGCTTTTTGACGGCGGCGCACGTCTTTCGCCGCCGTTGGTGCAGAGATCTCAGATGCCGGCTGTCCGTGTTCAGCCGACGGCGCCGCCCGTGGGAAGGAAGCGCGTGCGCACCTTCAGCCGCAAATTGCGCATCGGCTACATCTCGCCCGATTTTCGCCTCCATGCGGCGGCGTATTTTTTCATGCCGCTCGTGCGTGATTTTGACGCCGCTTCTTTCGACGTCACATGCTATGCGCGGGGCAAGCGCGACCGCGTGACTTCGCTCTTTCGCCAAAATGGCGTGCAGTGGAAGGACGTCTCACGGCTCTCGGCGAGAGAGGCGGCGCGGCTTATCAGGAAGGACGGCATTGACATCCTCGTCGACCTTGCCGGGCACACGCAGGGAAGCGGTCTGCCCGCGCTCGCCTGGCGGCCTGCGCCCGTGCAGATGACGGCGATCGGCTACATGGCGACGACGGGGCTTCGTGCGGTCGACTACTTCCTTTCCGACGTCTATTGTTCGCCGTGGGACATGGGTGCGCGCGGCTTTTCAGAGAAAGTGCTGCGCATGCCGCACAGC
>CAJPRR010000124.1 GCA_905373085.1 uncultured Selenomonas sp.
GTCACATGTGATCTCATACCGCTTGCGGTATTGAAACGACAGACGATAACGGCGGTAAGAACGATGATACCTTCCGTCGCATGTGACCTCATACCCTCACGTAATGAAGTATATCCGTTGAACATGAATCCGAAAAAAGCGATCCGCCAACTCAAAAGAGTTTGCGGATCGCTTTTCTATATAGAGACGTGTTATTTCACAGCCGCTTTTTTATTGCTTGATACCATTCTTCCACAGGACGATCTCCTGTCTCTCGCGCGTCTTCTTCATGTCGATCACGCGCTGATTGCGGCTGCCGCGAAAGGCGAGCGTGAGGTCGCGCTCCGACTCTTCGTATGCACCGTCAACGAGGACGTCGATCTCGCCGAGCAGAGCGTCTATCGCGCCCTCCCTCTTCTGCTGCAGGTCTTCGAGCGTATACCCTGTATACGCCCAGACGTCCATGCCGTGCGCGTGCACCTCATGTGCGAGGGAAGCGAGCGGCGCGGCCTGGCAGAACGGTTCGCCGCCCGAGAGCGTCACGCCTGTCAGCAGAGGATTGCCGAGCACGTCCTTGAGAATCGTCCTCGTATCCATCTCCAAGCCGCCCGCGAAGTCGTGCGTCTTGGGATTCTGGCAGCCCGGACAATGGTGCGGGCAGCCCTGCGTGAAGATCGTGTAGCGGATTCCCGCCCCGTCGACGATGGAATCCGATACCGTTCCTGCGAGCTTAACCGATGCCATGCTTGACCCGGTCATGCTCTTCGGCACGCTTCGCGTTGTTCCAACGGTCGATCGTGCCGACGAGATACCCCGTGATGCGCCGGATGCGCTCGAAGGGGCGGCCGTTCTCCTTTCTGCCGCAGCGCGGGCAGATGTTGTCGATGATACCATTGTAGCCGCAGACGGGGTCGCGATCGACGGGATGGTTGACCGAGCCGTAGCCGATGCCCGCATCGTGCATGTAGCGCACGATCGCCTCGAAGGCCTGGAGATTCTTCGACGGATCGCCGTCCATCTCGATGTAGCTGATGTGTCCGGCGTTCGTCAGCGCATGGTACGGCGCTTCGAGGCGGATCTTCTTCGCCGCCTCAATCGGGCAGTAGACGGGCACGTGGAAGCTGTTCGTATAGTAGTCGCGATCCGTGACGCCCTCGATTTCACCGAACTTCTTGCGGTCGAGGCGCACGAAGCGTCCCGACAGTCCCTCGGCGGGCGTCGCAAGCAGCGTGAAGTTCAGCCCCGTGCGCTTCGCCTCCTCGTCCATGCGACGGCGCATGTGCCCGACGATGGCAAGCCCCAGAGCCTGCGCTTCCTCCGACTCGCCCTGATGCTTGCCGATGAGCGCTTTCAGGCACTCGGCGAGGCCGATGAAGCCCATCGAGAGCGTGCCGTGCTTCAAGACCTCGGCGATCTCATCATCGGGACCGATCTTCTCCGAGTCGATCCACACGCGCTGTCCCATGAGGAACGGATAGTTCCTGCCCTTTTTCGCGCACTGGATCTTGAAGCGGTGCAGGAGCTGGCGGATGACAAGCTCCGTGAGGCTGTCCAGCTCGCGGTAGAAGGCGTCCAAGTCGCCCTTGGCGAGAAGCGCGAGGCGCGGCAGGTTGATGCTCGTGAACGAGAGGTTGCCGCGGCCGCATGTGACCTCGCGCTCGGGATCGTGCACGTTGCCCATGACGCGCGTGCGGCATCCCATATAGGCGACCTCCGTGTTGTAGTCGTCGGGCTTGTAATACTGGAGGTTGAACGGCGCGTCGAGGAAGCTGAAGTTCGGGAACAGGCGCTTCGCCGACGTCTCCATCGCGAGGCGGAAGAGGTCGTAGTTCGGCTCGCCCTCGTTGTAGTTCACGCCCTCCTTGACCTTGAAGATCTGCACGGGGAAGATCGGCGTCTCGCCGTTTCCGAGGCCTTCCTGCGTCGCGAGCAGGAGGTTCTTCATGACCATGCGGCCTTCGGGCGACGTGTCCGTGCCGTAGTTGATCGAGCTGAACGGCACCTGTGCGCCCGCGCGCGAGTTCATCGTGTTGAGGTTGTGAATGAGCGCCTCCATCGCCTGGAATGTCGCGTTGTCCGTCGCGTCGAGCGCCGCCTCGTAGGCGTAGTCATGCGCCCGCGCCGCAAGCTTTTCGGAGATTTCCTCGTAGCCGCACGCCTTCTGGTGCGCAGGCAGAAAGTCGACGAGCGCCGCCTTGTAGACGTCCGCGCCGCCGATCGTGACGCCCAAGGGCAGCAGCGAGCGGCGGATCTCCTTGGCCATGAGCTTCGCGTCGTCCTGCTTCATGCCGAGCGTGATGGCGAAGAAGTTCGCGATCTCCTTGAAGTAAAGCTTGCGGAAGGTCTTCCTTACGCCCGGCGCCATCGAATAGTCAAAGTTCGGTATCGCCTGACCGCCGTGCATCTCGTTTTGGTTCGCCTGAATGGCGATGCAGCCGAGCGCGGCATAGGAGCGGATGTCGTTTGGTTCGCGCAGGTAGCCGTGCCCCGTCGAGAAGCCGTCCTTGAAGAGCTTCAAAAGGTCGATCTGGCAGCACGTTTCCGTCAGCATGTAGAAATCCTTGTCGTGGATATGGATGTCGCCGTCGATGTGCGCCGCCGCGATATCCTTCGGCAGAATATGATGGTCGATGAAGTACTTCGACCCTTCCGAGCCGTACTTGAGCATTGTGCCCATCGCCGTATCGGCGTCGATGTTCGCGTTCTCGCGCTTGATGTCGGCGTCCTTGGCGCGCTTGAAGGTCAGCTCGTTGTAGATGTCCATGAGGTCGCCCTCGGCATCGCGGATCTTCGCATGTTCCGCGCGATAGAGGATGTACGCCTTCGCCGTCGAGGCGAAATTGTTCTTGATGAGCGCCTTTTCCACAGCGTCCTGAATGAACTCGACGGCGGGCGTCTCCTCCCCTTCGATGCGGTGAATGACGCTCTTCGTGAGCTTTTCGAGCTGATGCCGGGAAAACGTCTCGTCGATGGATTCGAGATTCGCCTTGCGGATGGCATCGGCAATCTTCTCAGCGTCAAACGGCACGATCTGTCCCGTGCGCTTCTGGATGTTTTTTATCGTCATGGCTCATGTCCTTCCCTTGTATTCTTGGTGCTGTTTGATTATACAAGATGTAGGCCAACCAGTCAAGAGACTAAACTACATATTGTGGTTTATCCACAGAAAAAGCGCCCTTTATCCACAGGGGAAAAGGGCGCTTTCCGCAAGATTTTCAAGGCTTTCGGCGCGGCGAAAGATTTTTCAAAAAAAGTTATGCACAGGCAGAAGCTACTCCTTCGCCTGCACGATCGTGCGCATGGGGAACGGGATGTCGATGCCCTCCTCGCGGTAGCGGCGCGTCAAGGCCTTGATGAACTCATGCTTCAACAGGAACTGGTTGACGAAGCTGCTCGTGCGCAGCACGACGTCAAACTCGATGGCGGAGTCGCCGAAGGTGTGGAAGCGCACGACGGGATCGCTCTCGACGCCATGGTCGAACGCCGCCATGACCTCGTCCGCCACCTCAAGGGTCACGCGCTCCACCTCGTCGAGGTCGCTCGCATAGCTGACGCCAACGGGAATGGAGACGGAAATTTCCTGCGCGGGCATATTGTAGTTCGTGAGGACGGACGATGCGAGCTTCTGGTTCGGCACGATGATCGTGTTGCCGCCCAAGGTCTGCACCGTCGTGAAGCGGAAGTTGATGTCGGCGACCTTTCCCTCCTCGCCCGCCGAGATGCGCACATAGTCGCCGATGCGGATCTGGCGCGAGAGGATGAGCTGCAGGCCCGAGAAGATGTTCGACAGCGTCTCCTGCATACCGAGGGCGAGAGCCGCGCCGCCGACGCCCATCGCCGTGAGGATCGGCGCGACGGAGATGCCCGCGTACTGCAGGACGACGAGCACGCCCATGGCGTAGATGACGCCCGAAAGAATCGAGGACAGGAGCGTCGTCTTCGGCAGAGCCGCGCCGCTCGTGCGCGTCTTCATCTCGATGAATCCCGTGATCGTGCGCGAGGCGACGCGCGTCAACGTGAAGACGATGATGCCGAAGAGGATGTAGGAGAGGAACTGCGCGATCGTCGGGAAAACGTCGATGGTCTTGATCGACCAGTAGACGCCGACGCCCAAGCACCACGAGACGGGCACACCGCGCAGCGCATGAATGAAGATCGACCACGCCGTATCCTCGCCGACCGTGATCCTCTCGCGAATCTGGCGGTCGATAAGCTTGTTGAGGAATATGCCGGCCGCCAGCGCCGCGAGCATGATGCACGCAGGCATGAGCAGGAAATCGGTCATCTCATGCCATGTCAGCTCCTGAAGTTTCATGAAAAAGGACAAAATCTCTCCTCCTCTAGCATGTGGATAAGTCGGGCAGGAAAAGCGTCGGCACGGCAAGCCATGCAGGGCTTATCCCCAAAAATCTGTGGATAACTGTGAAAAACACGTGTTTTCCTTGTGGATAACGGCCGGCGGGCTGCCTTTTTGCCGCGCACCGCCCTTCAGCCCATATTGGCAAAGCGCTCGACCGCCTTGGTGAATTTCTCGACGGTCTTTTCTGCGTCGCCATGAGCGATGCCGTCCTTCACGCAGTGCTGGATGTGGCCTTCGAGCACGATCTGGCCGCACTTGTGCAGCGCTGCCTTCGCCGCATTGATCTGCGAGAGAAGATCCTCGCACGGGATGTCTTCCTCGACCATGCGATCGAGCGCCTCGACTTGTCCGCGAATCTTTCTGAGCCTGCGGTGCAGGTTCGCCATGTCCATGCATTGACGCATCGTATCCCTCCTCAGTCCTTGTAGCCCGTCGTGCGATCGACGAGGTTTTCGAGCGGCACGCCCCGCATGAAAGCGGCGAGATTCCGCGCAGCAATCTGGACGATCTTGTCCTGCGTCGCGCTCAGGTGATCATCGCCCGAGATGTGCGGCGTGATATAGACATTCGGCGTATGCCAGAGCGCGTGATCGGCGGGCAGAGGCTCGGGATCTGTGACGTCAAGCGCCGCGCCCGCGAGACAGCCCTCTTTCATCGCCGCGATGAGGTCATCCGTAACGACGGCGTCGCCGCGCCCGATGTTCAGGAAGTAGGCGCCCTTCTTCATCGCGGCAAAGCGCTTCTTGTCGAAGACGCCCTTCGTCGCCGCCGTCCCCGGCAAGACCGATACGACGATATCAGCACGGGCAAGCAGGGAGTCGAGTCCGTCCATCGTCCCCATCTCGTCGATGCCGACGGGCTTCGCCCCCTCGCGGCGGCGCACGCCGATGACGTAAGCTCCGAGCGCCTTGACGCGACGTGCGAAAGCGCGTCCAATGTCGCCCGCGCCAAGGATCAGAACCGTGGCGTCCTCGACGGAGGTGACGCGTCCTTCATCGCGCCAAATCCCTTTCCTCTGGTTGTCATAGTAGGGATAGAGCTTCTTCATCATCGCGAGGAGCTGTGCGAGCAGATGCTCGGAAAGCGCGAGGCCGTAAGCTCCCGTCGCATTCGTCAGCAGGACGTCCTCCTTGAGCACGCCCGCCTTGCAGTAAGCGTCCGCCCCCGCCGTATTGAGCTGCAGCCAGCGCAGCTTCTTCGCTGCAGGCAGCAGCTCCGTCGGCACGTTGCCGATGATGGCGTCAACATCGGCGAGGTCTTCTTTTCGCACCTTCTCAGCAGGCACGAAAAGAAGCTCCGCATCCGCCGCATTTCTTTGCAGCTGCTCCTTATGATGCTCCTTCGCTCCCAAGGCAATCAGAATTTTCATAGCTGCCTCCTTTGTCGCAGTTCAACGAATTCTTCTCCATTATACCATGGGATGCAACCTATAGCAGCAAAAGGGACGCCCCGCCGCTCTTTGCGGCAGAACGTCCCTTTTCTTACATCTTTCGCACGAAGAGCGCACGCAGCGCATTCAAGACGGCGAGAACCATGACGCCGACATCGGCGAAGATGGCGAACCACATGTTGGCGATGCCAACGGCGCCGAGCACGAGGCACAGGAGCTTCACGCCGATGGCGAAGACGATGTTCTGATGCACGATCGCCATGCACTTTCTCGCGATGCGGATCGCCTTCGGCAGCTTCAGCGGATCGTCATCCATCAGCACGACGTCGGCAGCCTCGATGGCGGCATCGGAGCCCATCGCGCCCATGGCGATGCCGATGTCGGCGCGGCTGAGGACGGGCGCGTCGTTGATGCCGTCGCCGACGAAGGCGAGCTTCTTCGCCGTTTTCTCCGCGAGCAGGCGCTCTACCTCCCGCACTTTGTCAGCAGGCAGAAGCTCACTCTTGACCTCGTCGATGCCCAGTTCCGCCGCGACCTTCTCGGCGGCGGCGTGCGCATCACCCGTGAGCATGACGGCACGCTTCACGCCCGCTTCATGCAGGCCTTTGATCGCCGCCTTTGACGTGGGCTTGACGGCATCGGAGATGACGATGTGTCCGGCGTACTCGCCTGCGATCGCCATCTGCACGATCGTGCCCGGATGGTGGCACGGGCGGTACTCGATGCCGAGACGCTCCATGAGCTTGCCGTTGCCGGCGGCCACTTCGACGCCGTCGACCTTCGCCGTCACGCCGAGACCGCCGATCTCCTCGATGTCCATGACGCGCGAGCGGTCAATCTCCTTGCCGTAAGCCTGCTGCAGGCTGCGGCTGATGGGATGCGA
>CAJPRR010000125.1 GCA_905373085.1 uncultured Selenomonas sp.
AAATAAATTGACGCAAAACGACATGACTAAACTATTTGATATTCCCTTTTCATCTATGGTATAATGATATTTGCATGAGAAAACACACGCACAAACGTCCGCTTTGCGGACATTGCGCACAGCCCTTAATGAAAGTTGCCCAATCCGTCTGCGCCTGCTGCTTGACCGCTTGAGGCTTCGCGCTAAAGGCTTTGTCATTTTCAACTTATGGGGGATTGTTCTTTGAATACGAAAGGAAAGAAGGAGGACAAGCGCGAGTACACGCTGAAGGTCATTCCGCATCAGGGCGAGACGGTGCGAAGCTACAGCTTTTCCCTTCGCCGGCTGAAACTTCTGGCGTGCGCTCTGGCGGTCTCCGCCGTGGCATTACTGGCGGGGTTCGGCTATATGTCGTACAGCCTTTTCAGCGGCTCTGCGGATGCGAAGGCGGGGGCGCCTGCCGAGACGGGCAGGCAGCGGGAGCTGAAGGAGCTGGCCAAGGAGGCGCAGAGCCTGCAGAGCGAGATGGAAAAGCTCACGGAGCGCGAGAAGACGCTGCGCCGTCTGCTCGACGAGGAGGCGGCGGACGAATTGCCGAAGCATACGGGACAGGGCGGACCGGCCGTGCCTGCGGAAGTCTCGCAGGTGCGCCGTGCGCTCGATGCGGTGTCGCGCGGCCTGCCCGAGCGGCGCGAAAATCTCGCGAAGCTCGAAGCGATATACGAGAAACAAAGAGAAGAAGCGGCGACGCGTGCGGTCGAAGCGGAGAAGATGGCGCGGACGAGCGTGCCGGGCAATGTCCCTTCGGGCTGGCCGACGTCGGGCGACATATCGTCGCCCTTCGGCTGGCGCTGGAACGGTTCGGACTTTCACCCAGGCATCGACATCGCCAACGACACGGGGACGCCCATCACGGCGACGGCGGACGGCGTCGTGACGGCGGCCGGCTGGAACGGGGGCGGCTACGGCAACATGGTCGACATCGACCACGGCAACGGCATCCTCACGCGCTACGGCCATGCGTCCGAGGTCTTGGTGCACGAGGGGCAGCACGTGAAGCGCGGCGATGTGATCGCTTACATGGGCAGCACGGGCTTCTCGACAGGGCCACATGTGCATTACGAGATCCATGTCCATGGCGAGACTGTGAATCCGGCAAGCTATCTATAGGAAGTGGGGAGTCTATGTTTGGTGTGATGAAAAGGCGCGACGACAGTCCTGCCTCGGGTGATATAGAGACAGTCATCGGCAAGAACACGAAGATTCATGGCGAGGTCAGCGGCACGGGGAATCTGCGCATTGACGGAGAAATCGAGGGCGAGCTGAAGCTCTCCGGCTCCGTGATCGTCGGGGAGACGGGCATGGTCACGGGCAACGTCTCGGCGCGTTCGCTCGACGTCTCGGGCACGGTGCACGGCAACGCGCAGACGGAAGAGGGGCTGACGATCCACAGCGCGGGACAGCTCATCGGCGACGTCAAGGTCAACGCCTTCCAGATCGAGGACGGCGGCATCTTCAAGGGCCGCAGCGAGATGAATCCGCGTGCCGGCATAGAGCTGAAGGTGCGCCCGCAGCCTGCAGCAAGGCCGCTGCAGGAAGAAGGGCCTTCGGCAAAGACGGCGTCGAGAACAGCGGCGTCGTTGAAGACGACGGCGAAAGCGGAGAAAAAATGAAAGTTCGCCAATCAGCCTGCGCCTTCGGCTTGGCTTCTTGGACTTTCATAATAAAGAAAGCCGCTGCATGAGCCTTTCGGACATGCAGCGGCTTTTATCGCTTCGATCCATGCGGTTGGGAAAACGCTCACGTCCTCCGCACAGAAATTGCGGAAAGTGCGGATTTCCGTCTATGCATAGTGCGTCCACATGCGCTTGACGAGGACGATGCCATCGGCGAGGCTTCCCGACAGGTCGTCATAGTCTGCAATATTTGGCAGCACGGCGTATATCAGCCGATGTTGGATGTTGATGCGGCGTGAATAGTTCCCTTTGAGGTTTCCTGCGAGTTTTTCGTAGGGCGGGGAATTTTGGAACGGGTCTTGCAAGAGGATGTCAAGCAATTCCCTTGCCTTCTTTTCCAAGCCGGCAGCTTTCAGGCGCTGTTTATCTTTTTCTGCTTGTTTGCCGAATTTGACGAGGTACATTACCACGCCTCGCTCGGGTCATACATCGTGCATTCGGACAGCGGCTCTTCATCGGCTGCGAGGATGCTCTGCGTCATGTTGGGGATTGCATTCAGATAGAGGGTTTCTTCGATGGCGCGCCAGTCGTCTTCCGAAATGAGGACGGCGTTCTTGCCGCGCACGTTCGTGATGGTGATCGGCGTGCGGCTGTCGTTCACATCCGCAATCAGCTGGTACAGGTTTTTGCGTGCCGTCGTGGCATTGATGGCGGTCATGGGCGGCCTCCTTTCGTTTTGTTTTTATTATAACGTACGCAAACAGGTACGTCAATCGGTCTGCGTCCCCTTGGCTTTTCATGCTGTGGTATACTGATTAGATAGGAAAGAATTGCATAGGGAGGCGATCTTATGGATTTGGCAAAGCATATCGACCATACATTGCTTAGGACGGATGCGCAGAGGGCGGATGCAGCGAAGCTCGTCGAGGAGGCGAAGGCGTATCATTTCGCTTCGGTCTGCGTGAGTCCGATCTGGGTGTCTTTCGTGTCCGAGGCGCTTCGGGATACAGGTGTAAAGACATGCACGGTCATCGGCTTTCCGCAGGGGGCGACGCCTTCTGCAGTCAAGGCGTTTGAGACGAAGCAGGCAATCGCGGACGGCGCGGACGAGGTGGACATGGTCATCGCGGTCGGCAAGCTCAAGGACGGCGACGACGCTTATGTGAAGTCAGACATCGAGGCGGTCGTCCGGGCGGCGAGAGGAAAGGCGCTGACGAAGGTCATCATCGAGACGTGCCTTCTGACCGACGAGGAGAAGCGCCGCGCATGCCTCCTCGCGAAGGAGGCGGGCGCGGACTTCGTGAAGACGTCGACGGGCTTTGCCGCAGGAGGCGCGACGGCAGCCGACGTGAAGCTCATGCGCGAGAGCGTGGGCGCGGCGATGGGCGTCAAGGCGGCGGGCGGCATCCGAAGCCGCGCGGACGCCGAAGCGATGCTCGCCGCAGGAGCGACGCGCCTCGGCACGTCGAGCGGCGTGAAGATCGTCGAGGGATGAGGCGGCAAAGGCTTGCGGGAAGCCGTCGGACGCGAGGCCGTCCCGCCGCCGTTCGCCGAAGCAGGAAACAGCCCTGCGTCTTGAGCCGCAGGGCTGTTTCCTATGTGGAGCTGCTTGTTTCAGCCGCATCATTTCACGCTTGATATATGCCAAAGCTCATCCTGCTCGTTGCTGCCGCAAAGCATGAATTTGCGGCCTTTGAGGTCGGCATGGGCGGCGAGCTCGTCTTTCACGGGCGTTTTCTTCGGGCACAGGACGTAGAATTCGCTGAGCGCCGGCAAATCCTCGACGGCGTAAAAGGGCATGATGTTCGTCGCCGTCCACGTGCCTGGCTTTGGTGTGTTTCGCTCGACATCTTCACGCGTTGTCAGCAGATATATGGCCTTGTCCGAATAGAACGTGCAGCCGACGCTGTACGTGTGTTCGCGGTAGCTCATGACAGGCACGTGCGCGGGCAGATCGTGCACGAGCGCTGCGGCAGGCGCACCGCCCCTCTCTCGGCACATGGGAACGGCGACGAGGACGAAGAGGGTGAGATAGAGAATGCCGAAGGCGGCGATGAAGAAGCTCATGCGCTTCCCGTCGAAGCTGCCGAGAAGGCGCGCCGCCAAGATGGCGATGGGGAAGAGCGAAGGGAAGGTGTAGGTCGGATACTTCGTCGCCATGCACTGATAGACGAGAATCGTGCCGAGCGCCCAGACGAGCAGGAAGAGCGTGTCCTTTTCCGCGAAGGCGCGGCGAAGGGCAACTCCCTTCTCTTGCCAGATTTTTTTTGCCATACACCAGACGAGCGGCAAGGACCATGGGAAGAAACTCGCGAGGAAAAGAAGGATGTAGTAGTACCAGACATTCTGTCCGGGATGTTCGGAGACAGTCGCGCGCAGGAAATTGTGCGTGCCGAAGAACGTCCCGAGGAAGTCTGCGCCGTGCAGGCTGTACATGGCGTAGTACCAACTGCCGCCAACGAGCAGGAAGAGGATCATGCCGCCGCCCCAGCGAAGGCGAAGAAGCTCCTTCGCATCCTTTCGGAGTACGAGGTAGACGGCAAGCAGGAGTCCCGGCAGGAGGAAACCGATCGGCCCTTTCGTGAGGACGGCGAGTCCTGCAAAGAAGAAGGCGGCGTAGTAGCGCACACGTTTTCCTGAGTCGTAGCCGAGGTAGAAAGAGACGAGCGTCGCGCTCATGAAGAAGAAGAGCGTCATGTCCGTGATGATCGCCTTGCCGACGTACCAGAAGCCGACGGAGCTGGCGAAGAGGCCGCCCGCAAGGAGTGCCGTTCGATGTCCGTAGAGGCGGCGCGCGAAAAAGTAGAGCAGCGTGAGGCTCAAAAGCCCCATGACGGCGCTCGGCAGGCGCAGTGCGAACTCATTGACGCCGAAGATGAGGCATGAGGCGATCATCTCCCAATAGAAGAAGGCGGGCTTGTCGTACCAATAGTTGCCGAAGATACGCGGCGAGAGATAGTCGCCGGAGGCGACCATCTCCTTCGCTGTCAGCGCGTAGTTCGATTCGACGGGATCGGTGATGGCGAGACTGCCGTTCGCCGCCAGCAAGATGATCGCCCCGAAGATGAGCAGGAGCAAGAACTCCCGCTTCTCACATTTGACCATGATCGTATTTCCTCCATTCAGCGAGTCTTGGATGCTTTCCCTGCGGCAGGATGGGGGATCGTGCCGGGATGGCCGTCTAGCCTGCGATTCCTAACTGATGTAGGATATGCGGCTCTCGTTGCGCGGCTTGGGATCGGGCACGTCGCCTGCCGCGTAACCGAGCGCGAGATGGCCGATGCCGACGTATTGGCCGGGGCGGAAGAATATGCCCGCACGCGAGAGAATCTCCTGGCCGAGAGGCTGCTCCAGCTCTTCCTTGGCGCGGTGAATCCAGCATGTATGGATGTCGAGCGATTCGGCGGCGAGCATCATCGTGGCGATGGCGATGCTGCCGTTGCACAGATAGTTCACATCGTCCTTGTCCGCGATGACGAGCAGGATGACAGGCGCACCGTAGAAGGGGTCGAAGCCCTTCTTCCAATGGCCGATCTGACAGTTGAGTTCGACGAGCTTTTCACGCATGATCTTGTCCGTGATGACGATCGTGCGTACGGATTCGCTGCCCATGCTGCGCGGCGCGTACAGTCCCGCCTCGACGATGTCGCGCACGATGTCGGCGGGCGGCATTGTCGGCAGGAAGGCGCGCACGCTGCGCCGCTTCTTGATCGTTTCCATGACTTCGTTCATCGGTATTCCCCTTTTCTTGCACGACGAATTTCTGGGTGAATAGTCGTAAGTTTTCTTGCGCCATTATAGCACAATTTTCGATGTTATGCGACTATTGGGGCAGGAAAAGGGAATTCTTGGGAAGTTTTAAGGGAAGGGGCTTGTCGAGCAGGGAAAAGGATTCGTAGCCCAGCGTTGCTGGACAACGATTTCTAAGAGTCGCCTGCGCCCTTTGGGCTTGCCGCCTCTAAGAAATCGTAGTACAATAAAAATACGAGAGTATCTTGTATGCATGGATGGAGGATGAAGTATGCTTAACAAGAAGACGAAGATCATTTGCACGCAGGGGCCGTCGACGGATGCGCCGGGCATGGTGGAGAAGCTCATCGAGAACGGCATGAATGTCGCCCGCTTCAACTTTTCGCATGGCACGCATGACGAGCATTTGAAGCGCATCAACTGCGTGCGCGAGGCGGCGAAGAAGACGGGGCGCGTCGTCTCGCTGCTGCTCGACACGAAGGGGCCGGAGATGCGCCTCGGCGAGTTCAAGGACGGCTCGGTCATGCTTGAAGCGGGAAAGCCGTTCCTTCTGACGTACGACGACGCGCTGGGCGATGAGACGAAGTGCTCGGTCAACCACAAGAAGCTCTACACGGAGGTCAAGCCCGGCGACAAGCTGCTCCTTTCCGACGGCCTTGTCGAACTGAAGGTCGAGAAGATCCAGGGCAAGGACATCGTGACGACGATTCTGAACTCGGGCAAGATGAGCACGAGAAAGCGCGTCGCGGCGCCGGGCGTTCCCCTCGGGCTGCCGCCGATCTCGGAGCAGGACAAGAATGACATCCTCTTTGGCATCGAGCAGGACATGGACTTCATCGCGGCATCGTTCATCCAGCGTGCCGACGACGTCCGGGAGATCCGCAAGCTGCTCGAAGAGCACGGCGGCAGGATGGAGATCTACCCGAAGATCGAGAACCTTGAGGGCGTGAAGAACTTCGACTCGATCCTTGAGGTCTCGGACGGCATCATGGTCGCGCGCGGCGATCTCGGCGTCGAGATTCCGGCCGAGGACGTGCCCCTGATTCAGAAGGAGATCATCGCAAAGTGCAACAAGGCGGGCAAGCCCGTCATCGTCGCGACGCAGATGCTCGAATCCA
>CAJPRR010000126.1 GCA_905373085.1 uncultured Selenomonas sp.
GCTTTCCAACAATAATTCCGCCATTCCCATTCCCCTTTCTATGAAATCGGTTTCACAACTCCATGTTTATCTTACCCCGCGCAAGAATCATTGTCAATAGATTAGAAGGAACTTTCGCGCAGTATTTCGTGAAAAGGCTTTTCGCTGAATCTGCTGGAAGAACATCCGCATACAGGAAAGGGGCCCTTTCCCTTCTCGGAAAGCGCCCCTTCGCCATGCCGCCTCGCAGCAGCGCAGACCTCTATTGATTTTTCGCAGCTTCCTTCCAGTTGAGGTTGTCGAGCCATTCCTTGACCAGAGGCTTTACGAGCCTCGGCGTATCGTGGACGAACTTCCCTTCAAGGCCGAGTCCGTCGAGCACCTTCGCGCCCTTCGCATGGAGCGGAATGTTCTCCTCGTTGCCCGTCAGCGAATCCGTCAGCGACGTCGAAAACGGAATGATCGTCTTGCCCTTGAAATCGTTCGTTTCGAGGAACGTATAGACCGCCATCGGCATGTCACTGCACCAATTCGGATAGCCGAGGAAGATGATGTCGTAGTCGGCGAGGTTCACCTTCTCCGCAAGCTCAGGACGCGCGTTCTCCTTCTGCTCGCGGCGTGCGGCGTCAAGAAGTTCCGTGAGCTTTTCGGGGTACGCTTCCTTCGTCTTGATCTCAAAAAGATCGCCGCCCGCTTCGTCGGCGATGATCTCCGCCAGAGCCGCCGTATTTCCCTTCTCCGTGCGGCCGACGGCATAATTCTCGCCCGCATGCGAAAAATATGCGACAAGCACCTTAGGGCCGCCAAAACCGAAACCGGCAAAGGAACCTTGCAGACTGTACGCCGCAGCAGCCAGAACAGTCAGCAGGATCGCGCCGATCAACATCGCTTTTCTCAAATTCATGATGGCCTCCTCTCTCTTTCCTCCTCCATTATAAACGATATACGAGCGCAAGAAAAGAGGCGACATGAAGATGCCGCCTCTTTTTCGAGAAAACTTCTCCCCGTCCTGCTTCGCCTCGCACTTGCAGCCTTTATCAGCGCTCGCCGCAGACGAGCATCTGCCGCATCCAAGCCTCAGATGGCATGGAAGTTCACGAGGCGCGCACCGAAGATGCCGTCGACGGCAGTGATCTGCTGCAGCAGATCTTCGGGGATGTCGTGATCGACGGTCAGCACCATGACGTTCGTTCCTTCCTTGTCCGTGCGGCCGACCTGCATGCTGGAGATGTTGACGCCGCGCTCGCCCATCATCGTGCCGACCGTGCCGATGACGCCGGGGCGGTTGATATGCGGGCAGATGAGGATGCGATCGTGCGGGTCGACATCGACGCGATAGCCGTTGATCGAGACGATGCGGCCTTCCGTGCCGAAGAGCGTGCCCTTGACGACCGTCTCGCCCTTCGCCGTCTTGACGCAGACGGAGATGAGGTTCTGGAAGTCCTGCGACTCCTTGTGCTTTACCTCGCGCACCTTGATGCTGCGCTCCTTGGCGAGGCTCGGCGCGTTGACGTAGTTGACGTTGAACTCCAAGACGGGATTCAGCATGCCCTTGATGACGCCCGTCGTGAGCATCTGCGTGTTGACCTCCGTGATGTCGCCGCTGTATTCGACGGCAAGCTCCGTGATCGCGCCGTCTGCCAGCGAGCATACCGTACAGCCAAGGCGCTCGGCGAGGTCGAGATAGGGACGGATGACGTGCATGACGTCCGCCGACACGGGCGCCATGTTGACCGCCGTCAAGACAGGCTCGCCCGAAAGCGCCGCGCGGATTCCCTCCGCCACGTCGAGGGCGACGCCGATCTGCGCCTCGACCGTCGAGGCGCCGAGATGCGGCGTGAGGATGATGCCCGGCACGCCGATGAGCGGATTGCCCGCCTCGACCGGCTCGCTCGTGAAGACGTCGATCGCCGCGCCCGCGACGTGCCCCGACTTCACGGCATCGGCGAGATCCTGCTCGTTGATGATGCCGCCGCGCGCGCAGTTGACGAGACGCACGCCCTTCTTCATGCGTGCGATCGCCTTCTTGTCGAGCATGTCCTTCGTATCCTGGTTCAGCGGCATGTGCACCGTGATGAAGTCCGACTTCTCGATCACCTCGTCGAGCGTGCCGACCACGACGCCCATCGCCTTGGCGCGCTCCTCGTTGATGTACGGATCGTAGCCGATGACGTTCATATCGAAGGAGAGCGCACGCTTGGCGACGCCCGAGCCGATGCGCCCCATGCCGATGACGCCGAGCGTCTTGCCGCGCAGCTCGACGCCGACGTACTTCTTGCGATTCCACTCGCCCTTCTGCATCGTCTCGTTGGCGATGGGAATGTTACGGCTCATCGCGAGCATCATCGCCATCGTATGCTCCGTCGCCGCGATCGTGTTGCCGCCCGGCGAGTTGATGACGATGATGCCGCGCGCCGTTGCCGCCGCCACGTCAATGTTGTCGACGCCGACACCGGCGCGGCCGATAATCTTGAGCTTCGCTGCCTTGTCGATGACGTCCTTCGTCACTTTCGATGCCGAGCGCACGATAACGGCCTCGAAATCGCCGATGATGTCCAGAAGCTCCTCATGCGAAAGCTTCGGTTTCTCGACAACCTCGAACTTCGGGGAAAGAATGTCAATCGCCTTCTGAGATACGCCGTCTGCTACGAGAATTTTCATATCCATCGCTCCTCTACGACTAGATGTACACTCCGTAAGCAAGTTAAACGCACAAACGTCCACTCTGTGGACATTGTGCGCCGCCCTTAATGAAAGTTCGCCAATCCGTCTGCGCCTTCGGCTTGACTTCTTGGACTTTCATAGTAATATCATACCATTTTTTCAGCAACTTATCCAGTGGGCAACGAGTAACGCACAGCTGCCTCATTTGCATTTTTTATGCACATATCCTATAATGGGGACAAAAACGATACAAAACCTGTCCCAGAAGGTGAGCGCATGACAAAACAAATCCATCTGAATGTAAGTGACCACATCGGAGAACAGCTTGCCGCATATTCGGCAAGAACAGGAAAATCCATCAACGCAATCGGAACGGAAGCCCTTCTTTCCCTTTTTGAAAAACCCAAGCGTCCGCAAGAGGCCGCCTTCACCTTCATCGACCTTTTTGCAGGCATCGGCGGGATGCGCCTCGCCTTTTCCCGGCAAGGCGGCGAGTGTCTTTTTTCCAGCGAATGGGACTCTTACTGCCAAAAGACATACTTCGACAATTTCGGCGATATGCCAGTCGGCGATATCCGTGCAGTCGATGAAAAAGACGTTCCGCCCCATGACGTTCTCGTTGCCGGATTCCCCTGCCAGCCTTTCTCCATCGCGGGCGTCTCAAAGAAGAACAGTCTGGGACGCGCCACAGGATTCCTCGACAAGACGCAGGGAACGCTTTTCTTCGATGTCGTGCGTATACTAAACGAAAAACGTCCGAAAGCGTTTCTCTTGGAAAACGTCAAGAATCTCAAAAGCCACGACAAGGGGCGCACTTGGAACATCATCATGGAATCCCTGCAAGAACTTGACTACGCTGTTTTCTCCATGGTGCTTGACGGACAGGTTTTCGTCCCCCAGCACAGGGAACGCGTTTTCATCGTAGGATTCGACCGCAGACGATACGGAGATTCCGTTCATTTCGACTTCCACTTCAATCCGCCTGCCGAAAAAAAAGCTCTGCGCGATATTCTTGAACCGGATGTGGATGAGAAATATACCCTTTCCGATAAGCTCTGGACATATCTGCAAAATTACGCCGCCAAGCATCGCGCAGCAGGAAACGGCTTCGGCTACGGCCTGCCGGACTTGGGCGGCTCCTCCCGCACCTTGAGCGCCCGTTATTACAAAGACGGCTCAGAAATTCTCATCCGACAGGAAGGAAAGAATCCTCGTCGCCTCACGCCGCGCGAATGCGCACGTCTGCAAGGCTTCCCCGAGGATTACCAGATCACCGTATCCAACACGCGCGCCTACAAACAGTTCGGCAATTCCGTCGTCGTCCCTCTCGTGACGGAGATTGCCTCCCTCATCATACAAAAAATGCACGATCTCGACGAAAATTGCGAAGCGGGGAAGGATTGACAGATATGGACAGCATCGGTTTCACTTCAAAAGCCGTCGAATCCGTCCGCCAGGGACAATGCGCTTTTTGCAAATTCCTCTCGGCAAACGATACGGGAAAGACCGGTGGACATCAAGCAGGAATCTATATTCCGAAAAATGCTGTTTCGCTCATTTTCCCAACGCCTTTTGAAAAGGGCGCGAATCATGACCGCTGGGCAGAAATCCGTTGGATGGCAGACACAATTACAAAAAGTCGATTCATCTATTATGGCAGAGGAACGCGCAACGAGTATCGCATCACGCATTGCATCTCGAATCATTTCGATCCGCTTGACGAAGAACATACAGGCGCACTGCTCGTCCTCGTGCGGCGCGAATGGGAAGCCTACGACGGATGGGTTCTGAATCACGAAGATGAGATTAACGATTTCCTCGCCATGCTGGACTTGGATCCTGCCCAAGTCGGCGGAGTGATTGAAACTTCCCCACAAGATGAGCAAGGATTGCAAACGCAAATATTCCAAACTTTCGCCTCAACACTTTCCAACAAATTCCCCACAGCAGACATCATGTCGGCCAAGGCACGGGAAATCCAAGATGTGCTCTTCAATCATAAAGAATATACAAAAAACCGACCGGACCGACGACTTCTCGATTGGCTTGTGATGGAATACCGTCTCTTCCGCTACATTGAGGATATGCAGTTCCACGAAAAAATACGACAAGGCTTCTCTTCCATGGAAGAATTTCTTTCCGTCGCAAACAGCATCACCAATCGACGGAAAAGCCGTGCGGGCAAGTCTTTGGAAAATCATCTCGCCGCCATCTTCACGGGAAATTGCTTGACCTTCGATGCGCAAGTCGTCACCGAGGGAAGGAAGCGGCCGGATTTCATCTTCCCTGGCGGCGCCGCTTACCACGATCCGTCATTCAATGCACAAAACCTCATCGTTCTGGCTGCAAAAACCACCTGCAAAGACAGGTGGAGGCAAATTCTCAACGAAGCGAACCGCGTACGTGACAAGAAGAAATACCTGTGCACTTTGCAGCAGGGCGTCTCCTCAAAACAAATGCAGGAAATGCTCGATGAAAATGTCACGCTGGTCGTCCCTGCGCCTTATATCGCGCGTTACCCAAAGGCTTACCAAAAAGACATCATGAGTTTGCAAAGCTTCATCGACTTTGCAAAAGCGCAAGAAGGACAAAGATTCACTTGACGAAAACATAAAAGAAGCAGTAGAATAAATGTATCTGTTACTTTTTCACTCTGTCAGGAGGTCTTTCTGTGGAAGCGAATCGTATCTACAATTTCAATCCCGGCCCCGCCGCTCTGCCGCTTGATGTGCTCAAGGAGGCGCAGGCGGAGTTTCTCAATTTCCGCAGCTCGGGCATGTCGATCCTGGAGATTTCGCACCGCGCCAAGGCGTACGACGAGGTGCACAACCAGGCGAAGGCGGACATCCTCTCGCTCATGGGACTCGGCGACGACTACGACGTGCTCTTCGTGCAGGGCGGCGCGAGCCTCGCTTTCGCCATGGTCGCGATGAACTATGCGACGAAGGAGAAGAAGGGCAGCTATGTGCTGTCGGGCAGCTTCGCGACGAAGGCTTACGACGAAGCGGCGCTCCTCGGCGTCGGCGAGATTGCGGCTTCCTCGAAGGACGGCGGCTTCCGCCATGTGCCGACGCAGGAAGAAATCAAACTCGCTCCGAATGCAGCGTATCTTCATCTGTGTTACAACAACACGATCTACGGCACGGAGTATCACTACATTCCCGAGACGGGCACGGTTCCTCTCTTTGCCGACATGTCGTCCGACATGCTCTCGCGTCCCCTCGACTTCAAGAAATTCAGCTTCATCTATGCAGGCGTGCAGAAGAACCTCGGCCCCGCCGGAACCTGCCTCGTCGTCGCGAAGAAGTCGCTGCTCGAAAAGAGCCCCGAGACGCTGCCCACAATGCTTCGCTACTCGACGCATTACAAGAAGAACTCCCTCTACAACACGCCGCCCGCCTTCGGCATCTACATGGTCGGCAAGGTCGCCGCATGGATCAAGGCGCAGGGCGGCCTCGCCGAGATGGCGAAGCGCAACGAGAAGAAGGCGGCGCTGCTCTACGATGCAATCGACAGCTCCGACGGCTTCTACAAGGGACATGCGGACAAGGACAGCCGCTCCTTCATGAACGTCACCTTCCGCCTGCCGAGCGAGGAGCTTGAAAAGAAGTTCGTCGCCGAAGCCGCAGAATACGGACTCGGCGGCGTCAAGGGACACCGCTCCGTCGGCGGCATGAGAGCGTCGATCTACAACGCGATGCCCTACGAAGGCGTAGCCGCCCTCGTCGACTTCATGCAGAAGTTCCGCAAGGAAAACTGAGATATGTATAGAGAAGCAAGAACCCGCAGCTGATTTTCAACTGCGGGTTCTTGCTTCTCTGTCTTGTTTTTCGTTATCGTATATGATAACATTGAA
>CAJPRR010000127.1 GCA_905373085.1 uncultured Selenomonas sp.
TCAACATATCGCCGCAGATCGGGCTTTCCATGAGCGCCATGTACGGTGAGGGAGCAGAGTCTGCGGGCAATTTGTTCGCTGTCGCGAACAAATTGTCATTGGGGCTGACGGAGCGCGAGCTTTGCGACAATCTTCGCATCTCGGTCGGCGAAATTGTAGACCAGGAACGCCGCGCGAGAAAGGCTCTGCTGCTTTACGAAAAGGATCGCATCGAGGACGAGGTCTGGCGCGCCTACGGCGTGCTGCACTACGCGCGCTCTCTGGGCGACGCCGAGACGCTCGCCATCTTGAGCCGCGTGCGCCTCGGCGTCGACCTCGGCTTCATCGAGGGACTGGCGTCGAGCGTCTTCGGCGACATTTTGATTGCAAGCCGGGCAAATTATCTTTGCTCTCTGGCAGGAAACGAGAACATGTCGAAGAATGAAATAGACAGGAAGAGGGCGGAAGTCGTCCGCCGAATTTTGGAAACTGCGGCATGAGCTGCGGGAAACTTTCCGCTGCACTTTACGGCGGATACATGGGGGCACGGCGAGGGATTCTTTCCGAATCGCTCTATCGATCGGCGCTTCCTTTGACATAAAGGTGGAATTTTTATGACGAACCGCTTTACGGGTCGTGCGCTCAAGGTGCTGGAATTCGCTCAGTACGAAGCGCAGGAACTGGAGCAGAACTTCATCGGTACGGAGCACATCCTCCTCGGGCTTCTGCACGAGGGAGAGGGCATTGCAGCGCGCGCGCTGCGCTCTTTGGGACTCGATTTCGGTCATGTGCGCACGCGCGTCGAGGATATGCTCGGCGGACGCGAGGTGGAGGAGCGGCGCGCATCGTACTACACGGATCGCGCCAAACGCGTGATGGAACTTGCCGTCGAAGAGGCGCGCTCCTTCGGGCACAATTACATCGGCACGGAGCACATTCTCCTCGGGCTTATCCGCGAGAATGAAGGCGTGGCGGCGCACGTCCTGATCTCGCTCGGCGCCGATCTCGACATCGTGCGTGCGACGGTCATTGACATGCTCGGCGGCACGCACGAGAGCGCGGAGCTTCCCGCGCCAGATCGCCGCCGCCGCGCCACGCCCGCGCAGGGAGAGGCCGATGCGGGCACGCCGCTTCTCGACAAGTACGGCAGGGACATCAATCGGCTGGCGCGGGAGGGCAAGCTCGACCCCGTCATCGGCAGGGAGAAGGAGATCGAGCGCATCGTGCAGATTTTGTCGCGGCGCACGAAGAACAATCCGATCCTCATCGGCGAGCCGGGCGTCGGCAAGACGGCAGTCGCGGAAGGACTTGCCGCACGCATCGCCACGGGCGCCGTGCCGCGCCTCCTGCAGCAAAAGCGCATCGTGTCCCTGCCGATGGCAGGACTCGTGGCGGGCGCGAAGTATCGCGGCGAGTTTGAGGAACGCTTGAAGGGCGTCATCGACGAGGTCATGAAGAGCGGCAATGTGATCCTCTTCATCGACGAGATGCACACGCTCATCGGCGCGGGCGCAGCGGAAGGCTCGCTCGATGCCGCGAACATCCTGAAGCCGCCCCTTTCGCGCGGCGAGGTGCAGATCATCGGCGCGACGACGCTGAAGGAGTACAAGAAGTATTTCGAGAAGGATTCGGCGCTTGAGCGGCGCTTCCAAAGCATCCTCGTCGAGGAGCCGACGACGGAGGAGGCGGAGAAGATCCTCCACGGACTGCGCCCGAAGTATGAGGCGTTTCACCACGCGAAGATCCGGGACGAGGCTTTGAAGGCGGCGGTACGCCTGTCGCATCGCTACATTCCCGACCGCTGTCTGCCCGACAAGGCGATCGACCTCATGGACGAGGCGGCGTCGAAGTCGCGCATGAAGACCGTCGTTCTGCCGACGTCCATCAAGCGTCTGGAAGAGCGTCTGAAGAAGCTCGGCGTCGAGAAGGACACGGCGATCAAGCTGCAGGACTACGAGCGTGCGGCAGCTCTGCGCGATGAGGAGAGTGCGCTCAAAGAGGATCTTGCCGCTGCCAAGGAGCGCTGGCAGGAGCGCGAGATGAAGGAGGTCACGGTCACGGCGGACGACATCGCCGATGCCGTCGGACTTTGGACGGGCATCCCCGTGAAGGACATCGCCGCGAAGGAGTCGGAGCGCCTGCTTCATCTGGAGCAGATTTTGACGGCGCACGTCGTGGGACAGGAGGAGGCCGTGACGGCGGTCGCCAAGGCCGTGCGCCGCGCACGCGCGGGACTTAAAGACCCGAAGCGCCCCATCGGCTCATTCCTCTTCCTCGGCTCGACGGGCGTCGGCAAGACGGAACTCGCGCGCGCCCTGGCGGAATCGCTCTTCGGCACGGAGGAAGCCATCGTGCGCTTCGACATGTCCGAATACATGGAAAAGCATACGGTGTCGAAGCTTGTCGGCGCCCCCCCGGGCTATGTGGGCTATGAAGAGGGCGGCCAGCTGACCGAGGCCGTGCGCCGCCACCCGTATTCGATCATCCTGCTCGACGAGGTGGAGAAGGCGCACCCTGACCTCTTCAACGTGCTGCTGCAGGTCTTGGACGACGGGCGGCTGACGGATGCGCAGGGGCGCACGGTCGACTGCAAGAACACGGTCATCATCATGACTTCGAACGCGGGCGCCGACTATCTCAAGCAGTCGACGTCGCTCGGCTTCACCGCGGGGGTGCAGACGCTCGGCGACGCTTATGAGAAGGGAAAATCGCGCGTCTTTGAGGAGGTCAAGCGCGTCTTTCGCCCCGAGTTTTTGAACCGCGTCGACGAGATGCTCGTCTTCCGTCCGCTCGGCAAGGAAGAACTGACGAAGATCGTCGACATCATGCTGCGCGAAGTCGAGGCTCGTCTGTCGGAAAAAGGCATGGCGCTTGAGGTCAGCCCTGCGGCGAAGTCGAAGCTCGTCGAAAACGGCACGGATTTCAAGTACGGGGCACGTCCGCTGAAGCGTGCGATACGGAAGCTCGTCGAGGACGAGATCGCCGAAAGGCTCTTGAAGGGCGATTTTGGACGCGGCGATACGATCTACGTCAAGAAGGCCGGCGACCGTCTTGATTTCGTCCGAAAACAGCCGAAGGACGCGACGAAGGCGAAAAAGGAGAAGGCGCTTCGTGCGGGCGCAGCGCAATAAGCTTGCGCCGGACGGAGCAGCCTCTGTCTGGAACATGCTCGTCAATGCGGCGTGGGCGCCTCTTTGGCTTGTCCGTTCGCTGCTGCGCTTTCTGCGGCGCTCGCTGATGAAGCGCGGAAAGGCGGAATGAATTTGGCGAAGAAGAAAAAGACAGCGTTCGTCTGTCAGGCGTGCGGCTACGATACGTCCAAGTGGGTGGGCAAGTGCCCGGGCTGCGGCGCGTGGAACACGCTCGTCGAGGAGACGGTCGCGCCCGAATCGGCTGAGGGCGGTCTGCGCCTCGGGCTTTCCGACGGCACGCGTCCCGTCGCTGTCGGCGATGTCGCAGTCGAGGACATGCCGCGTTTCTTGACGGGATCGGGAGAGCTTGATCGCGTCTTGGGCGGCGGCGTGATTCCCGGCTCGATGGTCTTGATCGTCGGCGATCCGGGTGTCGGCAAGTCGAGCCTCACGCTTCGCGTAGCGGCACAGATCGCGCGGGGAGGAAAGCGCGTGCTCTATGTGACGGGCGAGGAGAGCACGCGCCAGGTGCGCATGAGGGCCGACCGCCTCGGTGCGATTGCCGACGATCTCTTCGTCGTCAGCGAGACGAACCTTGAGCGCATCACAGTGCACATCGAGACGGTCAAGCCGGAACTTCTCGTCATCGACTCTATCCAGACGATCTTTCGCCCCGATGTGACGAGTGCGCCGGGCAGCGTCAGCCAGGTGCGCGAGTGCAGCGTCGAGCTTCTGCGCCTTGCGAAGACGTATGGCATCGCCGCCTTTGTCGTCGGTCATGTCACGAAAGACGGCACGCTCGCGGGGCCGCGCGTCCTTGAGCACATCGTCGATACCGTGCTCTACTTTGAGGGCGAGCGAAACGCGCAGTTCCGTATTTTACGCGCCGTCAAGAATCGCTTCGGCAGCACGAACGAGCTTGGCCTCTTCGAGATGCGCGACACGGGACTTGCCGACGTGCCGGACGCATCTAAGCTCTTTTTGTCCGACCGCGAGCCGGACAGCGGCACGGTCGTCGTGCCGACGGTCGAGGGAACGCGCCCCCTTCTCGTCGAGATTCAATCGCTTGTCGCCGAGACGCCTTACATGCCGCCGAGACGCACGGCGGACTCGGTCGACGTCAAGCGCATCCAGCTTCTCTTGGCCGTCCTTGAAAAGCGCGTCAAGCTTCCCATCGGCGCATGCGACGTCTACGTCAAGGTCGCGGGCGGCATCAAGATTGACGAGCCTGCCGCAGACCTCGGCCTGTGCGTCGCCATGGCGTCGTCGTTCGCCAACCGCCTCGTGCGTCCGAAGGCGATCGTCTTCGGTGAAGTTGGCCTGTCGGGCGAGATCCGTGCCGTCAGCCAAGCCGACGTGCGCTTGAAGGAAGCCGCCAAGCTCGGCTTTCGCGCCGCCGTCCTGCCGCAGAAGAATGCCGAACGCCTCAAGAGCATAAAAGGCATCGACCTCTTCGGCGCGGCGACGCTCGCGGAAGCATTGCGTCTCGCCATGCCGAGGGAGTGAATAGGGAAAAAGGGGCTGTGAAGAGTCGAAGGCGACTCTTCACAGCCCCTTTGCAGTTCTTGAAGTTTACGAGCGCTTGATTCTCGAATGGCGCTTGACGTATTCCATGTAGAGCTTCGTTTCACGCACGATGACGCCCGAGAGCAGGAGGAGTGCGATGAGGTTTGGAATTGCCATGAGGCCGTTCACGATGTCGGCGAGGATCCAGATCGCTTCGAGCTTCAAGAACGCGCCCGAGGCGATGAGCGCGATGAAGATCAGGCGATACGGCAGCACGCCCTTGCGCTCGAAGAGGTAGATAATTGCGCGTTCGCCGTAGTAGTTCCAGCCGAGGATCGTCGTGAACGCGAAGAGCACGAGGGCGATCGTCAGAAGATGGCTGCCGATCATGCCGTAGCTTGCCGAGAAGGCGGCGCTCGTCATGGCGGCGCCTGCCGCATCGCCCGACCAGACGCCCGTCAGGACGAGTGCGAGCCCCGTCATCGTGCAGATGATGATCGTGTCGATGAAGGTGCCCGTCATGGAGATCAGGCCCTGCTCGGCCGGACGCTTCGTCTTCGAGGCGGCGGACGCGATCGGCGCGGAGCCGAGTCCCGATTCGTTCGAGAAGACGCCGCGTGCGATGCCGTTCTGCATCGCCATCATGACGGTCGAGCCGGCGAAGCCGCCGACGGCCGCCTCGCCCGTGAAAGCGCTCTCAAGGATAAGGGCGACGGCATGCGGCAAGGCGTCGATGTTCATGACGATGAGGATGAGGGAGAGAGCGACGTAGGTCAGCGCCATGAAGGGCACGATGGCGGCGGCGACGCGTGCGATGCTTCGGAGGCCGCCGAGCGTGATGGCGGCGATGAGCGCCGTGATGGCGAAGTCCGTCGCCTGGCGCGGCACGCCGAACGAGATTTCTACGCTGTCGACGATGGCGTTGACCTGCGGGAAGGTGCCGATGCCGAAGAAGGCGACGAGCACGCAGGCGCACGCGAAGAAGATCGCCATGGGACGCCACGCGCGTCCGAGCCCCTTCTCGATGTAGAACATCGGGCCGCCCGCGATGTCGCCGTGGCTGTCCGTCGTGCGGTACTTGATGGCGAGCAGTCCTTCGGCATACTTCGTCGCCATGCCGAAGAAGGCCGCCATCCACATCCAGAAGATCGCGCCCGGGCCGCCCGCCTTGACCGCCGTCGCGACGCCGACGATGTTGCCCGTGCCGACGGTCGCGGCGAGCGCGACGCACAGAGCCTTGAAGCTCGACACGTCGCCCTCGCCGCGGTTTCTTGCGCGGAAGATCAAGGAGAGCGCGAGTGGCAGGCGCACGACCTGCAGGAGGCGCAGGCGCACGGTCAGGAAGACGCCTGTGCCCACAAGCAGGGTGATGAGCGGCGGCCCCCAAAGCAGCGAATCAATGGAATTGAGAAGCGGGATAAGATTTTCCATAAGATGACCTCCACTGTCAAAAGACAATAGTGTATAAAATAACGAATTTTATGGTATCATAACTTACCTTGATTTGTAAAGGCTTTGAAAGAGAAAAAACTCCCTGCGATGGAAGATTTGTCCTCGCAGGGAGTTTTCTGCCCGGAAAGTGCGGCATGCAGCCGTCATTCGCTATGCGATCGTGCCGTGCTCTTCTGCGCCGCGCACTTCCCTCTGCTGATTCCTTTCGTCGAGCATGACGACGATGGGAGTGTGGGTGCGCGCTTCTTCTTCGGTCATCATGGCGTATGACATGATGATGACGATATCGCCGGGCTGCACGCAGCGTGCGGCAGCTCCGTTCAGGCATACGACTCCGGAGCCGCGTGCGCCTTTGATCACATACGTTTCGAGGCGTGCGCCGTTGTTGT
>CAJPRR010000128.1 GCA_905373085.1 uncultured Selenomonas sp.
TCGCGCGAGCAGTTCGAGATGCGCACGCACAAGCGCCTCATCGACATCCTCGATCCTTCCAGCAAGACGGTGGACGCACTGATGCGCCTTGACCTGCCGGCCGGGGTGGACATCGAGATCAAGCTGTAAGGGGAGGTGGAATTTATGTCGAAAGCTATTTTAGGAAGAAAACTTGGCATGACGCAGATCTTTACGGAAGAGGGCACTGTCGTTCCCGTCACGGTCGTCGAGTCGGGCAACAATGTTGTCATCATGAACAAGACCGTGGAGAACGACGGCTACAATGCCGTCCAGATCGGCTTCGGCGAAGTCAAGGAGAAGAGGGTCACGAAGCCTCTGAAGGGTCACTTCGCCAAGGCGGGAGTCGCGCCTGTGCGCTTCATCCGCGAGATGCGTCTTACTGATGCTTCGGAATATAACGTCGGTGACACCATCGGCGTTGACATATTTGCTGCCGGCGACCTCGTCGATGTGACGGGCACCTCGAAGGGCAAGGGCTTCGCCGGTACGATCAAACGCCACAACTTCGCGCGCGGCCCCATGGGTCACGGCTCGAAGTCGCACCGTGAACCCGGTTCGACGGGCGCGATGATCAGCGGTCATGGCGGCCGCGTCTTGAAGGGCAAGAAGCTCCCCGGCCAGATGGGTCATGCGAGGGTCACGGTGCAGCGCCTGTCTGTCGTCCGCGTGGACGCGGAGCGCAACCTCATCCTCATCAAGGGCGCAATCCCCGGCCCGAAGAAGGGTCTTGTTGTGGTTCGCGCCACGGTCAAGCCGGACAAGCCGAAAAAGGCGGAAAAATAATCTGGAAGGAGGATTGCTGACTTATGCCAAAAGTAGCAGTTTATAATAGCGCAAACCAGCAGGTTGGCGATATCGAATTGAATGACAGCGTCTTCGGCGTGGAGATGAATGCCGGCCTCGTGCATCAGGCCGTCGTCATGCAGCTCGCGTCGCGCCGTCTCGGCACGCATGCGACGAAGACGCGCGGCCTCGTGAGGGGCGGCGGCAGGAAGCCGTGGAGACAGAAGGGCACGGGTCGTGCGAGAAGCGGCTCTACGCGCTCGCCGCTGTGGGTCGGCGGCGGCACGGCCTTCGGCCCGCAGCCGCGCTCGTATGCGTTCCGCATGCCGAAGAAGCAGCGCCGCCTCGCGATCAAGTGCGCGCTCTCGGACAAGGTGGCGAGCGGCGATTTCATCGTCCTCGACGACCTCCAGTTCGACGTGCCGAAGACGAAGAGCGTCGTCAAGATGCTCGGCGATTTCGGCGTTGATGCGAAGAGCCTCATCATCACGCTCGATGAGAACGAGAACGTCGAGCTTTCTTCGCGCAACATCCCCGGCGTCAAGGCGATCAACACGATGGGCCTCAACGTCTACGACATCCTGAACCACACGAAGCTCTTCATCACGAAGGCTGCGATAGAAAAAATCGAGGAGGTGCTCGCATAATGGACGCACGCGATATCCTCATTCGCCCGCTGATTACGGAGAAAAGCACACAGCTCATGGAGGAAGGCAAGTATGTCTTCGTCGTCGCCAAGAAGGCGAACAAGATCGAGATCGCCAAGGCGGTCGCCGAGGTCTTCAACGTGAAGGTCGCAAACGTGAACACGGTCAACGTCAGCGGCAAGCTCAAGCGCATGGGTCGCTTCGTCGGCAAGCGCTCGGACTACAAGAAGGCGATCGTGAAGCTCGTTCCGGGCGAGACGATCGAGTTCTTCCAGGCATAAAATCGAGCAAAGGAGGTAAAAGAAGTGGCAATCAAAAGTTTCAAACCTTATTCCGCCGGCCGCAGGTTCATGACGGTCGCGTCGTTCGACGAAATTACGACGGACAAGCCGGAGAAGTCCCTCGTCGAGAGCCTCAAGAGCCACGGCGGACGCAATCAGCAGGGTCGCATGACGGTTCGCCATCAGGGCGGCGGCCACAAGCGCCGCTACCGCATCATCGACTTCAAGCGCACGAAGGACGGCATCCCCGCCCGCGTCGCTACGATCGAGTACGATCCGAACCGTAGCGCACGCATCGCTCTTCTGAACTACGCGGACGGCGAGAAGCGCTACATCCTCGCGCCGAACGGACTCAAGGTCGGCGACAAGGTGGAGTCGGGCGCAGAGGCTGACATCAAGGTCGGCAACGCTCTTCCCATCAAGAACATCCCCGTCGGCACGATGATCCACAACATCGAGCTGAAGATCGGCAAGGGCGCACAGCTCGCAAGAAGCGCCGGCAGCGCCGTCCAGCTCATGGCGAAGGAGAACGACTACGCGCTCCTGCGCCTTCCTTCGGGCGAGCTTCGCAAGGTGCACATCAACTGCCGCGCGACGATCGGCCAGGTCGGCAACTTGGAGCACGAGAACATCACGATCGGCAAGGCGGGGCGCAACCGCTGGCTCGGCAAGCGTCCGGAGAACCGCGGCGTAGCGATGAACCCGAACGACCATCCGCACGGCGGCGGCGAAGGAAGAAGCCCGGTCGGCCGCAAGCATCCGGTCACGAAGTGGGGCAAGTGCGCGATGGGCGCCAAGACGCGCCGCAAGAAGGCGTCGGACAAGCTCATCGTGCGTGGCCGCAAGTAATTCGTGGGGGAAGGCAGCCCAGGCTGCCTGAGCGGAAGGAGGATATATTTTGTCGAGATCAGTCAAGAAGGGGCCTTTCGTACAAGAGAGTCTCGTGAAGAAAATTGACGCGCTCAACGCGGCGAACGACAAGAAGGTCGTGAAGACGTGGTCGAGGAGCTCCACGATCCTGCCGGATTTCGTGGGTCATACGATCGCCGTGCACGACGGCCGCAAGCACGTTCCTGTATATGTGACGGAAGACATGGTCGGGCACAAGCTCGGAGAGTTCGCTCCGACGCGCACGTTCAAGGGCCATGCCGGCGAAGAGCGCAAGACTTCGCTGAAATAAGAGCGAGAGGAGGCATTTCCCCTTTGGAAGCAAAAGCTACAGCCAAGTATGTACGGATTGCGCCGCGCAAGGTGCGTGTCGTCATGGATCTCATCCGTGGCAAGGACATCGCCGAAGCTTTCGCAATCTTGAAGTTCACGCCGAAAGTCGGCGCGGACGTCATAGAGAAGGTATTGAAATCCGCCGTTTCCAATGCCGAGAACAACTTCGACATGAATGTCGATGACCTCTACGTCAAGACGGCCTATGTCGATCAGGGCCCGACGCTCAAACGCATCCACCCGCGTTCCCGTGGGCAGGCGTTCAAGATCTTGAAGCGCACGTCCCACGTCACCGTCGCCGTGGAAGAAAGATGAGGAGGGAAAAGGTTTGGGCCAGAAAGTAAATCCGAACGGCATCCGCATCGGCATCGTCAAGGATTGGGATGCGAAGTGGTACGCAGACAAGGACTTTGCAGACAACCTGCATGAAGATATCAAGATCCGCAAGTATTTGAAAGACAGCCTCGGCGCTGCCGGCGTGTCGAGAATCGAGACGGAGCGCTCGAAGAACCGCCTGAAGCTCACGATTCACACGGCGAAGCCCGGCATGGTCATCGGCCGCGGCGGCTCGGGCATCGAGCAGATCAAGGAAGGCCTCAAGGGCAAGACGGAAAAGGCGGTCGACATCAACATCGCCGAGATCCGCCAGCCCGATCTCGACGCGACGCTCGTCGCCGAGAACATCGCGCAGCAGCTGGAGCGCCGCATCGCGTTCCGCCGCGCCATGAAGCAGTCGGTCGGCCGCACGATGCGCCTCGGCGCCAAGGGCATCAAGGTCAAGGTCTCGGGTCGCTTGGGCGGCGCGGAAATCGCCCGGAGCGAGGCGTATCGCGAGGGCAGCATTCCGCTGCACACGCTGCGCGCCGACATCGACTACGGCACGGCGGAAGCCCGCACGACGTACGGACGCATCGGCGTCAAGGTCTGGATCTTCAAGGGCGAAATCCTTCCAGAGAAGAAGCAGTCCAAGAGGGCTGCCGCTGAAGGGAGCGAAGCTTAATGTTATTACCGAAGAGAGTCAAATACCGCAAGCAGTTCCGCGGCCGCATGAAGGGCAAGGCGCATCGCGGCAACACGGTCAGCCACGGCGAGTTCGGCCTTGTGGCTCTGGAGCCGGCTTGGATCACGAATCGTCAGATCGAAGCCGCCCGTATCGCCATGACGCGCTACATCAAGCGCGGCGGCAAGGTCTGGATCAAGATTTTCCCCGACAAGCCGGTCACGGCGAAGCCGGCCGAGACGCGCATGGGCAGCGGCAAGGGCTCGCCCGAATACTGGGTGTGCGTCGTCAAGCCCGGCCGCGTGCTCTTCGAGATGGACGGCGTGTCGAAGGAAGTCGCCATGGAGGCCATGCGCCTCGCGGGCCACAAGCTGCCGATCCGCACGAAGTTCGTCACGCGCGAGGAGTCACTGAAAGCAGCAGAGGGCGGTGAAGCAAATGAAGGTTAATGAGATACGCGACTTGAATGCCGGGGAGCTTGTCGAAAAGCTCGCTTCGCTCAAACAGGAGCTGTTTAACCTCCGTTTCCAGCACGCTACCGGCCAGCTGGAGAATCCGATGCGTATCAAGGAAGTCAAGAAGTCGATCGCGCGCGTCAAGACGGTGCAGCGCGAGCTTGAGAATCAGGACGTTTGCTTGGCGAAGAATTGACGGATATGCAGAGGAAGGAGGCTCTTTGATGAGCGAGAGAAATGAACGCAAGACGAGAGTCGGCAAGGTCGTAAGCGACAAGATGGACAAGACCGTCGTCGTCGCCGTTGTCGACATTGAGCAGCACAAGCTCTATAAAAAGTCCGTCAAGAAGACGGTGAAGTTCCAGGCGCACGACGAGAACAACGAGGCGCATGTCGGCGATACGGTGGCTCTGATGGAGACCCGCCCGCTCTCGAAGCACAAGCGCTGGAGAGTCGTGAAAATCGTCGAGAGGGCGAAATAATTTCGCCACTGTCTCGAAAGGGAGGTTCATACATTGATTCAACAGCAGACCATGCTGAATGTTGGCGACAATACGGGCGCGAAAGAGATCATGTGCATCCGCGTGCTCGGCGGCTCGTACCGCAAGTATGCCAACATCGGTGATGTTATCGTGGCTGCCGTCAAGGCAGCGGCCCCCGGCGGCACGGTCAAGAAGGGCGACGTCGTCAAGGCTGTCGTCGTCCGAAGCGTCAAGGGCATCCGTCGTCCGGACGGCTCCTTTATTCGCTTCGACGAGAACGCCGCCGTGCTCATCAAGGAAGACAAGACGCCGAGAGGAACCCGTATTTTTGGCCCCGTGGCCAGGGAGCTGCGCGAGAAGGATTTCATGAAGATCGTTTCCTTGGCTCCTGAAGTTCTTTGATAGGAGGCGCTATTTTGTCACAGGTGAAACTGCACGTAAAGAAAGGCGACACGGTCGTCGTCCTCGCAGGCAAGGACAAGGGCAAAGAGGGCAAGATCGTCGAGGCTCTGCCGAAAAAGGGCAAGGTCGTCGTCGAGGGCGTGAACAAGGTGAAGCGCCACACGAAGCCGAGCCAGAAGTATCCGCAGGGCGGCATCATCCAGAAGGAAGCCCCTCTGAACGCCTGCAAGGTCATGCTCGTATGCCCGGCCTGCAAGAAGGCGACGCGCACGGGCAAGAAGGAAGTCAACGGCAAGATGGTTCGCGCCTGCAAGAAGTGCGGCGAAGTCATCGACCAGACGAAATAAGCGAGGAAGGAGGAGCACGGTTTGGATAGATTACAGGAAAAGTACAAGAACGAAGTTGTGCCTGAACTCACGAAGAAGTTCGGCTACAAGAACATCATGCAGCTTCCGAAGATCGAGAAGGTCATCATCAACATGGGCGTCGGCGAAGCCGTCGGCAATCCCAAGGCGCTCGACGCTGCCGTCAGCGATCTGACGATCATCGCAGGACAGAAGCCTGTCCTGACGCGCGCGAAGAAGTCGCTCGCGGCATGGAAGCTCAGGGAAGGCATGCCGATCGGCACGAAGGTCACGCTGCGCGGCACGCGCATGTACCAGTTCCTCGACAAGTTCATCAACGTCGCCCTGCCGCGCGTCCGCGACTTCCGCGGCGTGAGCAGCACGGCTTTTGACGGCCGCGGCAACTATGCGGTCGGACTCAAGGAGCAGCTCATCTTCCCCGAAATCGAGTACGACAAGATCGACAAGCTGCGCGGCATGAACATCGTCATCGTCACGACAGCGGAAAAAGACGAAGAAGCGCGCGAGCTTTTGAAGCTCATGGGCATGCCCTTCAAGGCTTGAGGAAGGAGGTATGAACTGTGGCTAAGAAATCAATGATCGAAAAGTGGAGCCAGCAGCCGAAATTCAAGGTGCGCCAGCACAACCGCTGCAAGATCTGCGGCCGTCCGCATGGCTACATGAGGAAGTTCGACATGTGCCGCATCTGCTTCCGCGAGCAGAGCTACAACGG
>CAJPRR010000129.1 GCA_905373085.1 uncultured Selenomonas sp.
GAGCGTCGGCGCGACGCGCGAGTATGATCAGAAGATGTCGTGGCTGCGCCAGATGGTCAGCCTGCAGCATGAGCTGGACGATCCGCGCGAATACTTCGAAGCCCTGAAGGTCGACGTCTTTTCCGACGAAGTTTTCGTCTTTACTCCTAAGGGCGATGTCGTCGATCTGCCCAAGGGATCGATTCCCATAGATTTCGCTTACCGCATCCACACGGAAGTCGGGCATCACTGTGTGGGCGCCAAGGTCAACGGCAAGATCGTGCCTTTGGAGTACAAACTGAAAAACGGCGACATCGTTTCCATCATCACGAACAAGTCGAACAGCGGGCCGAGCCGCGACTGGCTCAACATTGTCGCATCTTCGGAAACGCGCACGAAGATACGCTCGTGGTTCAAGAAGCAGCGCAAGGAAGAGAACATCGCGCGCGGCATGGACTTGATGGAGAAGGAGGCCAAGCATCTCGGCTACGTGCCGAAGGAGGTGCTGAAACCCAAGCGGCTGGAACTCTTGGCGAAGAAGCTCAATATCCCGCAGGTAAATGACCTCTTGGCATCCATCGGCTACGGCGGCATAACGGTCAACGGCATCCTCTCGAAGCTCATCGAGATGCACAAGCAGGATCTGCAGAAGGCGACGCCGCCCGATATATCCCAGATGCTCCACGAACTCAAGCAGCCGCTCAAGAACCGCAAGAAGAAGGCGAGCCATGGCATCCTCGTGGAAGGGGAAGGCGGCTTCCTCGTGCGTCTGGCACGCTGCTGCAGCCCGATCCCGGGCGATCCGATCACGGGCTACATCACGCGCGGGCGCGGCGTTTCCGTGCATCGCTCGGACTGCCCGAACCTCCTCAATGATATGGATTTCTCGCGCGTCATCGAAGTCAACTGGGACGTCGGGCTCGACAAGGTGTACACGGTGCAGATCGAGGTCGTCTGCAACGACAAGACGGGCATGCTCGCTGAGCTTTTCGCGCTGCCTGCCGAGATGAAGGTCAACATCACCTCGCTTATGGCGAAGGCGAACAAGTCGAACAAGACATCGCTCGTCACGATGGGGCTTGATGTGCACAACTCGCAGCAGGTGGCGCAGATCATGACGAAGATCCGCCGCATGAAGGACGTCTACAGCGTGTCGCGCTCTCTGGGCACGTCAGCAAAGGATGATGAATTATGAGCTTGAACATGAAGACGCTCGTCGTGGGCGCGCTTGGCGTCAACTGCTA
Source organism: uncultured Selenomonas sp. (assembly GCA_905373085.1). GTDB lineage: Bacteria > Bacillota > Negativicutes > Selenomonadales > Selenomonadaceae > Selenomonas. Next base: position 1,224 of record CAJPRR010000129.1, read on the forward strand.
TATTCTGCACAAGGACGGGAGCAGCGAGGCGGCAGTGATCGATCCGGGCGGCAGCGAAGAGGCTGTATGGCAGCATATCCAAGAGGATGGACTGAACCTCAAGGCGATTCTCAACACGCACGCCCATGCCGACCATATCGGAGCCATCGACTTTCTGCGCGAGAAAACGGGAGCAAAGCTTTATATCCATGAAGCCGATGCGCCGATGCTCCTCGATGCGCGGAAGAACCTGTCCGCCTTCATGGGCGTGCCGATCGTGACGCGCCCTGCCGACGTGCTTTTGAAGGGCGGCGAAGTCTTGGAGATCGGCGCCATGAAGTTCACCGTGCTCCATACGCCCGGCCATTCCCCGGGCGGCGTCTGCTACCTCATGGAAGATCGCGTTTTCAGCGGCGACACGCTCTTTGACGAGTCCGTCGGCAGGACGGATTTTCCCGGCTCTTCCACCGAGGATCTCCTGACTTCCGTCAAAGAGAAGCTCATGATTCTGCCCGATGAACTCGCCGTATACTGCGGGCACGGTCCGGCGACGACGATCGGGCATGAGAGAAAGTGCAATCCCTATATCAATGGCTTTGGGTTCATGTAGGGAATCACGAAGAAAAGAATCGTCAAAAACTCCTTTCAACCATAAAAGACGGAGTTCATGCGAAACAGTTCGTATGAGCTCCGTCTTTTTGTATTCAAGGAAGCGCCGAATTTATCCGTGAGTCCTTGACAATTCATCAAGCGAGGCGTGCCAGTTTGGAAAGTGGTAGCAAGCAGTAGGAAAGTGGTCGCGGTTTTCCTGCTTTTTTATGGTACACTTGTAATAGAAAAGTCATAGAAAAATCCTCTTTTCGGTTAGGAGATAAGACCGATTCTCGAGGAGCGAAACAGGTGCGAGGCGATGACGATGACGAGGGAGAAATTTGCAGTATTGGCAGCAGGACTTTTTTTCGCTGCATATATGGGGACGGGGATGGAGGCGCAGGCAGCACCGCCCGGCGCTGCGCCCGACAGCGGCGTGGAACTGCGCCGCCAACAGGAGCAGCTGGAAAGGCTGCGCTTGGAGCGCGAGATGCAGGAGCGGCGTGAAGCTAAAGAAAGCAGCATAGAAACGCCGCAGCAGCCGCCCGAAAAAGCGCTGGCAGAGGGGCGCTTCGTGCTGCGTGCCGTGGATTTCGATGCGTCGGAGATTCTTGCGCCCGAAGTACGCGAGGGCATTGTCGCCGCCTACATGGGACGCGAGGTGACGCTCTCCGATCTCTATGCGCTTGTGGAAAAGATCAATGCGCTCTACGAAGAGCAGGGCTATATCACCTGTCGGGCGTATTTGCCGCCGCAGACGATTCATGAGGGGCGCGTTCGCATCGGACTTTTCGAGGGGCGCGTCGGTACGGTAGAGGTTCAGGGCAATGCACACACGCGCTCCCTTTATATCGAAGACCGCATGAAACTCAAGGCGGGAAGCGTGCCGCGCTATCGGGATATGGATGAGGAGCTTCGTTGGTTCAACGCGACGAATGACGTGATGCTGCATCTGACGCTGAAGGCGGGAGAGAAGCCTGGCACGACAGATTTTGTGCTTACGGCGAAGGAGCCGACGAACGACGCTTTTACGCTTTACGGCGACAATGCGGGCAGTGAGACGACAGGACGCTGGCGCGAGGGCGTTTACTATACGAACCGCAGTCTTTTTGGCTGGCGCGACAGGCTGACGCTCGGCTTTCTGCACACACAGGGATTGAATTCCTTTATGGCGGGTTATTCCTATCCCCTAGGGACGGGCGGCACGCGGCTCGAACTTTCGTACAGCACGAACTCGACGAAGGTGATCGGCGGTCAATATCACGATTGGGGCATCCCCGTCAACGGACATGCCTGTGCGCTGCAGGCAGCGCTTTCGCATCCTTTTTGCGTGACGCCCTACATGAGAGCGGAGGCGTCTTTCACGTTCAGCCGCCAGCATTCCGTCACTGATATGGAGGAGGTTTCTTCCTTGCTTGACGATATTTTCACGGAAGGGACGGCGGCGCTCGCCTTTACGCACTACGGGCGTGGCAAGGCGTTTTATCATCGCCACGCGCTTACCGGCGGGAAGTGGAAGAACGCTTCGCTGTCGCGGCTTGCAAAACCGTCGAACCGCTACGCTTTCTATACGTTCAGCGGCATCTATCAGATGGGGGCGGCGCATGGACAGCTTTTTACGCTGCGGACGAATCTTCAGATCAGCAAGACGGACGATCTGCGCCCGTCGAAGCAGTTCTTCCTCGGGGGCGTCTACAGCGTGCGCGGATACAAGGAAAACCTGCTGGGTGCGCCGAACGGCTTTTCCTGCTCGCTGGAGTATGCTGCGCCCGTCTTGAATAAGCCGGCAGTCAGTCTGTATGGCTTTTTGGACTATGGCACGCTCTGGGGCGGCAGTCAGCTTGCCGAACATCACATGCTGCTCAGTACCGGTCTGGGACTTCGCGCCCAGATCGAGGATAATATATCGTTGGATATGGCGGCGGGCATTCCGCTTCGCCGCACCGTGGGATACAGCGCGGCTCTGGAAAAGGTGGATCGGGTGCGCTTTCATCTGCTTTTGAACGCACAATTTTGACGGCGGCAAGGGAGGAAATAAAAATGACTGGATTTATGAGAAGAACAGGGCGACGCGCAGAGAAACGCTCATTGACGCAAAAGATATTGGCGAGCCTGACCGCTGTCGGAGTGATGGCGGGACCTTGGTTCACCCAGCTTGCGGCAGCCAATGCGATAGAGAAAGCGGACGCAAGCAAGGCGGGGACGATCACGACGAACGGATCCGTGACGAACGTGCTGGCGGACGAGGTGCACGGAGACAACGCGGTCAACACATTCAAGCATTTTTCCCTCGATCAGGGTCATATTGCGAACCTTTATTTCGGGACGACGACGGCGGGCGGCGCGAAGAATCTGATCAATTTCGTCGGCGAAGGCATCTCGATCAACGGTACGGTCAATGCGGTTCGCGGCAACAAGGTCGGTGGCAATCTCTACTTTGTCAGCGTGGACGGCATGACCGTCGGCGCTTCGGGCGTCGTGAACGCAGGCAGCATCAACATCATCACGCCGACGAAGGGCGGCTACACGGCGCTTCAGAGCAGTGCGAACGATGGAACCGCTCTGCCATTTGCTTCGGGAGAAGTGGCGATCAATCCGTCGGGGACGATCTCCGTCGCTGGCAAGCTGAACGCTGTGGACGGCATCCGTCTGGAAGCGGCTACGATCAATCTCGCCAGTACAGCTCACCTGAGGACGGCGCCGACGATTGACTTCAAGGATCTCGTCAACACGACGGACGTCCATGGGAATCTCGTCTCGGCAAATCTCAGCGGCAATCTCGTCATGGACGCCGAGGAAAATGGCGACATCGTGCTACGCGCCGTGGCGGATGGGCTCGCTATGGCCTCAGACAAGGGCGTGGAGGAGACGTTCAAGGACTTTGCACCGCGCTATCGGACGGCGACGGTCACGGCGGAGGCGGGCAGTGTCATAGAGGCGCGTTCGAAAAAGAATGCCTATACGGCAGATGAGAAAAGCGGCGGAAATGTCACCATCGAGGCGCGGGCGACGAGTCGGGATCCGGGCTGGTCGTTTGACCGCATGCCGGAAGATCTGCAGACGACGATCGGCTCCATCGACAATCCCCTCGGGCAGATCGTCTACACGAAGGCGGACATCAAGCTCAACGGCAAGATCGATGCGAACAAGATCAAGGTCGCTGCGACCTCGACAAATTCGTACAACAGCTTCAACGACAGCACGTCGTTGTCGAATATTTCGGGCGATATCAAGGCGCTCGGACACATGAACAAAACCTTGACGAAGATCACGACGCTCACCAACACGCTGAAGGTCGATCCCATTTACAGCTACATGGGTTCGGAAGCGAACGTCTCCGTCGGCAAGGAGGCGGTGCTGACCGCGCGTGCGCTGAGCAGCACAAATACGGACCTGGCGAAGGCAGAGGAAATAAACGCCGCGAATCCCGCGCTTTCCGTCACGGCGGAGAGCAAGACGCAAAACATCGTACAGGCGTCGACTTCGAGCGTCGACACGCAGATGATAAAACCCAAACTCAAGCCGGAGAAGGAGCAGGCAGGAACGCGCCCGGCGGGACAGGGGCCGAAGGTCACGAATATCGCCGGCGCTGCCGTCGCTTACGGCGGCTCGGACAGCAAGGCGAACATCACCATCGACGGCACACTGGAAGCGCCGGGGCGCGTCGATGTGAACGCGCAGTCCACGAATGCTCTCGTGGTGAAAGCAAATGCAAACGGCGCGAAGGCTACCGTGGGCACGGAACCGCTCGTCAATGCCGCCGTCGCCGTAGCGACGGGACACAACGACGCGCATGTAACGCTCGGGGCGACATCGCGCATCAGCAGCACGGACAACGATGTGCAGGTGAAGTCGATTGCTGCAAACAGCATCGACGTCGCGGCGGTTGTGAAGGAAAACGTCTCTGCCGTCGCCGCGACGGCGGTCGCAGATCTCACGTATAAGAGCAATGCGACACTGGACATGAACGGCGCTGTCGCTGCCAAGCGCTATGTCGTCGGCGCTGCAAACAACACGACGGTGCGCAACAACGTGACCGCGAGCAACGCAGCTGTCGGAGCGAATCCGCCGCCCGAGCAGATGAAGCCCGAAGAAGCCAAGAACGGCGCGATCGAAGCGAATCGTCTGCAAGGAGCTTTGCAGAACCGCCAAAACGAGCTTCAAAACGAGCTGAATGCACGCCAGCCGCAGGAAAAGCGCGGCATGTTGAAAGGGCTGACGCAGATGTTCACGCTCGGCACGAGCGTCGCCGTAGGCGTCGAGAAGAACACGGCGACGCTCAACGTCGGCAAGACGGCGAATATCGGCATCACGAACAAGGTGCCCGTGACCAAGCTGGTCAAGCTCATGGCGGAAAACAATATGTCGGATGTGCATATGTCGGCGCAGGGCGGCATGGTCAATACGAAGGATGACGAAAAGACGAAAGTCCTTGCGGACGCATCCGCTCTTGTCAGCGTGATCGACAACAAAGCA
>CAJPRR010000130.1 GCA_905373085.1 uncultured Selenomonas sp.
AGATGAAAAGGGAATATCAAATAGTTTAGTCATGTCGTTTTGCGTCAATTTATTTTGGTTAATTGTAAAATGAAATCGGACACATAAAAAGGACAAGCAGAAGCGCCTGTGGTAGAATGTTTTTGACAGAAAACAAAACTGGTGAACGGGGAACCAATGAGAAACAAAACTCGCTGGTGAGACGCTTCATCCCTAAGGGCAAGGACATTGCCACCGTATCCGACTATACGTTGCAGAAAACCGAGGATTGGATCAACAACCTGCCGAGGAAAATATTAGGTTACCGCACTCCGGAAGAGTTGTTTCAAGAACATCTCAACCGCATTGCTTCTGCTGTTTGAAAAATTTTGGGAAACTGTCCGATTTGCTATTGCAATTAACCAACGGAATGTGTCAGAACTTTTGCAAGTCGATATTGACAATGCCTGTGATGCATGGTATTCTTTCGAGGAAAATCATTATGAAGAAGTAAACTTTGAGGACATATGTTCATCCGTCACGCGAAACGGCATGCGTTGCTCTTTCGCCCGTTTCCTGCGACGGCTTCATCAATGCGGCACACTGTACATATATCCTCACGCCTTACAGAAGCCTAGCCAATCAGTCTGCGCCTTCGGCTTGACCTCTTGGGGCTTCATGGTAAACTTTGAGGACATTGTGCGCCGCCCTTAATGAAACCGCAAAATGAATTCATACGATGAAGGAAAGGAAGGTCTGCAAAAATGAATCCATGGAAAAAGAAATGCCTGACGCTTGCCGTCATCTGTTCCCTTGCGGGAACATCTCAAGTTTATGCAGCAGAAAAGAGCCGTGCCGCTGATTCTGCGGCAGTTTCTACAGAATCTTTGTCCACTGAGGGGGGGCATGATCTCGGCGAGACGACCGTCACGGCGACAAGAATCACTGAGCCTGTCAACAAAGTTCCCGCCAACGTCACTGTCATCACGGCGAAAGACTTGGAAAAGCGTCATGTCTTCAGTCTGCGCGAGGCGCTGGAAAGAGAGGCGGGCATCTACGTCTCCCCGACGGCGGACGTGAAGGACGGCTTGACTCTGCGCGGTTTCGGCAGCACGAACATCCTCGTCATGTACAACGGGCAGCAGCTCAACAATTCCTTTGACGGCGGCGTCAACTGGGATTCCATTCCGCTTGACAACATCGAGCGCGTCGAGATCGTGCGCGGCGCCGGCTCCTCGCTTTACGGCGGACATGCCGTTGCCGGCGTCATCAACATCATCACGAAAGATCAGGAAAAGGCGGGGATTCACGGGCAGGCGGATGTTTCTTACGGCAGCAACAACACATGGAAGCGCGGCGTGCAAGTTTCCGGACGGGAAGGCTCTCTCTCCTTCCGTCTCGGCTATGAAAAACGTACATCGGACGGCTGGGCGGGCTATTTCGTCACGCCGAGAATCTCTTCAGGAAACAAGGCGGGTACGGCCAAAGGCGATCTTCACCAAGCCGCGAACGGAAGATACATCGTCGGCAGCCGCGGCGCCAAGGACAAGAAGAGCGAAAACACCTTCCTTGATTTGAAATACGCTTTTGACGCTGACCGCTCCCTCGGCTACACCTATATGCACAATTCCTATCGCTATTCCTATCATGATCCCTTCACCTACATCACGAAGCTTGATGGCACGCCGACCTTCAAAGGAATCGTTCGGTTGTCCAACAAGCGTTACATCAATGTATCGCCGGCAGACTATCTTGGTTACAATGGCGAGCGCGAGCAGGACATCCACAAGCTGCGCTACGAAGATGCGAAAAATGGCTTCAAGATGGGCGTCGGCTACAGCGATACGTACAAGGACGGCTACTCTTCCACGGGAAGCGCCACGAGCATTGATTGGACGGGCGCGGGAGGCAGGACGGAATATCCGAACAAGAATTACAACGTGGACATACAAAAGACATGGCAGATCAAGAACAACACCCTGCTCGCAGGCGCCGCATGGATGAAGGACAAGATGCGATATCGCTCGTACCGTTTGACCCATTGGAAAGACTGGGGATCGACCGTCGGCGATCCCACGATGCAGAGCGGCGGCGCCATCATTTCCACGGCGCTCTTCCTGCAGGATGAAATCGCGCTCGATCCCCGTTGGCGCCTGCAGCTCGGCATGCGTTACGACAAGTTTGACAAAAAGGACGGGTACTCGTATGTGGGAAATGTACGCAAATCTTACGACGAGCGGCGTTTTTCCGCTTGGAGTCCCAAGGTGGCGCTGAGCTATGAGCCGCAGAAGGACATGCTCGTCTTTGCGAGCTTCGGAAAGTCCTTCAATCCTCCGTCCATCTACAAGCTTTACCGCCGCGCCGGCGACAAGATGTCTTCCGTGCAGGCAAATCCGATGTTGACGCCGGAAACCTCGACGACATACGAGTTGGGCGTCAAGCAGAAGGTAGACAGGAATACTTCCTACAGCGTCACGCTTTTCCGCGTCGCCACGAAGGACAAGATCGCGCTTGCAACCATAGACGGCGTCCGTGCCTACTACAATATGAATTCCTCGATGGCCAAGGGCGTGGAGCTGGAGGTCAAGCATCGTCTGAACCGTGATTGGCGGACATATCTCAATTACACGTTCGAATCCGGCGAACTTACAAGCGGCGGTACAACGGAGAGAAATTGGGATATTCCCAAGCACATGCTGAGCTTCGGCGTCGATTATACACGCGGCAATTTCAACGGCGTGCTCGACGCGCAGTATGTGGACGCACGTCAAAGCGTCGATTCGATTTCGGGCGAATATGGTTCGGAGGACAGCTTCTTCCTGACGAATCTGTATCTCAACTACAAGTTTGATGAAAATCTCAAGCTGCAGTTCGCCGTCCGCAACCTCTTCAACCGTCATTTCTATGCAAGTGAAGCGGCGAGCGAGCGGACGTACACGCTCGGCGCTTCGTACTCCTTCTGACTTTGCCGCATTCTCCCTCGCCGGCATGACCGGAGACAGCGACGGTTGGGCTTCCTCATAAGAAAAGATGCAAGGCGGAGAAAATCCCCCGCTGCAGGCAATGTGCCTGCGACGGGGGATTTTTGCTGCCTGCAAGCCGCGTCAGTCGAAGTCGATTTCTCTCTTCAAGATCGTGCCGTCAGAGGCACGCAGGTCGTATTCGTATTCTTCCGTACCGTGCTTCAGCTCGACGGAGTAGACAAGCTCGCCCCGCTTCGTGTGCAGCTCCAGCTCGAAGCGGTCGAGGTCGTCCATGGAAAGATCGGCGTCTTCCAGCGCGATCCCCATCGCCTCTACGTCTTCGATTACATCGTAGTCGCTGATGACGAGTTTCGTGCGCGAGTGCTTCCACGACTTTTCCCGCACGTCGATGATCTCGCCCGTCTTGGCGTCGAAGTCGATGTCCACGCCGCCCGCGTTCGTCTCAAGCTCCACGCGGTAGGTCGGCATGTAGCCGCGCCCGTCAAACTTGATCTCGTAGTTCGTGAGATCGCCCTCGCGGAGTCCCGACTCGGCAATCGCCTGCACCTTGATCGTGTCGTAGCTCATGAAGTCGGCTGCCGCCGCCTCGGCGACGGAGATGAACAGGGAATCTCTTCCCCAAGCGGCGGGAGCGCTGACTGCAGCAGTCTGCGGCACAGGCGCATGAAGCGCCGTCTGTCCTTGGAAGATTCCCACGCCGAGCGCGGCGAGTGCGCCGAAACTCAGAGCGCCCGCCACGGGAGCTGCCATCTGCCATTTCTTCATTCTTATCTTCTCCTCTCATTGTGTCTGCTTGCTTTTTCGCTTCAACACGTTCAGTGTATCATGCCGCGCTAAAAGGACGATAACAAACAGATAAACAAAAGATAAACTATTTTCGTACGAGCCGCTTCGTAAGCATCGTACGCTTCCTCGCAGGAAAATATCCGGCCGCAGGCTCAACGGTTCGCCGCCTCGTAAATCTTTAGGGCAAGCGCACGGTCGACGGGATGGAATGTGCCGACCGTCTTCGTGCCGTTGGCCGTCACGTTGTCGGCGAGCGCTTCCAAAGCGCCGTGCTCCAAGACGCCCGTAGGAAGCTCTCCGAGCGAGGTCGGCAGCTTCAGCGAGCGGAAGAACTCCTCCGTCCTGCGGATGCCCGCACGCGCCCGCTCTTCGGCAGATCCGGCATCGACGCCCCAGACCTTCTCGGCAAAGCGCGCGAAGCGATCGGGGCGATCTTCGTAGACGGCACGCGCCCACGCGCCCCAGAGCGCCGTCAGGGACTCGCCATGGTTCGTGTCGTAGCGTGCCGACAGCGCATGGCCGAGCTTGTGCACGGAAAAATCCTTGTCGCGGCCGAGTCCCGTGAGTCCGCAGTGCGAGATCGTGCCGCACCACATGATCTCGCTCATCGCCTCGTAGTTTTTGTGATGTGCGAGGACGATGGGCGCATACTTCGCGACATTCTGCAGGAGCGCCTCGGCGATGCGGTCGGTGAATTCGTTGCCTTCCGTATGCGTCATATAGCGCTCAAGCGTGTGCATGACGATGTCGGCGACGCCCGCCGCAAGCTGCGGCGAGGACAGGGAGAAGGCCAGCTCGGGGTTCAAGATGGCGAAGACGGGGCGGTTGAACGGCGACGGCAGTCCCGCCTTCTCGCCCGTCTCCTCGTTCGTCAGCACGGCAGAATCGCTCGTCTCGCTGCCCGCCGCAGGAAGCGTCAAGATGACGCCGACAGGCAGGCTCTTTTTGAGCTTTGCCTTGCCCGACCAGAAATCCCAGATATCGGTCTCGGGATTCGCCGTGCCGTGCGCGACGGCCTTCGCCGTGTCGATGACGCTGCCGCCGCCGACGGCGAGAAGGAAATCCGCCTCGAAGTCGAACGCCTCGCGCACGGCCTCACGCGCAAACGAAAGGCGCGGATTCGGGCGCACGCCTCCCCGGACGGAGATGGCAAGCCCCGCCGCCGTGATGACGCGTTCGACGCGAGCGAGCAGTCCGCTCTTGATGACGCTGCCGCCGCCGTAGACGACGAAGACGCGATGTGCGCCGTACTTTTGAAGAAGCTCTGCCGTGCGCTCCTCAGCGCCGCGGCCAAATACGATCTCTGTCGGACAATGAAAAGAAAACCCCTGCATGTTCGTACCTCCCCATCTTCAAAGCTGCGAAATCTTGCATGGCGCAGACGGCAGCCTTATGCAGCGCACGCCTCTGCCTTGGCGTCAGATCCAACTCGGCTCTTGGCGCGAGGGCGGGACAGGCGGCGCAAGGAAGCCGGGACGGCCGCTGCCTTCATCGTCCCAACTCCCCCAGTCGCCCCAAGCGTCCCAAGCGTCCCAATCATCCCAACGGTTCCATCCATCCCAGTCGCCTTGGGCCGCGCGATCATCGGGCGAGCCAAGAGCGCCTGAATCGCCCGGACTGCTCTGGCTCATGCCGATGCCATCTGCGGCCTTCTTTTTCGCCCGCCAGGTCTTGTCCTGCCAGCCGCCCTTCAAACGGAGCAGGAAAGGCTCTGCCTCGCTCTTGCTGTTTGAGATGATGTACTCCGAGATGCCGTTCGCGTCATAGATGTCCCGCTTGCTGCGCAGATACAGCACGCAGACGAGCTGCGTCTTCTTGAGATCCGTCTCACCCGGCGGCAGATAACAAAAAGCGATGCTGCGTCCGACGCTATGCTCGCCGAAACGCGCTACGTCGTAAATCTGCGCGATTTCGAGGAACAGCTCCGCCGCATCCGCGAGCTGCTTTTCATCCGTCAGAAAGACGGTATCGACGCCGCCTTGGTAGCCGAGATGCGCCGCCTTCTCCTCGGGCGTGATGAAGCGCAGGCCGCGCTTTTTCGCGCACTCCTGCACCTTGTCGTTGAGCCGGTCGAGGCAGCGCTCAGGATAGTCGGTATAGTAGGAGCGTCCGCCCGGCAGGAGGATGAAGGGGATCGACGCATTGATGGGCGCGACCTTCGCATGCGCGGTGAACGTGAAGTCGCGCTCCTTGTCACGGAAGGCGTAGTCGACCCGCTTCCACGGCTTCTCCTGCGTGACCGTCTCGCCCAGATATTCAAGCTCGACGGGAAAATCGTACTCCGCCTCGATTTTTTCGCGCACCTCGTAGGCGGAATAAGGCTCGCTGTTTTCATCGCAGCCCCCCGTGAAGAAATAATATATGCCGTAGACTCCCAAGCCCACGAAGAGGAAAAATGCCGCAAAGCCGATCGCGATCGCCAGCTGCGCATCCTTTGGCACATTCATACGCTCCCTCCTTGCATCGTTTGTCTTCTCTTTT
>CAJPRR010000131.1 GCA_905373085.1 uncultured Selenomonas sp.
CCTCTGACCTTCGGGTTATGAGCCCGACGAGCTACCAACTGCTCCATCCCGCGATGCTTTGTCACACCGTAAACCATCGGCTGACAAGAAATAATTATACTATAGAAATGACGTTTTGTAAAGGGCGCAAAAGGAATTTTCATGAACCATGAATCTTCAGAAGCGTCCTGCCGCACGCAAAGCGTGCGGCAGTTCCCCATGCCCATGCATCACATCTTCCGTTCAGCGATTGATGTGATGCGAGCCGAGTTCTTCGATGACCGCCTTTTCCTTCTTGCCGAGAACCCAGCCGAGCAGCTTGATTTCCGCATACAGCTCCATGCGCTGCTCGCGGTGGTCGCCCTGTGCCTGCATCAGCTCGTTGTACTTCTTGATCTTCACCTCGTACTGCGCCTTGACCTCCGCCTGCGAACGCATCTTCAGCGGACGCGAAGAGACTTCCGGCACTCCATTCATATTCATGCAATCAGCCTTCTTTCTTTGTGAAAACGTCTGCACTTCGCTCTGTTACTCCGCCGCACTCCCCTGCGCACGCGATGCGGCATCAGGACGCATGTGCGGGAAGAAGAGCACGTCGCGGATCGACGGGCTGTCCGTCAGGAGCATCACGAGACGATCGATGCCGATGCCGAGGCCGCCCGTCGGCGGCAGGCCATACTCCATCGCCGTGATGTAGTCGCTGTCCATCGGATGCGCCTCGTCGTCGCCGGCTTCGCGCTGCTTTGCCTGCTCCAGGAAGCGCTCCTTCTGATCGATCGGATCGTTGAGCTCCGTGAAGCCGTTCGCAAGCTCGCGCCCGTAGACGTAGAACTCAAAGCGGTCGGTGATGCGCGGATCTGCGGGATTGCGCTTCGCCAAGGGCGAGATCTCCGTCGGATGACCCGTGATGAACGTCGGCTGAATCAGGGACTCTTCGACCTTCGCCTCGAACGCCTCGTTCAAGATGCCGCCGATGCCGTGCTTCTCCTCGTAGGCGACGCCGATCGCATCCGCCATGGCACGCGCCTCTTCGACGGTTTGCGCGCTCATGAAGTCCTTGCCCGTCGCTTCCTTCACGGCGTCGTTCATGCTGACGCAGCGAATCTTCGAAAGGTCGATCTCCGTACCCTCGTAGGTCAGCGTCGTCGTACCGAGTACGTCCTTCGCGGCCTGGCAGCATATCCCCTCCGTCACGTCCATGAGATCGTTATAATCGGCATACGCCTGATAAATCTCAATAGATGTGAACTCAGGGTTGTGGCGCACGTCGATGCCCTCGTTGCGGAAAATGCGCCCGATTTCGTAGACGCGCTCCAAGCCGCCGACGATGAGCCTTTTGAGATTCAGCTCCGTCGCGATGCGCAGGTAGAGCTTCATGTCGAGCGCGTTGTGATACGTCACGAAGGGACGCGCCGCCGCGCCGCCCGCGATCGTCGACATCACGGGCGTCTCCACTTCGAGGAAGCCGCGCTCGTCGAGGTAGCGGCGAATCGACTGGATGATCTTCGTGCGCGCAATGAACGTGTCCTTGACCTCGGGATTCATGATGAGATCGACATAGCGCTGGCGGTAGCGCATTTCCACATCCTTCAGACCGTGGAACTTCTCGGGCAGCGGGCGCAGCGACTTCGAGAGAAGCGTGAAGTCATCGACGCGCACCGTAAGCTCGCCGCGCCGCGTGCGGAAGACGACGCCTCGGACGCCGATGATGTCGCCGATGTCCAGGAGCTTGAACTCCTTGTACTTCTCCTCGCCCAGAACGTCGAGCTTGAAATAGATCTGAATCTTGCCCGAAAGATCCATGAGCACGGCGAAGCTCGCCTTGCCATGACCGCGGATCGCCATCAAACGCCCGGCGATGCTGACCTCCGTCTCACCCTCCGCCTCCTCGCCGAGCGAGGCGAATTCCGCGAGCAGTTCGTCCGCATGGCGCGTAACCTCGTAGCGATGTCCAAAGGGCGCGACGCCCATCTCACGGAACTTCTCCATCTTCTCGCGGCGCACGCGCATGAGATCGTTCAGATCTTCCTTCTGCGCCGCGTCCTGCTGCTTGTTCTCAGCCAATATTTCCTCTCCTAACTCATATATCGCTTGCTTACTTGATTTCTACAACCTCGTACTGAATGATTCCTGCCGGCGCATGAACGTCGACGCGGTCGCCGACCCTCTTGCCAATGATCGCTGCGCCCACAGGCGACTCATTCGAGATCTTGAACTCCGTCGGATCTGCCTCTGCCGAGCCGACGAGCGTATACGTCTCCTGCTCATCGAACTCGACATCCTTGACGACGACGGTGCTTCCCATCTGCACGGTGTCGGAAGATGCGCCGCCCTGGATGATGTCGCTGTTTCTTATCTTCGCCTCAAGATCGAGGATCTCGCCCTCAAGGAACGCCTGCTCGTTCTTCGCGTCGTCGTACTCCGAGTTTTCCGAGAGATCGCCGAGCGCGATCGCCGCCTTGAGTCGCTCCGACACCTCGATGCGCCGCACGCTCTTCAAATAGTCGAGCTTCTCCTGCAGCTTTTTGTAGCCCTCTTCCGTCAGCATTACACGCTTTTCTGCCATCAAAATTCCCCTTTTCCCGGCACTTGGCACTCCTCCTGTGACCGCATTGCCAGGCACGTTCCGTACCCGGCCGCCCCGCAGGAAGAAGCGCCGTCTGATACTGCCCTGTATATCCTATCATTATAGGTAGCAAGCCGCGCCTTGTCAAATCCCCGCTTCAGCCGAAAGCGCGACGCCAAGCCCCGCCTGCGGCAAATGCGCGGCAAGCGCAATTTTCTTCTCACGCGGCAGTCGCTTGATCTCGCACTCGCGGCGCTGCGCCTCGCACTTTTCCGCGAACTCCTCATAGTAAAAGAGCCGCACGGGACGGCGGCTCCTCGTATACTTCGCGCCCCTGCCCGCATTGTGAGCGGCAAGGCGCTTCTCCAAGTCGTTCGTCCATCCCGTGTAGAGCGTACCGTCTGCACAGACGAGGATGTAAGTGAACGCCTTCACCTCACTCTTTTTCCTCACGGCGAATCGTGACCTTTTCCATGACAACCTTCGCGAGCGGCTTGTCTTGAAAATCCGTGTCAACCTTGCCGATCTCGCGCACGACATCCATGCCCTTGACGACCTTGCCAAAGACCGAATGATGTCCGTCGAGCCACGGCGTCGCCGCGAGCGTGATGAAGAACTGCGAGCCGCCCGTATTCGGCCCTGCGTTCGCCATCGACAGCACGCCCTCGCTGTCATGCTTCAAATCCTTATGAAACTCATCGGGAATCGTGTAGCCGGGACCGCCCGTGCCCATGCCGTTCGGATCGCCGCCCTGGATCATGAAGCCGTCGATCACGCGGTGGAAGATCAGGCCGTCGTAGAAGCCCTTCTCCGCAAGGTCGATGAAATTCTTCACTGTGATCGGCGCCTTGTCCTCGAAAAGCTCGATTTCAAACGTGCCATGATTCGTCTCAAAAACTGCAATGGGATTTGCCATTTTTTTCGCTCCTTTGTCCTTGTCATTCATGCCTGCCGCCGAGCAGCCCGTCGTAAAGAGGACGAACGTCGCCAGCAAAAAAACGAGAGCCTTCTTCATCGTGTGAATCCTCCTTCCGCCGTCCAATGCCGCCTCTCCCCCGCTTCGAGCGGCGTCCAATACGGCACGGCACGCCCTTCGGCGAAGAAGTCCGCCGCCGGATGCCATGCCGGATAGCCGACGCTGTGCATCGTCACGAGCGCCTTGATGTTCGTGCGTGCGCAGAACTCCTTCGCGCCGATGTCGGCGAACTCCTCAAGCCGCCCATCGACAGGAAAGAATGCGACATCGGCAGTCAGCCCGTCAAGCTTCTTCATCTGTTTCATGAAGCCGTTTCGCGCGAACTTGTTGTTCTCCTCCGTATCGCCCTTCCAATGCCACCAGTTGAAATCCCCCGCATGAAAGATGCGCACGCCCTCGACCTCCACGAGAAACGACGTGCCCGTGTCCGTCGAGTCAAACGTATCGACGCGAAGCCCCTCTTCCTCATAGCAGCTGTAGTTTTCAAGATAGACCGTCTTTTCCGCGGGAAACCGCTTGCCGCGCTTCGTGCGCCGAATCTCCGCCGCCATGACGTAGCGCGTGACCGAGGGCGCATAGTCGAGGATATGCGTGTCGAAGTGATCGAAATGCGCGTGCGACACAAAGAAATACACGCGCTCCGCCCCCGTCAAGAGACTCTCAACCGCCTGCGCGGGGTCGAGATAATCGTCAAAGACGAGCAAAGTGCGCGAAAGCCGCACGGCAAAGCCGCTGTTCAATAAATATGCAATCTCCAAAAGCTGCCTCCTTCCAGAAGTGCCTGTATCATTATAGCAGAAGAATACGGGAAAAGACAAATTTTCGTATTCTGGGGATGCCCATCTTATATCGCCATGCTGTCATAGGCATAACTGTTCTTATAAACAAATTCCGGCGCGATATCAATCTCTCCCTGATTCCATGTGATCACACCGTGAGTCAACACGGGATTGCGAAATATTTTCTCCTCCGCAAGCGGCTTGAATGCTTCACCGATGAGCATCGTTGTATCGAACAATCTTTTTTCTCCCGTAGAAAAGGTAATAAGCATCATGCCGCCGCGCAGCGGTTTTGCTTCCGTTACCTTGATATTTTCCTGTAATTCCCCGGCATAACAAATGTCGTCCTTTATATACACGGTACTCACCTCAATTCATCGGTGGAATCTTCTCAAAATGTTCGCCCCGAACAGCCAGATTCCATGCTTTATAAGCCTCTTCTTCATAAAAAGCAAGCCAGCCTGCAATAATCTTCAATTGCTTCCGCGGCAGAGATCCTGCCAACAATTCACCATCAATACCAACGACGGCTTCATGCTCTCCGAAATACACATGTACATGCGGTTTATGGTGCTGTCCGATGTCTCGAAACAACATATAAATGACCATGCCGCCAAACCGACTTAGTTCAGGCATATCACTTGTCCCCCTTTGCTTCCCACGCATGGCGCAAAAATCGCGGACGATCCCATGTCTTGACAAGCTCCGCTTTCAAGAAGAGCTTGAGCGGGGCGATCTCTTCTTTGACGTCAAAGGCTTCGAGAGATTGGTAGTAGAGTTTCCGATCCTCCTCATGAATAACGATTGGCGGATGATTGTTCCGCAGCAGGAAATAATTCATGACCAGTCGACCGACACGGCCGTTGCCGTCTGCGAAAGGATGGATGTTCTCAAACCTCGCATGAAGGCAGGCTGCGGCCGTAAAAATATTTTCATTCGTGCGAATCGTATCCTGATGAATCTCATCAAGCAAATCTGCAAGCTCTGTCTGCACATCTTCCGGTGCACTGCCGACCTCATATCTCCCCGTGACATAATCATGCTTCTTGAAAGCGCCCGGCCGTTCACCAACCTGCCATCTACGCGGATCGTACGTATTCTTCGTCAGTTCGTGATGAAGCTCCAAGATGAACTCCGGCGTCAAGGACGTTTTTCGGGCAAAGGCGTCCAGAACAAGATTGCTGGCATCTTTGGCATTGCGTATCTCAAAGATCGTCCGAACATCTCCCGTAAAATTCGTGACGCCATCGTGATCGAAGATCTCGCGCGTATCATGGTACGTGATATTGGGATTTTCCATTTTCCCCGAATGATAAGCAAACTGAACGACATAGCCATTGAGCGCCGCCTCAAGCTCGGCGACATTCCTGATATTCAGATTCCGCCATGCCAAGAGAATTTCATCGTATTTGTCCATACACATGCCTCGTGCGCTCACTTCCTTTCCCCATGATTATACCATATTTTCGCCCATGCAACGCACGTCTCACTCGAATAATCCCAGCTGCTCATTCTTCGCCACATACGAAACCTGCCTTGCATCCTGCACGATGTCGCCCGGTTCTGCATGACCGACGAGGAGCGGCGAGGCGGGGTCGTGGCGGGTGCGGTTCTTTCTGACGGCGGCGACGCTCGCGTTTGCATAGCAGTAGCGGCAGAAGTGGGCGCAGGTATTGTAAACGCCGATGTCGTTGCCGAGGAGGCACGCACAGCCCTTTCTCGCCGCCGACGTCCGCGGAATATGGAAGCGGCAGCCGACGGCTTCTTCGAGGACAGCCTGCGTCATGCAGCCCTGCGTGTCGATGCCGAAGGGCGCGAGATCGTCTCCTTCGAGGCAGGTGCGCACCTTGATGCCGAACTCCCGCCC
>CAJPRR010000132.1 GCA_905373085.1 uncultured Selenomonas sp.
ACGGGCAGGAAGATGCCGCCCGGCACGCCCGAGCCGTAGCAGAAGACCGTGAAGAGGAACTTGCCGAGGAAGATGGCGAGGATCGCACCGAAGACGAGCGGCTCCTGCACCATGCGGTTGACGAGGAAGTTGCCGCCCGAAAGGATCTCAGGCAGCAAGAAGCCGAGAACGCCCGCCGCGAGGAACGGAATCGCTGTGCGAAGGCCGAGAGAAGGCACGAGGCGCCCCCATGTGTCAAGCGCAAGGCAGAGCACGCGGTTGAAGAGCCTGCCGAGCGCACCCGAGAATACGCCGAGCAAAAAGAGCAGCAAATATGCGCCGCCGAGCGGCACGGCGGGCACGGAGCCGACGGCGAACATCGGACCGACGCCGAAGATCTCCTGCGTCACGAAGCCTGCGGCGATAGCAGAGCCGAGGACGCCCATGAGCATCTGCGGCGAAAAGTTCTTCGCCAGCTCCTCGAAGGAAAAGACGAGACTCGCCAAAGGCGCGTTGAAGATGGCGGCGAAGCCCGCGCCCGCGCCCGCCGTCAAGAGGAAGCGCTCCTCGGCATGCGAACGCCCGGCCGCGCGGCTGACGCCTGCCCCCACGCAGGCGCCGATCTCCACGCTCGGGCCGCCGCGCCCAAGCGACAGTCCCGCGCCGATGCCGAGCACGACGCTGACGAACTTGCCGAAGAGCACGCGCCCCCAGCGCAGACGGCTGTCGCCGCGCAGGACGCCCTTGAGGTCAGGGATGCCGCCGCCGCCGACCATGGGGTCAAGCTGCATGAGATGCCGGACGATGACGGAGAGCGCGAGGAGCGCGAGAAAATAGCCGACCGTCCAGAGCGGCGAAGCGTCGCGCAGAAAGTCGCAGAGCGCGGGGCGAAAGTGATCGGCGCTTTCCAAGAGCCAGTGATAAAGCGCGATGACCGCGCCCACGAGGACGCCGATCAGAAGCCCGTCGGCGAAGAGCCGCAGGCGAAAGCGCGCGGGCTTTTTCACATAGAGAAGCGCACGCTCGATATTTTCCGGCATCGTATTTTTCCCTCCCAAACGAAAAGCCGCGCAGCCTCAAAGGATGCGCGGCTCTTGACGCTTGCTCAAAACGGCGCGCTTATGGGCGTCACGCCAAGCCGAAGGCGAACACCGTCCGCGCTCGCCAATTCTTGCCCGAGCGCAAAATCGGCTGCGGGAAGTTCGCGTGATGCACGGCGTCGGGGAAGACCTGCGCTTCGAGCGTGAAGCCCGCGCGAGGAGGAAACGCCGCGCCCGCCTTGCCCGCGAGCACGCCGTCGAGGTGGTTGCCCGAGTAGAACTGCACGCCGGGCTGCGTCGTGTAGACATGCATGTGGATGCCGGTCTTTTCAGCATAGGCGTGGGCGAGCTTGTGGAGGTTCGCGTAGTCGACGGAGCATGCGGCATCCTCGCCGAAGCCCAGTTCCTTCGCCTCTTCTTCAGCGGGCGTCCGGTCGAGCACGAAGTTGTGGTCGTAGCCGCCCGCCCAGCGCATCTGGCTGAACGGCGCGTCGATGCGTGCGCCGATCTCCCTCATCTCACGGAAGTCGAGCGGCGTATCCTCGACGAGCAGGATGCGCCCGTCGGGAATCAGCTCGTTGTCCGTCGGCGTGTACTTCTCGGCGAAGATGCGGATCTTATGATCGAGCACCGAGCCGGAGCTGAAGCCTTCGAGATTGAAATACGTATGATGCGACGGGTTGCAGATCGTATCGCCGTCCGCCTCCGCCTCATAGGAAACGACGAACTCGTTCTTCTCGGAGAGCGCATACGTCACGGCGAGCTTCAAATCGCCGGGGTAGCCGCCCTCGCCCGCAGGACTCATATAGCGAAGCGCAAGCGCCCCATCCTTTTCCTCCGCCGTCCAGACCTTCTTGTCGTAGCCGCCCAAAGAGCCGCCGTGCAGGTGATTCCTGCCCTCGTTGCATTCCAAGACGTACCTCTCATCGTCGATCGGCAAATCGCCGAAAGCGATGCGCCCCGCCGAGCGCCCGACGATCGCGCCGAAATACTTGTCGTCCGCCTCGTAGCCCTTGAGATCGTCGTAGCCGAGTGCCACGTCGATGCCCTTGCCCTCTCTGTCGGGCACGACGAGCGACTGAACGCGCGCACCGTAGTCCATGACGCGAACCCTCATGCCGCTGCCGTTCTCCAACGTATAAAGCGTGATGAGCCTGCCGTTTCTAAGCTCGCCGAACGCTTCCTTCGTGATCTTCGCCATCTGCTATCACCTCACTGCTTCTTTCTCTATGAGTGCCGTAAAATCCTCCCTCGCCATGGGCTTTGCAAAATAATATCCTTGAATCTTGTCGCAGTCAATGCCGGCCAGGAAATCGATCTGCGCCTTCGTCTCCACGCCTTCGACGACAACATCCATCTTGAGGTCGCCCGCCATCTCGACGACGCGCCGCAAGATCGCGGGCGCACGCTCAGATTCTTCGAGATTCTGCACGAATTCCATATCAATTTTCAGAATGTCGACCGTCACGTTCTTGAGCATGTTGAGCGAGCTGTAGCCGCTGCCGAAATCGTCCATGAGGATCGTCAGTCCGATCTCCCGCAGTTTCTCCAGAACGCTCAAGAGCTGCGTCGGATTGTCCGTATAGGCGGACTCCGTGATCTCAAGGCGCAGGAGCGCGGGATCAAGCCCGTACTTGTGCAGAAGACCCACGACCGTCTCGCAGAAATCGCTGTCGTAGAAATTCAGTCGCGAGACGTTGACAGAGACGGGCACGACGGGAAGTCCCGCGCGGATGCGCTCGGAGAGCATGCGGCAGACCTCCTCCCACGCGAAGCGGTCGAGGCGCACGACGAAGCCGTTGCGCTCGAAGAGCGGCACGAAGCGCACGGGCGGAATGACGCCCCGCTTCGGATGCCGCCAGCGCACGAGCGCCTCAGCGCTGACGGCGCGTCCCTTCCGGATGCTGTAGATCGGCTGGTAGTACACGCAGAACTGCCCCGCAGAGAGCGCCTGCTCCATCTCGCGGAGCAGCATCTGCTCTTCAAGCAGCTTCTCGCGCATCTTCTCGTCGTAGTAAGCGTAACGCTTCTTGTACAGCCCCTTGACCGTGTTGAGCGCCATGTGGGCGCGGTCGCACATCTGATTGACGGGCACCAAGACATCGTCAACCGGATAGACGCCCGCATAAAAGAGGATGTTGTTCTTGACGCCGAGGGAAAAGATCGCACTGTCTATGCCTTCGAGCAGGATGTCGATGTCGAGCATGTCCTCGGGCATGCAGATGGCGAAATGGTCGGCTTCCATGTGCGCCGCGACGCCGATGCCCTCGGTGATCGTCTTGAAATAAGCCCCAGCCGTCTTCAAGATCAGATTTCCCGTCTCGACATGGAAGAGATCGTTGACGATCTTGAAGCAGTTGATGTCGAAATATACGATATCGTAGTGCACGCTGCGATTCTGCTGCAGAAGCTCGGCCGTCTTCTCGTAGAAAGCCTCACGATTGTAGGCGCCCGTCAATGCGTCGGTCTCAAGGTAGTGACGCATCTCCAAGATCTGCCGCTCGCGCGCCGCCTGCTCAAGCTTGCGCCATTCGTTCTCCATGCGCGCCATGACGTTCTTCACGCGGCAGCGCACAATCGTAGGATTGTACGGCTTCGTGATGAAGTCCGCCGCGCCCATCTCCATCGCACGCACCTCGACGGCACGCTCGCTCTGCGCCGTCGTGACGATGACGGGAATCGCCGACAGACGCTCGTCGCGCTTCAAGCGGGCGAGCAGGCCAAAGCCGTCCGCCCCCGGCATCACGAGATCGAGCAGGATGATGTCGACGGTCTTTTCCGCGAGCAGCGCCATCATCTCGCTGCCGTCCGCCGCCTCCAGAAGCTCGTATTCCGCCTTGAAAAATTGCGCGAGAATGGCACGATGCATCTTTGCATCGTCCACGATCAGCATCACAGGGTTCTTTTCCATAAGACTACCTTTCCTGTCATAAAGAGCCGCTGATTCCTCAACGTTTCCATAGGAATCCTTTCTCTTATATTCTATCACAAAGCAAGAATAAGTAAAAGGTCTTATTTTTTATTTTGATAGTGCAAAAGACAGGGACAAAAGAGGGGGCAAGTCGGTCAACCTACCCTCTCTTTCATGGTGAAAAGACGACCGTGACCGTCTCCCCCGGATCGATGACGCTGTAGGCGGGGGCGCTCTGGTAGCTCGCCCTGCCCGATCCTTCGGCTTCGAGCGTCACGCCGATCTCAGCGAGCTTCTCCGCCGCCTCGCGGATCGTCATTCCGTCGAGATCGGGCATGACGACCTTGCCGCTCGGCACGACGTCGGGCAGGCGCGGCTTCTTCTTCGGCGGCGCCTGCGCTTCCTTCTGCGCACGCTTTTCGTCCATCTCGACAAAGGGATCGGTCGACGGCTCGATGTGCAGGTAGCGGAAGATCTGAGAGAATATCTCTCCTGCAACGGGCGCCGCGATCTGTCCGCCGTAGAAGTTGCCGCCCGTCGGATCGTCGAGGATGACGAGCACGACGACCTGCGGATCATCGACGGGCGCGAAGCCGCAGAACGACGCGATGTAATGGCCGTCCATGTAGCCCGCGCCGTTCGGGCGGATCTTCTGCGCCGTGCCCGTCTTGCCGCCGATGCGGTAGCCCTTAACCTGCGCCTTCTGTCCGCCGCCCGCCGCGACGACCTGCTCCAAAAGCCCGACGAGCGTCTTCGTCGTCGCCGACTGCAGCACGCGGCGCACCTCGTCGCGCTTCGTCTGCAGATAGAGAGAGCCGTCGGCGTTGTGGATCTCCTTGACGATGTGCGGCTTCAAGAGGACGCCGTCGTTGGCGATCGCCGCCATCGCTGCTGCGAGCTGCAAAGGCGTCACGGCGATGCTCTGGCCGATCGCCATCGTCGCCATGTCTGAATCGCGCATGTTCTCCGGATCGAAGAGGATGCCGCCCTCCTCCGCCGGAAGCTCCACGCCCGTCGGCTCGCCGAAGCCGAAGAGCTTCGCATACTTCGTGAGCCTTTCGGCGCCGAGGTCGAGTCCGACGAGCGCGAATCCCGTGTTGAGCGAGTTCTTGACGACGTCGGTGAACGTCACCGTGCCGAAGCTCTCGCCGTTCCAATTCTGTATGCGTCTGCCCGAGACCATGACGTAGCCGGGATCGACGAAGATCTGGTTCGGCGTGACGATCTTCTCTTCGAGCGCCGCGCCCGCCACGACGGACTTGAAGGTAGATCCCGGCTCATAGATCGAGGAGACGGCGAGATTCTTCCACGTCTCGCTCGAATACTTGCCGAACTCGTTCGGGTTGTACGAAGGGCGCATGGCGAGCGCGAGAATGCTGCCCGTCTTGGGATCCATGACGATCGCCGTCGCGTGCTGCGGCGCGTTCTCCGCCATCGCACGGTCCAGCTGCTGCTCCACGATGAACTGAATGTTGCTGTCGATCGTCAGCGTCACCGTCTTGCAGCGGTCGCCCGTATACGCGTCCGGCATAAAGAGCGAGCTTAAGATCGGGCGGCTCTTCATGTCCGTCAAGATGAAATTTTCCTCCTCGACTCCCTTGATCAAGCCGTCGAACTGCTGCTCGATGCCGTCGAGTCCCTTGTCGTCCGTGCCGACGAAGCCCAGGACATTCGCCGCGAGCACGTTGTTCGGATAGTAGCGCTTCGCCTCCTCGCGAAACCCCAGGCAGTCGCCGTACGACTTCTCGCGGATGAGCGCCTTCACGGCGTCCGACATGTACGGCTCCATGCGGCGCTTGACCCAGACGAAGCCGCCGCCCTGATCGATGTCTTCGAGGATGTCCGCCTCGCTGAGTCCCACGATCGGCGCGAGGTCGGCGGCAAGCTGCGCCGCATCCCCCACATGGCTCGCGTCGACGAAGAGCGACTGCGTCATCGAGGAGACGGCAAGCTCCCTGCCGTTCGCATCGAGGATCGCGCCGCGCGGCGACTGCGCTACGCGCTCCTCCCCCGACTGCATGCGCACGCGCTCCGACATCTCCGCTCCCTTGACGATCTGCACCCAGCCGTAGCGGCAGAGCGTCAAAAAGAACAGAGCGAGCACCAAGAGCACCGCGATCTGCACGTTGTCGCGCACGCGCCGCCTGCGCTTTTTGACGCGCTCCGCCTTATTTTTCACGTTCAAGCTGAAAACCCCTTGTCGTTTTTGTTTTCTA
>CAJPRR010000133.1 GCA_905373085.1 uncultured Selenomonas sp.
TCGCCGACCTCATCTTCTACGTCATGGACTACAACCATGTGCAGTCGGAGGAGAGTTTTCTCTTCACGAAGTCGCTGACGGAAGCGGGAAAGCGCGTCGCGCTCGTCATCAACCAGATCGACAAGCACCGCGAGGAGGAGCTTTCCTTCGCCGCGTTTGCTGCCGGCGTCAAGGACGCTTTCGCCGCATGGGGCGTCGCGCCCGAGGCGGTCTTCTTCACCTCGATGAAGGACGAGGCGCATGAGCACAACGACTTCAAGGCGATGCAGGTCTTTCTGCGCGATGTGCTCGAAAATCGTGCGGCGTCGCTCGAAGAATCGATCGCCCGCTCTCTCGAAAAGATCTGCGCCGATACCGTAAGCCGCGAGGAAAAAGCAGAGGAAAAAGGGCTTGCCGACGCCCGCCGCGTGCTCGAACCTCTGTCGGTCGCGGAGCGCGACGCGCTCTGGGCGGGCAGCCGCGCCTTGGAACAGGAGGCGCAGAGTCTGCGTGAGGACGGACGCGCCGCCTTCAACGAAGGGATCGAAAAGATCCTCGCCAACGCCTACATGATGCCGTACGAGGTGCGCGAACTGGCGCGTCTCTACCTCGAAGCCTCCTCGCCCGGCTTCAAGGTCGGCTTCTTCGGGCGCGGCAAGAAGACGGCGGCGGAGCGTGCTGCCCGCCGCGAGTGCCTGTGGCAGGCTCTCGCGGAGAAGGTGCGGCTGCAGGTCGATTGGCACATCGCGACGTATCTGAAGGATTTCGCACGCGACCGGCACATCGAGGGCGGGGCGGCCGCCGCCTTCGCCGAGAGTTTCACGGCTCTGCCTGAAGAAGATGTGCTGGAAAAGAATCAAAAAGAAGGCGCGAGCACGAGCTACGACGGCAGCTATGTGCTGAACTACACGGCCGCGCTCGAAAAGGCGGTCAAGGAGTGCGCGCGCTCGCGTCTCGCCGCCGTCGGAGACGACCTCCTCTCGCGCATGGAGGAGCGGAACGGCGTGCGCCTCGCCGCCATCGAGGCAGAGCTTTCGGGCATGGCCGAAGAGGTCGCGGCGCTCTTCGCCGTGCGGCAGGCGAAGAAGCGCGTCCAGGCGAAGCGGGAAGCCTTGGCGAAGCTTCTCGCGAGTGAGGAACGCGCGGACACGGCAAACGCTTCGCTCTTCACGCTCGCGCCTCAGGCGGTCGAGATCGTAGAGGGCGACGGCACGCCGAGCGCGGCGGACAACGGGGCAGGTCGCGCGGTGCAAAAGGACGCGCCGGCCGAGGCTGCGGCTCTGGCGGCGGAAGCGGAGGAAATGCAGGCGGGCGCCGCCGCTTTGCCTGCCGATGACGCCGCGCGGGCAGACCTTGCGGCATGGGCGCCGCGCCTTCGCCGCGCGGGCGAACTCGTCGCGGACGTGCCGGGGCTTTCGCGGCTCGCCGAAGAGCTCTCCCTGCGTGCCGAGAGGCTCGAAGGGCACGGCTATCTCGTGACGCTCTTCGGCGCGTTCAGCGCGGGCAAGTCGTCCTTTGCGAATGCGCTCCTCGGCGAGAACCTTCTGCCCGTCTCGCCGAACCCGACGACCGCCGTCATACAGAAGATCCTGCCCGTGACGAAGGAAAAGCCGCACGGCACGGTGCGCGTCCACCTGAAGGACGAAGCGATGCTGCTCGCCGATCTGAACCGCGCCCTTGCGCCCTTCGAGCGCGAGGCGAAGACTCTCGCGGAAGCGCCCGCGCTCGTCGAGGACGTGCTGACGCGCGCGAGCGACCTGCGCCAGCAACAGGCCTTCCTGCGCGCCTACGAGAAGGGGCGCACGATGTTCGACGGCAAGGCGGGCGCGTGGCTCGACTGCACGCTCGAAGACTTCGCCGCCTACGCGGTCGACGAGGACAAGGCATGCTTCGTCGAGGAGATCGAGATCTATAGCGACTGCGACCTCACGCGTCGGGGCGTCACGCTCGTCGACACGCCGGGCGCCGACTCCATCAACGCGCGTCACACCGACCTCTCCTTCCGCTTCATCCGCCAATCCGACGCCATCCTCTTCGTCACGTATTACAACCACGCCTTTTCCCATGCCGACAGCGAATTCCTCGTGCAGCTCGGGCGCGTCAAGGACGCCTTCGAGATGGACAAGATGTTCTTCATCGTCAACGCCATCGACCTCGCTGAGAGCGAGGAGGACGCGAGCGACGTGCTCGCCTATGTGCGCGCGAACCTCTCGCGCTTCGGCATCAAGAGGCCGCGCCTTCATGCCGTATCGAGCCTTGCGATCCTCAAGGAAAAGCTCGCGGGCGAGCATCGCGGCACGCAGTTCGAGAACGCTTTCCACCACTTCATTTTCCACGACCTCGCAGGCCTTGCCGTACGCGCCGCCGAAGGCGACTATGCGCGTGCCCAAACGCTCTTGAGCCGCCTCATCGAAGAGAGCGAGGAAAGTGCCGAGAAGAAGGCCGAGCGGCGCGAATCGCTCGAAAAGAACGCGGCGCGGGCGAAGGACATTCTCGAAAAAGAGAGCAGCGAAGGCATCGAAAAACGCGCCGCGCAGGAGCAGGCGGAGCTTCTTTATTACGTCGCGGAGCGCGTCTTCCTGCGCTATGAGGACATGTTCCGCCTGAGCTTCAACGCCGCGACGCTCGGCCGCGAGCACGGCAAGGCGAGCCTCCAAAAGGCGATGAAGGAGCTTCTCGCGAGCCTCGGCTTCGACCTCGCGCAGGAGATGCGTGCGACCGCCGTGCGCTTGGAGCGCTTCCTCGCCAAGCGCGGCAAAGAACTGCAGGAGACGCTGGCAAAGACGCTCTCCGAGGGCGAGCGCGACTTCTCCTTCGGCGTGGAAGCGACGGAGTTTGACTTTGACCTCTCGTTTCCGACGGCGTTCGCCGACGTCGAGCCGCAGGTCTTTGCCAAGGAACTTGCGCTCTTCAAGAGCCCCGCGCAGTTCTTCGAAAAGGGCGGCAGCAAGATTATGGCGGAGGCGCTCAAGGAAAGGCTTCACCCCATGGTCAGCGCCTATCTCGAAAGAGAGGGCGCACGCCTCGAAGAGCGCGTGCTTTCGGGCAGCCGCGCCGTATTCGAGGCGGTGCTCGCCCATGTGCGAAGGGAGGCGCAAGGCTACTACGAAGGTCACCGCGCCGCTCTGGCGGGCGGGCTTTCGGCGGCGAAACTGCGCGAGATCCGCGCGAAGCTTTGAGAAGGTGCGCGGCTCGTTTCGTGCAAAGCCCGCAGAAGATGCGAACATTCGCAAGGAGGTGACAGTATGGCCAAGAAGGGAGTCCTGCTGATCCTCGCCGCCCTCGCGCTCCTTTTTGCAGGCTGCGGCGACGAGAAAGGCTTCATCGACTTTGCGCGTCATGCGGCCGCGCCTGCCGCACCTGCTGCAGAGCGCCCGCTCGTCATCGCCTTCGCGCCTGTCATGAGTCCCGAAGAGACGCGCCGCCCCTATGAGCGCATGACCGCCTACCTCGCCGAGAAGCTCGGCCGCCCCGTCACCATGGTGCAGAAGCGCGGCGCGGCCGAGCTTGATCAGCTCGTCGCGGCGGGCGAAGCCGACGTCGCCTTCCTCTCGACGGGCGCTTATACGGCATACCGCGGCCACGAGCCGATCGAGCTTCTCGCCATGGTCGAGACGAAGGGCACGATCCTCTACCGCACCTTCGTCATCGTCGCCGCCGACAGCGAAATCGAGGACTTCGCCTCGCTCAAAGGACGCGTCTTTGCCTTCGTCGATCCGCTCAGTCATTCGGGCAGGCTCGCCGTCGATTACCGCCTGCTCGAAGAAGGGCTGACGCCCGAGCAGTATTTCGGGCGCATCTTCTACACGCACCACCACGACAAGTCGATCTGGGCGGTCGCCAACCACCTCGCCGATGGAGCGAGCATCGACAACCAGATCTATGAGCATATCGAGCAGACGAATCCGCAGCTCGCCGCGAAGGTGCGCATCATCGACGAGCTTGCCGTCGCTCCGACCGGCCCCATCGTCGTGCGGCAGAACCTCGCGCCCGAGGAAAAGGAGCAGCTTCGCCGCATCTTCTATGAGATGGCGGACGATGAAGCCATGCGTCCCGTGCTGCAGTCGGCGGTCATCGACCGCTTCGTGCCGCCCGACGGCGGGCTTTACGAGCCTCTGCGGCAGAAGTTTCTCGCGCACGAGCGCCTTTCGGGAGAGTGACATGGAAAAGCAAAGCCTGACCGTCCGCTTCAACATCCTCCTCGTCGGCAGCGTGCTGCTCTGCGGACTCCTGCTCGGCGCGTTCTTCCTCGTGACCCTGCGGGCGACGCTGATCGAAGGGCTGAACCGCTCGGGGCGCGAGATCGCCTCGGCGCTCGGCGCGGTCATCGCGAGCGACATCCTCCTCGACGACCGCTTCACGATTTCCGACCAGTTGGAGCGCACGCTGGAAAAGAATCCCGAGGTGCGCTACATCCTCGTGACGTACCCCGACGGGCGCATCCTCGCGAGCACCTTCGCCGACGGCCTGCCCGAAGGACTGCTGCCGCTTCGTGAAAAGGACGATTTGGAGCCGCATATTTACAGCAGCACCGATGGGCCGATCCGCGAGATCCTCTATCCGATCGACGACGGCATCACGGGCTATCTGCGCATCGGCCTCACCGAGCGCGAGGCGCGCGCCCTCGTCGAGCGGCGCGGCTTCGAGCTTTCCCTCGTGCTTCTCGCGCTCGCGCTCCTCGCGACGTTCCTCGCGACGCGCTACGCGAAGCTCTTCGGCGCATTGCAGCAGAAGGAACGGCTTCGCCTCTGGCTCATCGGCCAGCTCTTCTCGGCGCGTGAGGACGAGAGGCGGCGCATCTCGCGTGAGCTGCACGACGAAACGAGCCAGTCGATGGCGTCGATCCTCGCCTACTTGCGCATCCTGCACGGCAAGCTCGCGACGCCCGAGCAGCGGGAACTGCTGCAGGAGGCGCGGGAACTGACGAGCGAGGCGCTGCAGGGCCTGAAGCAGCTCGCCGTCGATCTTCATCCGCCGCTCCTCGAAGACCTCGGCCTCCTCGTTGCCATCGAGAAGTACATCGACACCCTGCGCCGCACGCATGAAGATCTGACCGTGCGATGGGAGACGCAAGGCGACTTCACAGGACTTGACCGCACGCTCGCACTCGTCATCTATCGCTCCGTACAGGAAGGGCTGACGAACATCGTGCGCCACGCACACGCACGTGAGGCGAGCGTGAAGCTTCGCGCGACGGCAAAGGAAGTATGCGTGGAAATCGCCGACGACGGCGTGGGCTTCGAGAAGGACACGGCGGAGCGGGCGCGTCTCGACCGCCACCTCGGCCTCGTGAGCATGAAAGAGCGCGCCGAGCTTCTCGAAGGCAGCTTCGCCGTCGAGAGTGCGCCGGGCGCGGGCACGCGCCTTTTCCTGTGCCTGCCGCGCAAGAAGGGAGGAGAAACGTGATGGAAAACAAGAAAGAACCGCTGCGCATCCTACTCGCCGACGATCATCGCGTGCTGCGCAAAGGTCTGTCGCTGCTTCTCTCGTCCGAGGAAGATTTCAGCGTCGTCGCCGAAGCGTCCGACGGCGAGGAAGCGCTCGAAAAGGCGGCCAAGACTCCCGTCGACATCGCGCTCCTCGACCTCTCGATGCCGCGCATGGGCGGCCTTGAGTGCCTGCGCCGCCTCAAGGCGATGCAGCCCGCCGTGCGCGTCCTCATCCTCACGATGCACAGCGAGCGCCAGTACGTCTGCGAGTGCCTGCGTGCGGGCGCGAACGGCTATTTGTGCAAGGACACGCTCGACGCCGAGCTTTTCCGCGCCCTGCGCACCGTCGCCGCAGGAGGACGCTACCTCGGCGAGCGCGAGGCGGAGCTTCTGATCGACGGCGCGCTCGAAGAGCCTGAAGAGCCCGCCGCGCTTTCCACCAGGGAGCGCGAAGTTCTCGAACTCATCGTGCACGGCTACTCGCTCTCGACCATTGCCGACAAGCTCTACCTCTCGATCAAGACCGTCTCCACCTACAAGACGCGCCTCCTGCAGAAGCTCGACTGCACGCAGAACTCGGAACTCGTCGACTACGCGCTCAGGCACAATATATTGGGGAAGAAATGAAAAAGGCTGTGCATACGTCGGATTCGACGATGCGCAGCCTTTTT
>CAJPRR010000134.1 GCA_905373085.1 uncultured Selenomonas sp.
ATGCGAATTGCTGTTGTCGGCGTCTGTGCGTCGGGCAAGACGACGCTCGTGCAGGGGCTGAAGGATGCGGGCTTTGACGCATACAACGTGGCGCAGGAGCATTCGTGCATCCGCGCCTTTTGGAACAAGCACAGCCCCGACATCCTCGTGATGATCGATGCGACGCTTCCTGCAATCAAGAAGCGCCGCCGCGTCTCGTGGACGGAGGAGCGCCTGGCCGTGCAGCACGAGCGATTGCGCGATGCGCGGGAACATGCCGACCTCTATCTGCAGACGGACGACCTTTCGGCGGCGGAAGTCTTGGAGACGGTCGTCGCGTTCCTGCGTGAAAAAGGGGCGTGAACTGCATCTCTTTGCGCGTTGCGCCGGAGTGCGGAAGGAAAATATATAGTCAGAGGAGATGGAAAGATTTGAGACAGGACGCTTTACTGAAGCTCATCGCGGTCATCGCGGTGATCGTCGGCGTTTTTTTCGCCTTCGTCTCGCCGTTGGCAAATTCCATACGCCAAGGCCTTGACCTGCAGGGCGGCACGCACGTCGTGCTTGAAGCGGTCGATACGCCGGAAGCGCAGGTCAACGACGATGCGATGCAGCGCGTCGTTAAAATCATGGAGAAGCGCGTCAACGAGCTTGGCCTGACCGAGCCGCTGATCCAGCGCCAAGGCGAGCGCCGCATCATCATCGAATTGCCGGGCATCAAGGATCCCGATTCTGCCATTAAGACGATCGGCAAGACGGCGATGCTCGAATTCAAGGACGAGGATGGAAATACCGTCATGACGGGCACGGACTTGAAGAACGCGCAGGACGCCCGCAACCAGCAGAATCAATATGTGGTCAATTTGGAGTTCTCCGACGAGGGCGCGAGGAAGTTCGCCGATCTGACGACGAAGAACGTCGGACGCCGCATCGCCATCCTGCTCGACGGAGAAGTCTTGACGAACCCGAACGTGCGCGAGCCGATCACGGGCGGCAGGGCCGAGATCACGGGACAGGAGAGTCAGGAAGAGGCGCATCGCATCGCGATGCTTCTGAGAAGCGGCGCACTTCCTGTCAAGGTCAATATCATCGAGACGCGCACGGTTGGCCCGACGCTCGGACAGGATTCGAAGGACAAGAGCGAGTTCGCCTTCGTCATCGGCATTTCCGCCGTCCTCGTGTTCATGATACTCTTCTATCGCCTTTCGGGTCTCATCGCCGACCTCAGCCTCATGGCCTACGTCATTTTGCTGCTCTTCCTTTTGAAGATGCTCGATGCGACCTTGACGCTGCCGGGCGTCGCGGGCATCATCTTGTCCATCGGCATGGCGGTCGACGCGAATGTGCTGATCTTCGAGCATTTCAAGGAAGAATTCCGTCTGGGCAAGACGCTGCGCCTTTCGATGGAAGCCGGCTTCAAGCGTGCCTTCACGACGATCTTCGACTCGAACATCACGACGATCATCGCGGCGCTCGTGCTGTTCTTCTTCGGCACGGGAACGATCAAGGGCTTTGCCATCACGCTCGGCCTCGGCGTCGTGCTCAGCATGCTGACGGCGATCACGCTCACGCAGTACATGCTGAAGCTCCTCATCGCCTCGAATATTTGCAAGAATCCGGCTGTCTACGGCGCGGCGGGATTGTCCATGGGAAGAGGGGTGAAGAAGGATGCGTAAGTTCGACATCGTAAAGCGTACGAAAATCTGGTTCATCCTCTCCCTGTGCGTTATTTTGCCCGGCATTTTCAGCATGTGCACGCAGGGCTTCAACCTCGGCATCGACTTCACGGGCGGCACGATCATCGAGCTGCGCTTCCATAAGGAAGTGACATTGGCGGACGTGCGCGGCGTCCTGCGCGAGTACGGGCTTGACAACAGCACGATCCAGTTCTCGGGCGATGCGGCGAATGCTGAAGCGGCGCCCACGGTCATGGTGCGAAGCGTCGACCTTGAGGAAGAGGAGCGCAAGGCCGTCATGGCGTCGCTCAAGCAGCAGCTTGGCGACTACGACGTGCTGCGCGAGGAGAAAGTCGGCGCGACGATGGGCGCCGAGCTTATCATGAACGCCCTTTGGGCGCTTGCGCTCTCGTGGGTCATGATCGTGCTCTACGTCTCGTACCGCTTCGAGTTCAGGTTCGGCATTTCCTCCATCTTGGCGCTGGTTCACGACATCCTCATTGTCCTGAGCGTCTTCTCCTTGACGCAGCGGCCGATTGATTCTTCGTTCGTCGCGGCGCTCCTGACGATCGTCGGCTACTCGATCAACGATACCATCGTCATCTTCGACCGCATCCGCGAGAATCTGAAGCTGCACTTCAGGCGCGGCGGCGACATCAACGAGCTTGTCAATACGAGCATCTATCAGACGCTGACGCGCTCGATCTATACGGTATGCACCGTGCTCTTCACGACGTTCGCGCTCTACTGGTTCGGCGGCGACACGACGAAGGACTTCTCGTTCGCCCTTCTCGTCGGTTTCTTCGCCGGCTGCTATTCGTCGATCTTCATCGCAAGCCCCATCTGGGTCGTCCTGCGCAATTTCTCGGATAAGCGCCGCAGAGCGGGCAGCGCGGCTGCAGCGAAGTGACATCGGTTCATACTTTGCGTTGCTGAACGCTGATCGAGAAAAGGGCTGTGCACAGGCTGAAAGGCCTGTGCAGCAGCCCCTTTTGCGTAGTTGGCTTCATCAGTGACAGATTGGAGGAGGAGGACAATGGAGAAAGAATGGTCGCTCTTGCCCGATGAAGCGGCGAGAGCCGTGGAATTTTCCCAGCGCATCGGCACGACGCCCTTCACGGCGGCGCTCCTTCTGCATCGCGGCATCACATCGGATGAAGAGGCGCGGGCGTTCCTCCATCTGGAAAAGCAGCCGTTTCACGATCCGTTCCTGATGAAGGATATGGAAAAGGCCGTCTCGCGCATAGAGCGGGCGATCCAAGCGCAGGAGCGCATCGTCGTCTATGGCGATTACGACGTCGACGGCATCACGGCGACTTCGCTTCTCTGCCGCAATCTGCGCCAGCTAGGCGCGGCTGCAGGCTACTTCATTCCGCATCGTCAAAAGGACGGCTATGGGCTGCACAAGGAAACGCTCGATGAGATCATCGCTGGGGGCGCAAATCTCATCGTCACGGTGGACTGCGGCATCTCCGCCGTTGAAGAGGCGGCAGCGGCAAAAGACAAGGTCGATCTCATCATCACCGATCACCATCTGCCGGGCAAGGAACTGCCCAAAGCCCTCGCCGTCATCGACCCGCATCGCGCAGACTGCCCATATCCCGACAAGAACATCGCGGGCGTGGGCGTGGCGTTCAAGCTCTGCCAGGCGCTTTGGCAGAAGATGCGCGGCAAAGACTTCACGGGCGATCTCGACATCGTCGCCCTGGGCACGGTCGCCGACGTCGTGCCGCTCCTCGGGGAGAATCGGAAGATCGTGCAGCAAGGCCTGCGCGTCTTGAAGAAATCGAAGCGCTTGGGGCTTCAGGCGCTTCTCGCCGTGACGGAACTCCAAGAGAAGGAGATCACGGCCGGACATATCGGCTTCGTGCTCGCGCCGCGGCTCAATGCGGCGGGACGCCTGGCGTCCGCGCTGCGCGGCGTCGAATTGCTCCTGACGGAGGACGGGGAGGAAGCGCAGGCGATTGCGGAGGAGCTTGATGCGGCGAATCGCGAGCGTCAGGCTGTGGAGCAGGAGATCCTGCAGGCGGCAGAAAAGCAGATCGAGGAGATTGACGTCAAGCGAGCGCATGTGCTCGTGCTTCATGGCGAGGGCTGGCATCCCGGCGTCATCGGCATCGTGGCCTCGCGCATCGTCGAGCGCTATTACCGTCCGACGGTCATCATCGCGGAAGAAGACGGCATCGGCAAGGGGTCGTGCCGCAGCATACGCGGCTTCCACATGTTTGAAGCTCTTTCGACCTGCGGGGAGCATCTTCTGGGCTTTGGCGGCCACGCACAGGCGGCGGGGCTTTCGCTTCGCTCGGCGGACATTGCTTCCTTCCGCGAGGCCATGGAGGCTTATGCGACAAAGGTGCTGGATGAAGAGGATTTCGTGCCGATTCTCGACATCGAGCTGGAGCTTGCACCCGAAAAGATCACGGAGCGGCTGATGACGGAGATCAAGCTCTTGGAGCCGTACGGCATGGGAAATCCCAAGCCGCTTTTTTCGACGCACGGCGTTCGCGGCAGCTATGCGCACCAGATTGGCAAGGAGGGGCAGCATCTGAAGTTTGAGCTTGACGGCTTGGACGCGAGCATCGACGTTCTGGCCTGGGGCAAGGGCGAGGCGGCGCCGCTCGTCAACCGCGAGCGCATCGACATCGCATATTTTCCCGAATACCATGTGTGGCGTGAGAAGCGCTCCTTGCAGCTCATGCTCGAAGACTTTCGACCGGCACGCGCCGAGGCGAAGCATCCCGACCGTGATGCGCTGGCTTCGGTCTATCGCTTTCTGTTCACACGTCAAAAGGCGGCAGAATTGCCGTTGGATGCAGAGTATCTTTTGGCAGAGTATTTGCGTCATTTTCCTGCCATGGGAATCTTCACCTTTCAAAAGGCGCTGCAAATTTTTGAAGAGCTTGGCGTCCTGCACGCAGCCGATGGAACATACAAGTTTTCCGCACCGAAAGAACGGCTTGATTTATATAAGTCGCGCATATTCCGCGAGGGAAATCCTCTGTAGAAATTTTTTACAGAGACTTCCTTCCCAGCATAATAAAGAGCCAATACATGAGGAGACTCATATATTGGCTCTTTATTATGATTTTATCCGTGATTCCCTAGTAGTTTTGTGCGAAGAACGTCCCTGTCTTAGCGTCGTAGACGCCATGCTCCCAGAGATATTTTCCATCGTCCGTGCAGTGATAGGGATCGCCGTAGATCTCCGAAGTGGCAGAGAGGATCTCCTCGGCGATCGCTGTGGTGTCTTGTTTTCCTGCCTCGGGGCGGATGATGACATAGCTGATGCGCCCGTTTTGGATCTGCTCCATGAACTCCCAGCCGCCGTATGTTCCGCGTGCAACCTGCGGCGGTACCATAGGATGATTCGGAACGACCTCGGCAAAACTGGGGAAGGAGTCCGCCGTCACCCTTGCACCGAGCGGCGGGAGTGACTGCACAACGGTTTCGTAGGCATCGGCAGAGGGCATGGCAAATGTGGTGCCCATGCTCAGCAGGAATACGGCACAGAGAAGGATGGAAGTAAGCAGTTTGCGGTTCATTTTGTTTCTCTCCTTTTTCATGTTCAGTCCGTCGTGCTTTCGCGCACGTCGCCAAGAATGATTTTATATAAGGTTCCCGACGGGGGAATATCCTTGATGATGTTATACGCCTTTAGGAGCGGGGCGCTATCTGGATATTGAGAGCGGGGAATCGCATCAGCGGCGCCTTTGTTCGTTCTGAATTTCATATAACGGATTCTGCCGCCCTCGCCTTTTTTAGATATGGGGTTATGAAATCCCCCCAGCAGTGTGAATGTATCGGCTACTGCATCATAGAGATAGGGACTGCGAAGAACTTCGTTGATGCCGACCGAGGAAATGACCTCCATATCCATCCAAATCACGCGGTAACGACCATCTGCCGAGATGGGAACGGCATTCGGATATACATAATAATAAAGTGCGACGCTGATACCGTTCTTTGTCCCCTTATACTCATAAAATTGGACTCTCGAATCGAGTGGAAAGGGATGAAAAATCAGTCGGGAAACCACGGTCTTGATGCCCGTTGCACGATCTACGGAACCGTCTGCAACCAGCGAATAGGGCACGCGCCATAGGAGCAGCTGATGATAGACGGGCTGTGCATGTGCGGCGGTGCATGTCGTCAGCAAAATCACTGACAGGATGAACGATAGAAACGGGATGCGTTTTCTCATGGGGTCTCCTCCTTGGTTTGTGGTGGATTATCTTACAGTCCCTCTTGTTTGAGACGCGGCAGGTCGCGCAGAACGGC
>CAJPRR010000135.1 GCA_905373085.1 uncultured Selenomonas sp.
CTACGCCTGAATCGCCGCATAACGCTCGCTTGCCAGCACCTTTTCCATATATTCGTACGGCGTGATGCGATCCTCTACAACCAAGGAGAATATGCTTGGACTGCAGCCCGAGACGAGCATGACGCCCTGCTCCTTCATCTTGACGGGCTGCTGGCGGCGGCGGCTCTGCACGTTCCAGAACACGATGCGCGGCAAGCGATAGCCCGCCTCGGCAAACATCTGCTTCGCCCGCTCGAAATTCGTCACGTCGGCATGTTCCGTGCAGACGTCAAACTCCATGTCCGTGATGATGTAAAGCGCCTCGGGCATCTCCTGCTGCGGCACGCCGCCCGAAACCGCCGCACGCAGCAGGAGGCGGAAGACGCCTTCGAGATTCGTATTTGCCACCTCGTTAAACGTCCTGCAATAGCTGACCTTGTCCGCAATCGTCGCTCCTTTGATCTGAAGAATGCGCGGCCTATGAGAAAACGTGATGAAGTGATCGCGGAACGCGCCCTCATTGCGCTCTGCAAAATAGACGGCGAGCGAGAGCGCGACGCAGGCCGGCAAAGGCGCCCCGCCCCCATACATGGAGGCAGAGCCGTCGAGCACGACGAGCGCATTCTCCCCATGCGTATAATCAGGAAGCGCCCGCCACGTGATGTCGAGAGCACGCGACTCTCTCTCTGAAAGAACGCTGTCCCATTTGCAAAGCGGGCGAATGACTTCGTAGGGATAGAGCGTCCCCGTATGAAACCTCGCCTCTCCACGCGCCACGCGCTCCAAGAAAGCCTCGTAGCGCTTCGCATCGTTGCGCCGAAAAGCCTCGCGGTACTTGAACATCGCCTTGGACGGCTGCTTCGCATAATCAAAGCTGTAGTCCTTCGTGCGCAGATAATTCTCGATGATCCGGATGCAGCGCCGCAGACGCACGAGCATCTTTCGATATTCCGCCTCCTGCATCCCGAACGACGCCGCCAGATGACGCGCCTTGGCACGTGCTTCCCGCGACGATGTGTTGACGGACGGCAGCCACTTCGCGAGAAGAGAAACATCCTCCCCTTTTTGCGACGCGCCGAGATCGCTTTCCAACTGCTTGCGAATCAAGCGAACGGCGGCAGACTCCAAGGGCGTGCCAAAGAGCGCTAGCACATCGTCCCAGCGACCGTATTCGGGGACGAGCGGCAGATTCTTCTCCACGCACGCAGGCGCGTACGCGGCAAGATGGCGCAGAAGCACGCGAAAGACGCGGCGCTCGCCCAGCCCGCCGCGAACATCACGCGCATAGAAGAGCGTGCGCAGCGCACGCACAGGATCCTCGGCAAAGGCACGCGTGAAGCGCACGACGATCTCCGCCCCCTTCGCGGAGCGCAAGGCGCCGACCGCCGCAAAGAAGTCGAGCACGTCCGAGCCTGAGCTGGCGTAGGTCGCGGCATCGTTCTCCGTCCGCGTGTACGTCTTATTGCTTTCCTCTTTGAGCAAGTCGAGCATCGTGCTTCCCCCTTCGCGCAAAAAGCCCGGCGCAAAGTGCAGATGCAAATGTGCCGGACAACTCCATCCTCCGCAGTATCGCGGAGAAACATGCAGAAACAAGATGCCGCGGACGGAACGGCAAGCCGCTCCGTCCTGTGAGGTCGTGCCACACTACTGCGTGACAGGCAGATTCACTGCTGTTGGCATCTTTTTGCGAGACGCCTTTCCGAGGGTGCCCGCAGCGGGGTACCATACACGGCCTCCAAGAATAGCTGTACGCGTCTCTTGTATATGATACCATGATATGCAATATCGCGCAATAATTTCATCAATATTCAGGCAATTGTCTTATGAAATTGTCAGCGCTTCGTAGCAATATCAAAAGTTCCTTTGCCAATTCCCTAAACATATTCCTTCACGCGCTTCAAATCTGTAAGCAGCAGCGGATTCTCTTGCCGCATACGGTCTATCAGCATCTTTCCTCTTGCAGTCGTCGGGTCTTCCAGCAGCCAGTCAATCTCTTTTTGCGTAATGCCCACCATTTGCAGGAACTCCACCCTGCCGTGCACGGTGTCCATCCCGCCCAACTGCGGATCGGGAGCCATGACGATCCCCACCAGTTTCGTATCCGTATTCAGCCGGATCGGCGAATTGGCGGGCATGAAATGATATGCCTCGAAGTAATTCCCCGTATCGTATACATACCTGGCAATGTTCTGCATCAAGTTCATCGCCCAGCGCGGCTCATTGTGCGCCATGCTTCCGTCCTTGTTTTCCGCATCCTTATCGTCTGCGAAGGGCACGACGCGCATGGTGAATTCACATCCCCAGCCACTGAACTCCTTGCCCGCACTGTCGGGATCGTAATACAATTCCGACATGCCGTAACTTATGACGTGACGATGAAATTCCTGCGCATTGTTGTCATATATGCTGATTCCATCCAGCGGATCTTTGCCGCCCAACATGAACTTGATGATCGTACCGTAATGCCTTGCCTCTGCGTTCGAATAGACCTTTTTCAGGGCAGCGTCAATCGCCTCCCAGCCCGGCGCCGCACCATCCACAGCGCCATACCTCTCGATATAATCCTCTTTATTTGCCAAAATCTTTTCCTCCTTCCGATTTTCATCACTCGACTCGTCCGCAACGCCATCGTCATTTTTCTGCTATTCGTCACTTTCCTTGCCACTCAGGCGTCACCGATAAATTCAGCCGCCCAACTTCACTCTTCCTTCTCTATAATATCATGATATATGATATTGCTCAATAAAGTTTCAACAATATTCAGATGACATTCTTAGCAAAATGCAACTGGGCTTCCTCTTATCTTTGCTCTATAATAAGCGGAGAGAACTGCATCAAGCCGTCTGACAATCTCACCACATGACCTGAAAGGAAGCATCTCCATGCAATACACAGCCCATTACGACTCGCCGTTCGGCTCCATCACACTCGCCAGCGACGGCGCATCCCTCGTCGGCCTTTGGTTCGACGGGCAAAAATACTTCGCCGCCACGCTGGAAGAGGAACACGAACAAAAAAGCCTCCCCGTATTCCAAGAGACGCGCCGCTGGCTCGAACTCTACTTCAGCGGCAAGAATCCCGACTTTTTGCCGCCGCTCGCACCGAAGGCCACGCCGTTTCGCAAAAAAGTCTGGGACGTCCTGCTCTCGATTCCCTACGGCGAAACGATGACCTACGGCGCAATCGCCCGCCGCATCGGCATGGAAAAAGCCGCCCACGCCGTCGGCGGCGCCGTCGCGCACAATCCCATATCCGTCATCGTCCCCTGCCACCGCGTCGTCGGCACGAGCGGCAGCCTCACAGGCTACGCCGACGGCATCGACAAGAAGGTGCAGCTCTTGACGCTCGAAGGCGTAGATATGACGCGTTTTTTTGTGCCGAAACAAATGCGCCTCCCCCATTGCGGAGAAGGCGCATACCTCGGCATGATCCGTCAGCTGATGCCGACGACCTCGTAACCTGCATCAACGATCGTTGCCGAAAGAGCTTTGTCCGAAACGTCAGCGCTCAAGGTGACGACAGCATTCTTGTTTTCCAGGCTGACTTCCGCCTTTTCCACGCCGTTCATGCCTTCCAAGGCCTTCGTCACATGGGCGACGCAGTGGCCGCACATCATGCCTTCGATAGAAATTGTCTTTTTCATTGCACTTGCCTCCAATTTTTCATCTGCCTGCATCTGCGCAGTTTCTTCCGCTCCCGCTTGCGCTTCCCTCTGCAGAAGGAAGCCGGGCAGTTCACGCAGAA
Organism: uncultured Selenomonas sp.; assembly: GCA_905373085.1. Lineage (GTDB taxonomy): Bacteria > Bacillota > Negativicutes > Selenomonadales > Selenomonadaceae > Selenomonas. The sequence continues at coordinate 3,724 of CAJPRR010000135.1, forward strand.
CCTTGCGCTCGCCTTTCCTATCGTCATAAACATCAAAAAAGTTCAGCCGCAGGGCGTTCATCACGACGCAGAAGCTCGAAAGGCTCATCGCCGCCGCACCGAACATCGGGCTCAAGACTATGCCAAACACGGGCAGCCAAAGGCCTGCCGCCAGCGGTATGCCGATGACATTGTAGAAAAACGCCCAGAAGAGATTTTCCTTGATGTTGCGGATGACCTGCCGCGAAAGGCGGACGGCCGCGACGACATCCTTTAGTGACGACTTCATGAGGACGACATCGGCAGCATCCATGGCGATGTCAGCGCCCGCACCGATGGCGATGCCGACATCGGCACGCGTCAAAGCCGGCGCGTCGTTGATGCCGTCGCCCACCATGATCGTCCTGCCGCTCTCCTGCAGACGGCGCACGACCTCTTCCTTGCCGTCGGGCAAGACGTCGGCGACGATGGCAGAAAGGCCGAGCTTCGCGCCGACCGCATTCGCCGTACGGCGGTTGTCTCCCGTCAGCATGACAGGCTGCACGCCCATGCGCAGAAGTTCCTCGATTGCCTCGCGGCTGTCCGGCTTCAAGGCGTCAGCGACGGCGATGATGCCGAGCAAGCGATTCGCAGCGGCAAAGAAGAGCGGCGTCTTTCCCTCCGACGCGAGCTTTTCCGCCGCCGCTTTCATATCAGCCGCCAGAAGCCCCTTCTCCTTCATCAGCGCCATGCTGCCGCCGATTGCTTCTCGGCGTTCGCCCGAAAGCTCCGCCGTGCCCGTGACGCCATGCCCGGGAAGCGCCTGGAAATCCTGCGCCTTGGAGAAGGAAATGCCGCGCTCTTCCGCCTCGCGTCGGACGGCAGCGGCGAGCGGATGCTCGCTCTGCGACTCCAAGGCGGCTGCCAAGGCGAGGAGCGCATCCTCCTTAATGTCCGCAGCGGGCACGATGTCCGTCACGCGCGGCTTTCCCTCCGTGATCGTGCCTGTCTTGTCGAGCACGACGAAGTCCGCCTTGCCCGTCGCCTCCAGAACAGCCGCCGTCTTGAAGAGGATGCCGTTCTTCGCGCCCTTGCCGCTGCCGACCATGATGGCGACCGGCGTCGCCAGCCCTAGGGCGCATGGGCAGCTGATGACGAGCACGCTGACGGCACGCGCGAGAGCGAAGCTCGCCGTCTCGCCCAGAAGCAGCCAAAGAGCGCCCGTGATGACTGCCAAGACGATGACGACGGGAACGAATACGCCCGACACCTTGTCAGCGAGCTCCGAGATCTCCGCCTTGGAAGCGGCGGCGTTCTGCACCATCTCGATGATCTGCTGCAGCGTCGTGTCCTCGCCGACGCGCCGTGCTTCGCAGGTCAAAGCGCCGTTCTGATTGATCGTGGCGGCGCTCACGAGACTGCCCGGCGCTTTGTCCACAGGCAGGCTTTCGCCCGTCAGCGCCGCCTCGTTGACGGCGCTCTCACCTTCGAGCACCTTGCCGTCGACGGGAAAGCTCTCGCCCGGCAGTACGAGAAAGACGTCGCCGACGGCGACCTCCGAAGCGGCGACAACGACCTCCTCGCCGTCCCTTACGAGTCGCGCCGTCTTGGGTGCAAGATCCATGAGCCCCTTGATGGCATTCGTCGTCTTGCCCTTGCTGCGGCTTTCCAGCCACTTGCCCACCGTGATGAGCGTCAAGATCATGGCGGACGTCTCAAAGTAGAAATCCATGCCGCCCGCCGCGACGCTCTGCCAGTCGCCGGCTCGCGCCGCGAGAAGCATGGAGAAGAGATTTCCCGTACTGTAAACGAAGCCCGCCGCACTGCCAAGAGCTACGAGCGTATCCATGTTCACGCCGCCCGAAAAGATATTGCGAAAGCCGTTGATGAAGAATTTCTGATTGACGATCATGACGGCGACAGCGAGAAGAAGCTCGTAAAGGCCGATGACGAGCGCATTGTTCTCCATCGCCTGCGGAATGGGAAGCGCAAGAAGCATGTGCCCCATCGAAACGTAGAGAAGCGGCACGAGGAGCACGAGCGATACGATAAAGCGGCGCAGAATCTTCGGCGTCTCATGATCTTCAAGCGCCTCTCGCTCTTCTCGCATATCCTTTGCCCGTCCTGCCCCCTTGCCGGCAGCAAGGCTCGCGCCGTAGCCCGCATGCTCGACAGCGGCATCGATCCGATTCCTTTGGCGGCGGGATTCATC
>CAJPRR010000136.1 GCA_905373085.1 uncultured Selenomonas sp.
GGAACACGACGCGGCCCTTCTTGCCCTGCTCGAAGTAATACTCCGTATGGCACTGGCCGCAGACGAGGGCGCGCTTGTCGTTGTCGCTGAGCTCGTCCCATGTCTTGCCCCAGTTGCGCTCAAGATCTTCGATCTGCGCAGGAATGACGAGACGCAGCTTCATCGTCTTGACGTCGTGGCACGTCGCGCAGGCGATCGAAGCGTCGTTCGGCACTTGATCGGCAAGCTCCTTGAAATCCTTCAGCGTGTAGTCCCAGCCCATCGTGTCGAAAAAAACGTCTTTCGTATAGGCGCTCTTACAGGTGATGCAAGAGCCCGACTGATTGACCTTGGTCGTGCGCAGCGAGTTCTTGACGTCCTCAAGCGCGTAGACATGGCCGCGGTCATCGTCATACTGCAGGGAAAAGGCATAGCCCTTCCAGTTTTCGATCATCTCGGGTTCGTCCATGAGCCTCGAATGGACGCCAGAACTGCCGTAGCCCGTCGGGGTCGGCGAATCGCTCGCCGTCATCTGATACGATTCGTATTCGAGCGGATATGCCTCCTTGAAGGCTTCCATGCCGAGATGGGCATTGTTCTCCGTCGGTATCTGAGCGAGCTTGACGGAACTCGATGGCTGGGCGATGCCGATGCGCACGATGACGAAACCGAAGAACGCAACGCAGACGACGATGACGCCCAGCAAACACTTTTGCAGCTTACTCAACTTTGATCCCTCCTTCCAGGTGATTGGAGCCATGTGCCACACTCCTGTGGCACTTCAGGCAATCGGTATTGGCGTCCATCGGACCTGCGTGGACGACTGCCATCGTCGCGCTGTGGCAGCGCAGGCAGTTGCCGTTCACGATCTTTTCTGCGTCTTCCGAGATGCGGATCTTGGCAGGATAGTCGCGCTTCAGCTCGTGGTAAACGTCGATCATGCCGCTTCGTCCCTTCTCGACGAAGTACGCCGTCATGCTGTCGTGCGGCAGGTGGCAGTCCACGCACTCGCGCTCCCGGTGCGACGATTCCATGAACGTCGCCTTCTCCATCTTCATCGCATGGCACTGTCCGCAAAATGCGGGAGAGCCGGAAAACGACAGCCCCGCCGACGTGCAGACGGAAAAGATGACGCCTGCGGCGAAGCCTCCGATGATGCACTTCAGCGTGTTCTTCTGAAAGAATTCCTTTGCTTCCAATCCCCTTCCCTCCTTTCCATGAATCACAGGGGGTAATCTTCGTATCTTTTCAGAACTATGTGCCTAGCATCGCCTCCTTACAGCGCACGATGTGCCGACGAAGACAAATGCCGCACCGAGCCACAGAAGCCAGAGAAGCGGCTTTTCGCTGACGGACGCCGTCAGTGGCAGCCGGGCCTCCTCCTCAAGTGCCGGCAATATTTGCAGCATGATGCTCTTCCTGTCCTCGGAGATGCCCAAGAGGCGCAACCGTCTCTTGCCATTGAGAACGGCGAAGGATTCCGTCGCCGCCTTCATGCCCGCCGCCGTCAAGCTGACTTCGGCGAGGTCGACGGTTTCGCCGTCGGTGACGGCGATGGCTGCGAGAAAGATGCGGCGATCCTGATCTTCGGGATCGGGTTCCTCTGCGACATGCTCCAGCCGATAGGCGAGATCGCCCTCCAATATGGCCTTGCCGCGCTGCAGCACGATCTCGTGGCCGACGGCCACGGGCGAGGGCGCGATGTAGATGTCACCCGCCGCGCCGTGCGCGATGGCAGGCTCTCTCGCCGCATCCTCGCCGCTCGCGCTGAGTTTCGTCAAGGCGCGCACTTCCTCGCCGTCGACGCGGAACACATATTCCTTTTCCCTGCGGCTTTCAGAAAGATCCATGCCCTCGTAAAGAATCGAGGATTTGCCGAAGGACTGCGGCTCGTCCGGCACGAACTCAAGCGTCGTGCTCGTGCCCGCCGAGGTGAGCGCCATCGTGAAAAGAGCCAGAGCCGCGCCCGCGTGTGCGATAGCTGCGGCAGGGCGAAGTGCACCGCCGCGCCAAGCGAGAACGCTCGCGAAGACGGCGGCAGCCGCAGCGCCCGCGAGGACGAGCGAGGAGACTTCTCTGACGCCTGCGAGTCCTGCCGCCGCCACGCCCATGAAGACCGCGCCGATAAGAGCCTTTGGCAGCGATGCCTGACCCTCGCCATAGCGCAGCAAGGAGCCAACTGCCATCGCAAGCAGCATGCAGATGGCGAGCGGCAGACTCGTCTTGGTGTAGAAGCCCGTGTCGACGGCGGCGGAATCGCCGCCAAGCCCTGTGAGAAGCGGCATCGACATGCCGATGAATACGATGATGGCGAGAAAGGTCAGGGCGAGACAGCCGAGCAAGAGGAAGAATTCGCGGCTTCGATGCGCGGGATACGGGGAGCCTTTGGGGAACTTTCCCGCACGCCAGACGAGGAGCGAAAGCCCCGCCAGCACTGCGATTGCATCGACGGCGACGAGCCAGAGGCCGACGCCCGTGCCGCTGAAAGAATGTACGGAGAAATCGCCCAAAAGGCCGCTTCGCGCGAGGAACGTGCCGTAGAGCGCGAGCGCATAGGAGAAGATGGCGGAAAGATGCGTGAGTGCGAGATTCGTCGGGCGCACGCGAGCAGCAGAGAGCAAGTGGACGAGAACGCCCGCCGCGAGCCACGGCACGAGCGAGGAGTTCTCCACGGGATCCCAGCCCCACCAGCCGCCCCAGCCGAGCACCTTGTACGCCCAGAAAGCGCCGACGAAGATGCCCGCGCCGAGGAGCGCCCAGGCGACGAGCGCCCAGCTTCGCGCAAGTGCGAGCCACGCCGTGCTGTCCGCCTTTTCAGACAGCAGCGCCCCCAAGGACGCCGCATACGGCACGGCGAGCAGCGCGTAGCCCAAGAACACGAGCGGCGGATGCACCGCCATCCACGGGTCTTGCAGGAGCGGATTCATTCCCGCGCCGTCAGCGGGCGCATAGCCCTCCGTCACAGCGAACGGACTGTAGAAGAGGACGAGCGCCGCCAAAAGAGCCTGCAGGAAGAAGAACACGGCCTGACCTGCGTTTCCGAGCCGTGCGCGAAGGGCAAGCGCCGCGCCCGCCGCCGCATGGAAGAAGAGCCACAAGAGGAATGAGCCTTGCTGTCCTGCCCAGAAGGCGGAAACCTTGTAGACGAGCGGCAGATCGAGCGAGGAATAGCTCCACACATAGTCGATGTCGAAGCGATCGTGCAGAATCAGCCAGAAGAGCCATGCGCTCGCCAAGATTGCCGCGAAAAAGGAAGCGAGCGCGAGCGCCTTGCCCGCCGCCGCCTTTCCGCGCACCCATGAAACTGCCGCCGCCAGCGCAAAGATGAGCGAGAGTACGAGGAATGCCGTGCCGGCTGTCATAATGAACCGCCTTTCATCTTCTCATACTTCGACGGACACTTGATGAGCAGCCGATCCGCCTCGAACGCGCCGTCCTTGTACGAGCCGACGGCGACGATGTGATGCGCCGAACGGAATTGGTCAGGCTCTGTGCCGTGATAATGCACTTCCATCTTTTCTCCCGATTCATCGACGAGTCCGAAGACGAAATCCTTCCCCTTCTGCGCGGGCGCGGGAGCATCCGGATCGAGCAGCCCCTTGACCTGCACGGAGCCGTGCGCCGACCGCGCCTCAGCGATGTCGACATAGGGCGTGATGCTGTCGGCGAACGCCCAGCCCGCATAGAGGACGAAGAGGGCGACGAGGCCGAAGAGCACATACGATTTTTTCATGCGTCAGTCCTCCTTGACAGACCGAAAGAGCAGTGCGAAATAGAGCAAGGTCGCGTCGACAAGACCGAGCGCGAGCACGCCGAGCATCAACGGCTCCATTGCCACATGTGCGCCGCTGTTCAACAGCGGCTCGGGATGCAGTGAGAAGTAGAGGCGCGGCAGAAGGAATACGAGGAACGGCACGGTCAAAAAGGAAAAGAGCGAGTAGACCGCCGAGACGAGCGCACGTCCGCGGTGTTCGGGCACCGCCGAGCGCAGCGTGAGATATGCACCGTAGATGAGGATGAGTACGAAAATTGTCGTCTGGCGCGGATCCCAATTCCACCATGCGCCCCACGAAAGGCGGCTGAAGAGCGCGCCCGTCGCCGTGGCGAAGATCACGAAGAAGAAGCCCCGCGTCGAAGCGCTCCTTGCGACATCGCAGGAAGCGAAGCGCCCACCACGCACTCAGAAGAAAGGCGAGAACCGAGACCCACGCCGCCGGAACATGGAAGAAAACGAGGCGCACATAGTCGCCCAAGCCTTCTGCGGGCGGCACGAGGAAGAACACAGCGGCAAAGAGCGCTGCTGTCAGCACGATGATGAGGACGCGAAGCATAGATTCACCCCTTGTTCTTGGAAGAATCGGCGAGCATTCTTTCTCGCCGCCGTTTCAGATTTCCTGCCATACGAAGTCGAAGAGCCACGAGGCGCCGAGCGTCAGAATCATGTCGTAGAGCGCCATCGCACCGAGCAGGGAAGAGGACGGCAGGAGGGAGCTGAAAAGCTCTCCCGTGAGATTGAGCGCGGGCAGGAACACGGGCAAAACGACGGGCAGCAGCAGCACGGAAAACAGTCCGCTCTTCGCGCCCGCGCCGACCGTCAGCGCCGAGACGATGACGCCCGCCGCCGCCAAACCCCAGACGCCCAAGAATACGACGAGGAGAAAAACCAGGGCGGCAAAGAAGTCCGCCAGCGAAAAATCGAGAAAAACTTGGAAGAGCGCTATATCGAAAACAGCGAGCACTGCGAGCATGAAGAGCGTGTAGCAGAATTTGCCGACGAACACCGCCTGCGCTCCGGCATAGATGCGCAGGGCGAGCAGCGTGCCGCTCGCCGTCTCTTCGTAGAACGCCCGGCCGACGCCCGCCTCCGCCGAGAAAAACAACACGACCCACAAGAGTCCCGCCGCTACCTGCGGTGTGGGCGGCGCACCGCGAAGCGCGAAGGAAAGCGCCGCGATCGCCGTCAAGGAAAACATGAACATCGCCGTCCAAGAGGAGCGGCTGCGCATGGTACAGGCGACCTCCCTACGAAAGATGAGCCGCGCCCCCTGCAATGCAGATCCTTGCATCGGCAGCCACCTCCTCTTTTTGCTCGTTCGTCGCCCAGAGCACGAGCCGGCCTTCTGCCGCCGCTTCACGCGCGAGCGCGGCGAGAAGCGTGCGCCCTTCCTCATCGAGGTTCGCGCCCGGCTCGTCGAGCAGCCAGAAGGGCGCATCCGCGCCGAGCAGCACGGCGAGCATCAGACGCTGGCGCATGCCCGTCGAGAAGCTTGCCGTCTGCATCCGCCAGACCTCTGTCCCCTTCAGTCCCACGCGCGCGAGGAGCGTCCGCCGCGCCGCATCGGAAAGCGCAATGCCACGCAGTCCGAGGAAGAAGTCGAGGTTCTCCGCCGCCGTTAGCAGCGGATAGAGTGAAAGCTCGGGCGAGAGATAGGCGAGATTCGCCTGCCACGCCGCTCCCTCGGCCTCTCCCGCCGCCGTCCGCAGCGCGACGCGCCCTTTTGTCGGACGCAGAAGCCCCGCCGCCAGGCGCAGGAGCGTGGACTTGCCGCTGCCGTTCGGCCCGCGCACGCTGGCGACGATGCCGCCCGCAAGTTGGAAGGAAATCCCCCGAAGCACGCTGCGGCCCGCGAAGGATATGCCCGCATCCTCGAAGGAAAGCGTCAAGGATTTTTCCAACGGCAGCACACTCCTTCGCACTTCGTCACAACAAGAAATATTATCATTTTAATTTATGATATGATATAAATATATTATATCATAAATTTTTCCATGTGCTAGTGATTTTTTATGATTCTCTATGATTTTATATCAAAAAACCGCACTCTTGAAACAAATGCATCGCCGAAGCCTATGC
>CAJPRR010000137.1 GCA_905373085.1 uncultured Selenomonas sp.
TGTACTTCAATGGCGAGCCTGCCGTGGGCATCGCCGTTTCCATGCGCCCGGGCGGTAACATCCTGACGCTCGGCAAGGATTTGCAGAAGAAAATCGCCGCGCTCAAGGACGATCTGCCGCTCGGCTTGGAAATCCATCAGGTCTCCGACCAGCCGCAGGTCGTCGCAGAATCCATCGATGATTTCGTCGACACGCTCAGAGAAGCCGTCATCATCGTGCTCGCCGTGAGCTTTCTGACGCTCGGCCTTCGTACGGGGTTCGTCGTCGCCTGCTGCATCCCGCTCGTACTGACGGGCGTCTTCCTCTTCATGTACGGTGCGGGCATCGACCTGCAGAAGGTGTCTTTGGGCGCGCTCATCATCTCCCTCGGGCTTCTGGTTGACGATGAGATCATCGCCGTCGAGATGATGAGCGTCAAGCTTGAAGAGGGGCTTGACCGCTTCAGCGCCGCCTCGCACGCCTTCCGTGCGACAGCTCTGCCCATGCTGACGGGCACGCTCATCACATGCGCGGGCTTCATCCCCGTCGCTTTCTCGAAGGGCATGGCGGCGGAGTTCTGCGCCTCGCTCTTTCCCGTCATTGCCGCCGCGCTGCTGCTCTCTTGGATCGTCTCCGTCATGGTCGCCCCGCTCCTCGGCTATCACATCATCCGCATTGAGCCGAAGCGCGATGAAAAGGGCGAAGCCTTGCTCCATCAAGGTCGGTTCTATCGCGCGTTTCGCCGTGTGCTTGAGGCGTTTTTAGTGCATCGCCGTCTCGTGCTCGGCGCGACGGCGCTCGTCTTCGCTGGATCCATCGCGCTTTTGGGCGTTTGCCGGCAGGACTTCTTCCCGCCGTCTTTGCGGCCGGAGATCATCGTCGAGATGCACCTCGCCGAAGGCTCTTCCATGAAGAACACGGACGGCGAGGCGAAGCGCTTCGCTGCCTTCCTCGACGGCCTTGCGGACGAGTACAGGAACTATTCCGTCTATGTGGGCGAAGGTGCGCCGCGCTTCGTGCTGACCTTTGAACCCGTCTTGGCTGCGGACAATTACGCGCAGTTCGTCATCGTCGCGAACGACAAGGAGTCACGCGAGGATTTGACGGCGAAGATCCGCACGGAGCTTTCCGAAAACTTCCCGAACGTGCGTGCAAACCTCAAGTTTATCCAGACGGGGCCGCCTGCGGCGTACCCCGTCATGCTGCGCGTCGAGGGAGAAGACAAGGAAAAAGTCATGTCGCTTGCCAATGAGGTTGCCGACCTCGTGGCGAGCGATGCGAACACGCGCGACGTGAACCTCGACTGGCAGGAAAAGAGCAAGGTTCTGCACCTCGCGCTCGATCAGGACAAGCTCAAGGCGCTCGGACTTTCGACGCAGCAGGTGCAGCAGATGCTCTACACGGAACTGGCGGGAGTAAAAGCGGCGGAACTCTACGAGGGCGACCGCACGGTGGACATCGTGCTGCGGCTCAGGGAGGAGGCGAGGGACGATCTCTCGCGCCTTGAAGAATTGCCGATCTACTTGCCGCAGGCAGGCTATGTGCCGCTTGCGCAAGTCGCAAAGATTTCCTATGACGCGGAAAACGGCATCATTTGGCGGCACGATTTGAAGCCTGCCGTGACCGTACGCGCCGACATCATCGCGGGCACGCCGACGGATGCGGCGAAAAAAGCGTACGCGGCGACGAAGGACCTGCGCGAAAAGCTTCCCGCAGGATACGCCATCGAGCCGGACGGTACGCTTGCCGACAGTCAAGACTCGATGAAGTATCTGCTCGTGCCCGTGCCCGCCATGATCTTCCTCATCATGACGCTTTTGATCTTTCAGGTGCGCGAGGGACGAGCCATGCTCATCACGCTCTTGACCGCGCCCTTGGGCGTCATCGGCGTCGCCTGCGGCATGTTCCTCACGGGCGAGCCGATCGGCTTCGTCGCCGACCTCGGCATACTCGCGCTCTCGGGCATGATTATACGAAATTCCGTCATCCTCATCGACCAGATCCAGAAGCATATCGAAGCGGGCGAGGCGCCGTGGCAGGCGGTCATCGACTCCGCCGTGCTGCGCTTTCGTCCCATCATGCTGACGGCTGCCGCCGCGATCCTCGGCATGATTCCGCTGATGACGAGCTCCTTTTGGGGGCCGATGGCGGTGGCGATTGCGAGCGGCCTTTTGGTGGCGACGGTATTGACGCTGCTCGTTTTGCCCGTCATGTACGTCGTCGTCTACCGTGTGAAGCGGGAGACATGAAGGAGATGTGGTGAAAATGCTTTCCTGACATCTGGACGTTCGTACTAATGTATGATATATTATGGCAAAAGGGTCTTGTATCTTGCAGGAACGACGCATGGAAGGCTTTCACAGTCGACGGAAAAAGGGCGGTGCATGGCGATGCCGGGGAAAGAGAAGCGCAGAACGGCGCATGATATTCTGCGCGTTCTTGCATTCGTGGCCGTTCTCTGCTCCCTCGTCTCCTTTTTGGCGAAGACCTTGCCCGTGGTCTGCGCCCATAGTCTTGCGCCGGACGTCCATGGCACGGCGGGCTTTTCCCTGCAGCATGCCGACGCGGAGGATGCCGAGCCTGATGAACTGCGTTATTGGCAGAGCGCGGAGCCTCTTGGGGGACGAGCCTTGGAGGAGCTTCTGCAGGCAGCGCAGGACGGCGCCGAAGGCTGGCAGTGTGCGGCTTATCCCGCATCGCCGACTCTTTCGGATGAGGCGCGCTACGTCTATCTGACGGTGCGCCTGCCTGAAGAGGGACACAGCGGCATGGGCATGTTTTTCAAGACGACGAACCAGTCGGTTCGCCTGTGGCTTGACGATAAGCTCCTCTACGAATACGGCCCGATGGAAGACGGCGAGTACAGCTACGGCACGCGCTGGCATCTCGTTCCGCTGCCCGCAGGCTACGAGGGAAAGAGCCTGACTTTCGGCATGCACTCGTTCAGCACGGTCGATCTCGGACGCTTCGGACACCTGTGCCTGCGCGACATGCGTGCGAGCGTGGCGGAGCTTTTCTTCGCCGATCTGCCCTTCGTCTTCGGCCTTTCACTCATCTTCATGATGGGATCGATCGTCGCCGTTTACAGCTGCACCTTGCGCCGCAATCGAAGCGCATACGTCTTCCTGCTGCTGTTCTTCCTCGACTACGGCGTCTGGATGGTCAGCGTAATGGATGCGAAACATTTCCTTCTCGATTCGCCGCGCTTCTGGTGGTTCGTGCAGCTCACGGCAGTGTACGGCATAGCGATCCTGGCATTCCAGTTTCTCGCAGGCTTCCTGCCCGCCGCGCAGCGCCGCACGATGCGCCTTTTGTCCGTACCCTTCGTGCTCCTCTTGGCTGCGTCCGCTCTCGGAGAGGCCTTTGTCGCACGCGGCAGTTTCTTCCTCTGCATGAACTTTTACTATCCGCTGGCTGCTGTCGGTGCGCCGTGGGCGGGCGTCCTCTTGTGGCGTGAGGCGCGGCGCGGCAACGAGTATTGCCGCGCTGCACTTGTGCCGCTTCTGGCGATTGCGCCGCTCGGACTTTTCGACGGGCTGTGGTTTCAGTATCATTTGTTTGTGTGGGATACGTATCTCACGCCCTTTGCGCTGCTGTCTTTCGTCGTCTTCGTCCTGAGCACGATACGCATGCGCATCCGCGACGAAGTGCGCAGAGAAGAGGTGCAGAAATCGCTGCAGGACGAGGTCATGGAGGCGAGGGAGAAGGCGCTGGTCGATCCCCTGACGCGCTGCTTCAATCGCTACAAGTTCAGCGACGCATTCCCCGAATGGGTGAAGGTGGCGCAGGATACGGACGGTCATCTCGCGCTCATGATGCTCGACATCGACTTTTTCAAGCGTGTGAACGATGACTACGGACACGACGAGGGCGATCATGTGCTGCGCATCTTCGCCGGGATTCTGCACACGTCGCTCGACCGTCGCCACCTCCTGATTCGCTGGGGCGGCGAGGAGTTCGTCATCCTTTGTCTGCACTATACATTGGAAGATGCGGAAATCTTGGCCGATCATCTGCGCCAGCGGATTGAACAGGCGCCGATTTGCAATTACCGTCCGATTCAGTGCAGCATCGGCGTCTCGCGTTGGCATGGTGCACAGAAGGACACGGCGGAGGCGCTCTTGAAGCGAGCGGATGATGCGCTCTATCGGGCGAAGCAGGAAGGGCGCAACTGCGTGCGTGTCGAGCAGCCCGAAGGCGCGGCGTCCGGCGGCGAGACGCCGGACTGCACCGAAGACTCGCTGCCCGGCAGCGGGGAAAAGGCGTGCGTCGAAAATGCGCCCGTGCATTGAGCAGGAAAACAAGACTCGCATAGAGAAATAACAGGAGTCGGCTGTATGCCGCGAAGTTTCGCAAAAAGCGTCTTCGCGCTGCAGGCGGCTCCTGTTTGCCGTTTTGGGCAGACGTCGATCAGACGGGGATTCCCGCTGATACATTCGGGGAGGAGACTCCCAAGGAGAAAGGAAAATCATACAATGACAACAAAAGAGAAGTACCGTCAGGTAAGGCGCGAGGCCATAGCCACAGGACTGGCACTCGCCGCGCTCATCGTCTATTGGCTCTTCGCCGGTTTTGGCACGGCGAATTTTCTTGACAATAGCATCCGCATCGCGGGGCTGCCGCTCTGGGTCGTCTTCGGGACATTCGGCACATGGGCGATGGCGCTCTTCATCGTCACTCTCCTGCTGCGCTTCGTCTTCCGCGACATGCCGCTCGACGACGAGGAGAGGCGGAAGGGGGGCGAGGAATGATGGAAAAGCTCTCTGTCCTATTGCCGCTCCTCGCTTTCATGGGACTGATGCTCGCCGTCAGCTTCGCTGTGCGCGTGCGCAGGGAAAAGGAAGGCAAGGGCTTCGTCTCGCAGTACTTCATCGGCAACCGCGCGATTGGCGGCTTCGTGCTCGCCATGACGACGGTCGCGACGTACAGCTCCGTCAGCTCGTTCGTCGGCGGTCCCGGCATGGCGTGGAAGGTCGGCTTCGGCTGGATCTACATGGCGGTCGTGCAGGTCACGGCGATCTTCCTCGTGCTCGGCATCTTCGGCAAGCGCGTCGCTTTGCTTTCGCGCCGCCTTGATGCCGTGACCATCGTCGACATCATCCGTGCACGCTTCGGCTCGGATATGCTCGCGAACCTTTCCGCTTTCGTCATCGTGCTGTTCTTCCTCGGCACGATGACGGCGCAGTTCGTGGGCGGCGCGAAGCTCTTCGAGGCGGTCACGGGCTACAGCTACTTGACGGGACTCGTGCTCTTCGGCGCCGTCGTCGTCATTTACACGGCGATCGGCGGCTTCCGCGCCGTCGCGCTGACCGATACGCTTTGCGCCGTCATGATGATGATCGGCATCGTGCTGCTCTTTTACTTCGTGCTTGAGGCGGGCGGTGGTTACCGGGCGATCCTGGAGACGATCGAGCGCGAGCATCCGGCGATGCTTGCGCCTCTGTCCGCCGGCGACATGCCGCTCGGCCTCTACTTCACGCAGTGGCTGCTCGTCGGCATCTGCACGATTGCGCTGCCGCAGTCCGTCGTGCGCGGCATCAGCTACCGCGATACGCGCGGACTGCATCAGGCGATGCTCATCGGCACCTTCGTCATCGGCTTCATGAACATCGGCATCAATTTCACGGGCATCCTCGCGCACGGCGTGCTGACAGGACCCGTGACGGACTACGGCACGGTCGACAACATCATCCCGCAGGCAATCGCACGCGCGATGCCGCCCGAACTCGCGAGCATCGCCATCATCGGCCCTCTGGCGGCATCAATCTCGACGATCTCGGGGCTTCTGATCGTCGCTTCGTCGGCGATCATCAAGGACGTCTACATGCACGAAAAGATGAAGAAGGGGC
>CAJPRR010000138.1 GCA_905373085.1 uncultured Selenomonas sp.
CGATTTCCTGCGGATGCAAGCTGCGCAGGCGCTCGCCGTCCCTTTCCAGCACGATACGCCCGCCATCCTGCCGCAGCTTCGCCCCAGGCGAAAGAAGATACAATACGCACATAAGAGCATCCTCCTCTCGATTCACGTTCCTTCCATATTTTCTCGTAAGCATATTATAGCCGGAAGAAAGCGCTCGTGCGTGTCAAAAAAAGTGCGGATGGAAAAAGCGATGTTCCACTCCTGCACAGGACAATGGGCGAGGGCAGCGGCCTGCTTCGAAGCAGGCATACAAAAAAAGAGCCGAACGGCTCTCTTTTTGTATAGCAAACCGCAAGCGGTTTGAGGTCACATGTGACCCGCCAACGAGTGACCTGCCGACATCTTTGTAAACATGTTTCAATACCGCAAGCGGTATGAGGTCACATGTGACTCTGTGTCTGGGAAGCCGCAGGAACAGAAGGTTCAAATGCGGTTTTCCGTTTCCCGTAATGTAGCATGGCTCCGCCTCTTTGTCAAATCCGAATCTTCAGTTCTCTCTCGCTTTCTATCACTGGAGAAATATTTCTTCTCATTTTAGCAGGAATCTTCCTCAATTAGTCGAATGTTAAAAGTGAATAAATTCCGCAAAGGAGGCTTTTTGATGGAGCTGAAAGCACTGCTTTTCGACACACGCTCGATTCAGAAGTACATCTTTTCCAGCAGCCGTCTCAAGACGCAGATCGGCGCTTCCTATCTCGTCGACCGCGTCTTTGACGATGTGCTGCTTCCCGTCATCCGCGAGGTCTGCGGCGCGGCGGAGCTTGACGATGCGACTTGGCGCGAGGTCGCCTCGCCCGACTGGACGGCTATGCCGCAGAAGGCGCGTGTCGCCTACATCGGCGGCGGCAACGCGCTGATCCTGCTGCGAGCCGATGCCGGCGAGGCGGCGGCGGAGATCGTGCGCCGCTTCTCGAAGGAGCTTCTCGTGCGCTGCCCGGGACTGCAGACGGGAGCCGCCATCGGCACGGTCGATCTCGCATCCGACGGCAGTTGGCTGTCCGAGACGGCGAACCGCACCGCGCTCGTCTTGAAGCTCAAGGAGCAGCAGAACACCGCATTTCCTCGGACGACGATTCCCTACACGGGTCTGACGCTTGCCGCTGACGGTACGGATGAGACGGCGACCTCCTACGATGCGAGCCGCGAGCGCTATATTGCAGAGAGCGAGGCCGCGAAGCTTCGCGTCGCGACGCCGCGTCACGAGGGCGGCGCACTGCAGCCGGCCAGAGCGGAGAGGGCGCTTTTGGAGAAGCTCACGAGCGTCCTCACGGACGAGGAGAAGTCGCGCTTCATGGAAAACGCGGTGTTTCCAAGCGAATTGGACAAGCTCGGGCAGAAAGAGACAGAAAATTACATCGCCGTTGTCCACATCGACGGCAACAACATGGGCAAGAAGTTCGCCGATCTCACGACGCTTTCCGCCTACAAGAACAAGTCGCAGGAGATCCGCACGGCGACGATCCGCGCCTTTGCCGAGCTTGTCCTCTCCATGAAAGAGGACAGCTTCCCCTTCCTCGCGCAGAAAAAGGACGGCGAAAAGCGCCGCTATCTGCCCGTGCGCCCGCTGATCCTCGGCGGCGACGACATGACCTTCGTCTGCGCGGCGAAGGTCGCCTTCGACTGCACGGAGTTCATCATGAAGTCGCTGCTGGCAAAGGGCGTCGACACATGCGCGGGGGTCGCGATCCTGCCGACCGCCTATCCTTTCTTCCGCGGCTACGAGATCGCCGAGCAGCTCTGCGACTCGGCGAAGGGGCGCATGAGGAAGCTCGCGAACGAGCGCGAGGGCCTGCGCGAGGAGGCGAGCTGCTGGATCGACTTCCTGCGTCTGCACGGCGAGCAGGCGCCGACGCTCGCCGAGATCCGTCGCCAAGAGTACCGCGCGGCGCTCGGCAGCCTGCACTTCGGCCCGTACCGCATCGACGGCGAATCCCACTACGCTTTCGCCCGACTGCGCGAGCTCGCCGAAGGCCTCGCGAAGAGCCTGCCGAGCGGCAAGCTCAAGGATCTGCGCGCCGTCCTGCAGCACGGGGAGCACGAGGCGGAAAAGTACCTTGAGCAGATCCGCCACGATGGCTATGCTCTGCCGCAGCCTGCGGGCTGGGAGGCCTACGCCGCGCATCTTTGGCAGGAACACGGCGGCCGTATGCGAACGCCGTTTGTCGAGGCGATCGAGCTGCTGGAATTTCTGCCGCCGAGGAACGCACACGAAGGAAAGGAGGCGTCATGATGGCTCGCTACACCCTGCGCATCGAAACGCTCTCGCCGCTCGCCCTGACCTCGGGCAAGGCGGACGTGACGCTTGACTCCGCCATCGTGCACGACAAGTACGGCATTCCGCTCTTCCCGGCCAAGCGGCTTCGCGGGCTTCTCTATGAGAGCGCCGTCGAGGTTGCGGAGATGGCGGAACTTTCGGGACGCGACTTTCTCACGCGCCGGACGGTCGCGGAGCTTTTCCGCCACGGCGAAGGTCAAGACTCTCTCGTGCGCCTCTCGCTGCACGACCTTCATCCCGAGGGCTACGAGGAACTGAGCGCGGATCTCGCCTATTTGATGGCACGCTACGAGGCGGCGCTCTCGCCGCTCGACGTCCTCGAAGAGTACACTGCCGTGCGCTTCCAGACGGAGATCGACAAGGAGAGCGGCACGGCTCGCGACAATTCGCTGCACAACATGCAGGCCGCGCTCGCCGACGATCTCGTCTTCTGCGGCGAGATCACGCTGACGGGCGGCGAGACGCGCCACGCCGAAGCGCTCGCGCTTGCCTGCGCCAACCTGCGCACGGCGGGACTCAAGCGCAACCGCGGCTTCGGCAAGATCCGCTGCACGCTTTCGGGCGGCGAGGAGCTTCTCTTGGCGGCGCTCGGAAAGGATGTGGGCTAATTGAAAGAGATGCGGAAAATCCCCTTGACGATCGAGGCGCTTTCGCCGCTCGTCCTCACGGCGGGCAGCCAGGGCGCGATCCTGACGGAATCGGGCGACGCCATCAGCGGCTCGATCGTGCGCGGCATGATCGCCGCACGCTTCATTGAGGCGCAGAACCTCGGCAGAGCCGCCCACGAGTCCGAATCCTTCCGCCGCCTTTTCACGGGGGCGCTGAAGTTCGCCGCCGCCTATCCGTCGAAGGACGGCGAAAGCGCCATGCGTCTGCCGTTTTCGCTGCAGAAGGACAAGCTCTCCTCTGACCTCATCGACCTCTCGGCATCGGAGGGCAAGTCGCCCCCGGGCTACAAGCCGCTCAAGGGCTGCGGCGTCGTGCGCGGCGCGACGATCGAGCGCGTGGAAACGGCGAAGAACATCTCGCTCCACATGAGCCGCAATGAGGATGGCGAACGCCTCGCAGGCAAGAGCACGGAGGGCGGCATCTACAGCTACGAGTCGCTGCTTCCGGGGCAGACGTTTCGCGGTGAAATCATCGGCGAAGCGGCGGACATCCAAGAGCTTTTGGAGAGCATCGACTGCGAGGACGGCACGTTCCTCAGCCAGATCGGCAAGTCGCGCTCCACGCAGTACGGGCTGTGCCGCGTCACGCTCGCCGCGCCTGCAGTACTCGAACCCCCTGCCCAATCGCTCCTTTCGAGCACTCTGCGCCTGCGCCTTGCGGCGCCGCTCCTCTCGGATGCTGCACTGTCCAGGAACGCACGCGAGACGCTCGAAGCGGAATTTCTCGCGCCGCTCAAAGAGAGCGCCGAATCCGACGACTTCTCCCTCGGGCGCATCTTCGCGGCTGCCGCCTCGGCGTCGAACTTCGTCGGCGTATGGAACATGCGCCGTCCCACGCAGTTCGGGCTGGACGCAGGCTCCATCTTCGAGCTGAAGAAGGCTTCGCCGTGGACGAGCCGCGACGTGGCGGCTCTCGCCGCGCTCCTCGCCGAGGGCGCAGGCTCGCGCACGGAGGAGGGCTTCGGCAGGCTCGCCCTGTGGACGGTCGACGCGCCGACGCTCTTTGAAGCGACGCAGGAAAGACCCGCGCGGCGCACCGTCAAGAGTGAACGCGCGCGCGCCATCGTCCGCGCCGTCCTGCGCCGGCGCATCGCCCAAAGCGTGCGCCTCGCGGCGTACAAGGACGCCGCCGCCCTCACGGGAAGGCTCGCGGGCATGACCCACGCTTTCGCGCGTCTTGAAGCGATGCTCGGGCCGCGTGAAGACCTCGAAGGCGCGCCGGCACGCTTTCGCGCGAAGTTCGCCGCCGAGGTCGGCGCAAAGCGCACGCCGCTCGCCCGCCATCTCGAAGGCGTGAAGCTCGGCGCAGCGGAGCTGCGCGACATCCTCCGAGGCGAGCGTCCTGAACTTTCGCCCTACGCTTCGCTCGACCTTTCAGCGGAAGTGCCGCAAGAGCTTGCCGAAGATGCAGGCTTTTCGCGTCCCGTGCTGAAAGACGACGGGGAAATCTTCTATGATTACTGGCTCTGGTTCTTCCGCCACGCGCGAAAGAGAGCCGTGCAGCAGCGAAAGGAGGCGGCTGACTGATGGCAGAAGCAAGCGTTTCAGCAAACGGCCGGATGGCGTGCGTCACGAAGAAGATCCTCCTCGAAGGCACGCTCTCGCTCGACTCCCCGCTGCTCATCGGCACGGGGCTGACGGCTCGCGAGGCCAGGCAGGAAACCGACATGCAGGTTTTGAAAGATAAAAAGGAACGCCCCTTCATTCCCGGCACATCGCTCGCGGGCGTGCTGCGCACGCTGCTCGAAGATGAAGAGGCTGTGCTCCTCTTCGGCTCGGCAGAGCGCGGCGAGAAGGCAGGCGGCGCACAGAGCGCCATCGACATCGAGGACGTGCTCCTCGAAGACGCTGCCATCGCCGTGCGCGACGGTGTGGGCATCGCGGACTTCGCACGCACGAGTCTTGCAGGGCGCAAGTACAACTACGAAGCCGTCGAGCGCGGCGCGAAGGGACGGCTGCACATGACCGTCACCGTGCGCCGCGCCCATGCGGAAAAGGGGCTGGAAGAAGCGGTGCAGACGCTCGCCGACCGCCTCGCCGCAGGCGTGCGCCTCGGTGCGCTGACCGCCAAGGGATTCGGCAAGGTCTCGGCGGCGGACGTCCGCATTTCCACCTACGATTTCAGCGACTTCGACGACGTGCGCCGCTGGCTCTTCCGCAAGGACGCCAAATGCATCGCCTACGGCAGCAAAGCGGCGGGAAAAAAGCGTGCGGGCGTCTTCTCCGTCGACGCCGCCTTCGCCATCCGCCGCTCGCTCATCGTGCGCGAAAACGACGTCGATGAAAAAGCGGCAGAACGCAAGGTCAAGTCACAGCAGAAGAAGAGCGGCGCGGATTTCCTCATTCCGGGCACGAGCATCAAGGGCGCTCTTCGCCACCGCGCCCTCGAAATCCTGACGATCCTCAAGAAGCCAGCAGCCGCACTCGACAGCCTCATGGGCTGCAGCACGGACGCGCGGCGGCAGAAGAGCCGCTTCCTCGTCGACGAGGCCTGCTTCCGAAAGGGCGTCAAGCCTCAAGCGCACGCGCGAAACCGCCTCGACTGCTTCACGGGCGGCACGGTCGACAGCGTCCTCTTCACCGATGAGCCTGTCTGGCAGGAGAAGCCGGGCGAGGCGACGCTCCGTCTGCACTACGAAATCGAGAACTATGCGCCGTGGGAGGCGGGACTCGCCCTCTACCTGCTGCGCGACCTATGGCAGGGAGCGATCCCCCTCGGCGGCGAAAGCTCCGTCGGGCGCGGACTCTTGGACGGCGTAGCGGCGACCGTCTCGTTCGATGATGAAGTCCTTGAAATCGGCGCGGCGGGCGCGGTGGAAAAAGCAGCTGCAGAAAAGCTCGAAGCCTTCGCCAA
>CAJPRR010000139.1 GCA_905373085.1 uncultured Selenomonas sp.
CGGCGAGAACCTTCGACGACTTCTTCAGCGCCTCTTCCATGTCGCCCGTGACCTCTGCCATGGCGGCGATGAAGAGGTTGCCGAAGCTGTGTCCCTTGAGTTCCGTGCCGTTTTGGAAGCGGTACTGGAAGAGCTTTTCCATCAGAGGTTCCGTATCGGCGAGCGCGACGAGGCAATTCCTGAGATCGCCCGGCGGGATGATGCCGAGTTCCTCGCGCAGCCTTCCCGAAGAGCCGCCGTCGTCAGCGACCGTCACGACTGCCGTCACGTTGCTCGTCGCCTGCTTGATGCCACGCAGAAGCACGGAAAGCCCGTGCCCGCCGCCGATGACCGTGACCTGCGGCCCTTTATCGAGGCGGCGCTTCTCGTAGATGATGTCGACGAGCTTTTCCGAGTTGTCGGGCAGGAGCACGCTGATGACGGAGCGTATGACGAAGCGCGTCGCAAAGAGCATCAGAGCGAGTCCTAAGACGACGATGACGACGCCGACGATCGTCGTGATCACATAGTCGAAGCTTCCGCGCCACAGGTAGACGGCGCGGAAGATGGCTTCCTCGATGATGTCGAGATACTTGTAGTTGAAGACGAGGGCGAGGCCCAGGCTGACCATCATGACGCCCGCACCGAACACGAGCATCCAACGCTTGAAATGCATGCCCGGATAAAGCCATTTCAATAAGTGCATTCTTTCGATCGACCCTTTCCTATCAGGCTGTGCGAAACGCGCCCGTCTATTCGGGCAGCTCTGCAGGATGCTCGGCAACTTCGTTCTTCATAAGGTCGCGATGCTCAAGCTCTGCCTGGAAGCCGCGCGTCGTCAGGAAACGATAGATATGGCAGGCGATGTAGACGCTTCGGTGCATGCCGCCCGTGCAGCCGACGGCGATGACGAACTGCGGCTTGCCCTCCTTGATGTACTGCGGCATGAGGAAGTCGAGCATGGCGTCGAGCTTTTCTTCGAACTCCTGCGTCACGGGCCACTTGCCGATGTACTCGGCAACCTCCGGGACAGCGCCGCTCTTTCGGCGCAGTTCCTCGATGTAGAAGGGATTCGGCAGGAAGCGCACGTCGAGCACCATGTCAGCATCCAGGGGCATGCCGAACTTGAAGCCGAAGGACAGGACGTTGATGCTCATCTTGCGCCCGTCCTCGCTGCCGAAGAGGCGCCAGATCTTTTCCTTGAGATCGACCTTCCTCAACACGGATGTGTCGATGATGTACGTCGCCTTGTTGCGCACAGGCTCCAGGCGACGGCGTTCCTTCTGGATGCCGTCGGAGATGCGTGCGTTCGCCGCCATCGGATGGCGGCGGCGCGTCTCCTTGTAGCGGCGGATGATCGCCTCGTCGGAGGCTTCCATGAAGAGCATCTCGTAGGGCGTCCCCGCCTTGTCCACCTCTTCGAGCACATGCACGAAGGTGTCGAAGAACTCGCGCCCGCGCGTGTCCACGACGAGCACGACGCGGCGCACATGGCCGGCCGAATGGCGGCAAAGCTCGGCAAACTTCGGGATGAACACCGGCGGCAGATTGTCCACCACGAAATAGCCGAGGTCTTCCAAAAAGCGGCACGCCTGCGTCTTGCCGCTGCCCGAAAGCCCCGTCACGATGATAAATTTGAAATCCTTCTCTTTCGTCATGCTGTCCACCCCTGCACTTTGATAAGAACCTCTTGGCGAAATTCAGATCCTAGAGAACAAGCTCCTCGATCGCCCTTGCCACGCCGTCCTCGTCGCAGCCCGGCGCGAGATATGTCGCGAGCGCCTTCGCTTCCTCCTGCCCGTTCGCCGTGACGACGCTCGTTCCCGCGAGGCGCAGCATGGAAAGGTCGTTGTCCGAGTCGCCGCAGGCCATGACCTCGTCCGCCCGAATGCCCGTCGCACGCAGGATCGCCTCGATGCCCGTCGCCTTCGATACGCCCGGCGGCACGAGGTCGAGCGTGTAGCCCTTCGACTGCTGCGGATCGACGCGCCCCGCGAAGCGCTCGCGGATCGACGCGGCGATGGCGCTGACGCCGCCCGCGAGGTCGCGCACGACGACCTGCGCGACGCCCTCGACGTACGGCGAGAAGTCCTCGCCGACCTCGTGCACGGCGAAACCCTGCACCGTGCGGTAGGCTGTGAAATACTCGGGGCGGAAATCCTCGGCGTAGATGTCGTCGCCGACGTACCACTGCGCGTACCAGCCGTTCTCCCGCGCAAACGTCAGAAGCTCCGTCACCGTCTCGGGCGAAAAGGCGCGCAAAAAGAGCGGCTCCGTCGCATCGAGCGCCTGCACCAGAGCGCCGTTGCACGAGATGATCGGCGCGTTCGCCCCGATGATCCTGCCGAAGTAGCTCGCCGAGAGCAGCATGCGCCCCGTCGCCAGCGTCACGGCGACGCCCTTTGCCATCGCCCGCCGCAAGACGTTCTTGCTGTAGTCCGACACCGTCTTTTCCGAAGTCAAGAGCGTGCCGTCGAGATCCATCACGATCAGCCGAATTGCCATCCTCTATCCCTCATGCTTTCTTTGCTTTCCTTCCAGCACATAGGCGTGCACAGCCCGTGCCACGCCGTCCGCCGCCTCGTTGTCTGCGAGAAAGTCCGCCGCCTCCCGCGCCGCCTGCGTGCCCGTCGCCATGGCGACGCCGACGCCCGCGGCTGAGAGCATCTCGCAGTCGTTGTCCGAGTCGCCGAGCGCCAGCACTTCCTGCAGGGAGATGCCGAGGCTTGCCGCAAGGCGCTCGATGCTCGCCGCCTTCGACACGCCCTCCGCCATGATGTCGACGTACTTCTCCTTCGAGCGCACAGCTCGAACCTTTCCCTTGAACATGCGCGAGAGTTCCGCCGCACGCGCTGCCGTCTCCTCGGCACGATCCGTGATCGACAGCAGCTTGAAGACGCGCGTCCCCAGCGCATGGAGGCCGTCCCAGCCGACGGCCTTTCCCTCGACGCCCGCGCTCTTCTCGTAAGCGCAGGCACGGCGGTCGCGCTCACAGAAGAAAAGCCCCTCGTCCGTATAGAGCTGCACGTACCAGCCGCGTTCCTTCATGCAGTCGAGGATTTCACGCACCACGTCGGGCGCGGCGGGCGAGGCGAAAAGCTCCTCGCCCGCCGTGGTCTTGACGAGTGCGCCGTTGCACGAGACGATCGGCGCCGTGACGCCGATCTCCTTCGCGTAGGGCAGGGCCGAGAGGTGCATGCGTCCCGTGGCGATCGCCACATGGACGCCCTTTGCCGCCGCCTCCTTGAGCGCCGCCCGATTCTTTTCAGAGATGCCGTTCTTCGCGTCGAGCAGCGTGCCGTCCATATCCGTCACAATCATGCGTATTGCCATTCGTCCGATTCCTTCCCTTGCCTTCTTGAAGCCTTCCCTCTACTCCCTGTCCTGCCACGTACCGTCCAAGGCGTCGGGCGCGGCGATGTAGGCGAGATGCCCGCCGACAATCGTCGCGGCGATGTTGAAATCGTCATCGAAGAGCGTGAGATCGGCTCGCTTCTCCTCCTCCAAGGAGCCGGTCTCCTCATAGATGCCGAGTTCTTCCGCGGGCGTGCGCGTGACCATCTCGACGACGCGCTCGATGGGTGCGCGCGTCGTCCTGGCGAAGTTTCGGACCGCCTCGTTCATCGCGAGCACGCTGCCCGCGAGCGTGCCGTCCGCCAGCTCCGCACGCGTGCCCCTGACCGTGACCTCCTGCCCGCCCAGCTCGAAGACGCCGCTGCCCATGCCGGCCGCACGCATCGAGTCCGTCACGAGGATGATGTTCCGGCCGTCCTTCGCGTGGTAGAGGATGCGCTGCGCCGCAGGATCGACGTGTATGTTGTCGGCGATGAGTTCGCAGTTGACCTTGGTGTCGAGCGCCGCGCCGACGATGCCCGGATGACGCTGATGAAGGCCGCTCATGGCATTGAAGCAGTGCGTGATGTGCGTGACGCCATGCTTCTCTATGACTTCGAGCGCTGTCCCGTAGTCCGCGCTCGAATGGCCGATGGAAACGAGGATGCCCGCATCGCGGCAGCGGTCGATGAACGTGTACTTGCCGTCAAGCTCCTCGGGCGCCAGGGTCACGATGCGCACGACATCCTCGAAGGACTCGATCCAGTCGTAGTCGGCACGCACGATCGCCTCTTCCGCCTGCGCTCCCTTGTACGCCTTGCTGATGAAAGGGCCTTCCATGTGCACGCCGAGGATGCGCGCGCCCTCGGGCGTCATGCGCATGGCGCTGCGCACGCGCTCGAAGGCGGCGTGCACCGCGTCCTCGCCCGCCGTCATCGTCGTCGCGAGCCACGAGACGACGCCCGTGCGCACGAGGTAGCGGCCGATAGCGGGCAGAGCTTCCGCCGCCTCGTCCATCACGTCCCGGCCGCACGCGCCGTGCACATGCACGTTGATGAAGCCCGGCGAGACGAAGAGGCCGTGCGCGTCATGCACCTCCTCGATGCCCGCTTCCGCCTCCACCTCATCCATGTCGATGATCCGCTCGATGCGCTCGCCGTAGAGGAGCGCCATGTCGTCCATGATGCGGAAGTCTCCCTCCATGTTCGGCAGCAAGAGCCGTCCGTTGATGATCGCCCTCATCTGACCTTTCCCGCCTCCCCTGTTCCTCGCTTCTGCGCCCTCTCCCGCGTGTCCTGGCGGCGTTGGAGAAAGTGATAGAGCGCTCCCATGAGTCCTGCATCGTTGCCCAGCTCGGCGAAAGCGAGCTGCGTCGCGGAACGGAAAGGAAGCGGCACCGCTTCCTCCAAGTCCGCCAAGATGCGCGGCGCCAGATACTGCCGCTCCGCCATCACCGCGCCGCCGAGGACGATGCGCTCGGGATTGAACATGCAGCAGATATTCGCGATTCCCTCGACGAGCGGCGCGACAAGCCCTGCGATGGCGTTCACCGCATCGGCGTCGCCCGCACGCGCCCACGCGAACACCGCCTCGCCGTCAAGATCCTCGGCGACGCCGTGCGCCCTCGCCGCCCGCTGCACCATGCGGCGCACGGAAGCGAGGTCGCCGAGCCTGCCGCCCGCGAGCCTCATGCTGCCGGCCTCGCCCGCGCTGTAGTTTGCGCCGCGCCAAAGCCTGCCGTTGAAAAGGATGGAAGCCCCGACATCCGTGCCGACCGTCAGACAGACGAGCGAGCGCACGCCGCGGCCTGCGCCGAGCCAGTACTCGCCAAGCCCCGCGCAGTTCACATCGTTCTCAACCGTGCAGGGGATTCCCGTCGCTTCTTCGACGAGAGCCTTGAGCGACATCCCCGTGTAATCCTTGATGCTCGGTCCTGCGTAGATGACCTTGCCCGCGACCGGATCGACGATGCCGAGCGTCGAGATCGCGACGCCCGCGACGCCTCTTCCCCGGAAAGCATCGACGATGGCGAGCGCCTTTTTGGCTACGCCCTGCGCTCCCGCCGTCCGCCCTTCCGTCGGCACAGAGCCTTTCTCGCGCAGCCTGCCGCCTGCGGCAAGCGCATACTTGATCGAAGTGCCGCCAATATCCAAGCAAATGAAATTTTCTTCCATTGACCCCATCCTCGAAAATATTGAACATCGTTCCTACCACTATAGCACAGGAGGAGCATGTGCGCAATGGTAGTGACAAGGCGGTATGTGTCAAGATGTTCTCGGTGGGGAATTTTTACCCTTGAAGTGTCTGCCT
>CAJPRR010000140.1 GCA_905373085.1 uncultured Selenomonas sp.
GCATTTGCCAGATTCTCGTATGCCCGTATCATCTGCTTTCCACCTCCGCTTTTACGGCGTCAATCAACGCCGTCTGCGTCTTGTCTTTGTGTTCGAGCGCCTGCATAACTTTCTCGTCAATCGTCCCGACAGCAACGATGTGATGAATGACCGCCGTATTCTTCTTCCCCTGTCGATAAAGACGCGCATTTGTCTGCTGATAAAGCTCTAAGCTCCACGTCAATCCGAACCAGACGAGAATCGAGCCGCCGAACTGAAGGTTGAGGCCATGCCCTGCACTCGCGGGATGGATAACACCAAGGAAAATTTCTCCCGCATTCCATGCTTCGATATCCTCTCTCGATCGAAGTTCCTGCACAGGCAGACGCGATTTGATGCGTTCAAGATCGTGCTTGTACCAATAAGCGATGAGGACAGGCTTTCCATTCGCGCTTTCTGCCAAATCTTCCAGAGCATCAAGCTTTCGATTGTGGAGACGGACGACTTTTCCATCCTCCGCATAGACTGCTCCATTCGCCATCTGAAGCAGCTTGTTGGAGAGCGCCGCTGCGCTGACAGCATCGATCTCTTCGTTTTCAACTGCAATGACCATATCTCGCTTCATATCGTCATAGAATTTTCGTTCACGCTCATCTAAGGCGACATGTACAATATTCGATACGAGATTTGGCATCTTAAGATATTCTCTGGCACACATGGAGATAGTGATATCTCCGATGCGTCGATAGATGGCATCTTCCGCACCTTCGCGCGGCTTGTAGCTGAACACCATCTGCTGATTCCGTTTGTCTGGAAGGAAATAAGCATCGCGGTAAGAGGAGATGAATCTTCCACGTCGTTTTCCCATATTCAGAAGCCGGAATTCTGCCCAAAGATCCATGAGACCGTTTGCAGATGGCGTGCCCGTCAATCCGACGATGCATTTAACTGAGGGACGCAGTTTCATAAGTGCACGAAACCGTTTTGCCTGATAAGACTTGAACGAGGAAATCTCGTCAATAACGATCATATCGAAATCCATCGGCATATTGCTCTCTTCGAGCAGCCACTTCACATTCTCTCGGTTGATGACGTAAACCTCGGCGGGTTTCAGCAAAGCCGCCGAGCGTTCCTTCACCGCCCCCATGACCACGGAAGCGCGGATGTTTTTCGTGTGCTCCCATTTTGCAATCTCCGACGGCCATGTGCCCCGCGCCACGCGCAGCGGAGCTATAACGAGCACCTTGCCGATTTCGAAGAAATCATGCAGCAGTTCTTCGACTGCCGTAAGTGTGACGACCGTCTTGCCAAGCCCACAGTCCAGAAAGATCGCCGCTTCTTTGTGTGAGAGAATGAATTCCTTGGTATACGTCTGGTAGAAATGCGGTTCATAACGCATCAAGAATCCCTCCGATCTGTTCCTTTCCATCAACCACGAACACTTTGAAACCAAGTGCACGCAGTTTGTCAATACACCGCGCCTGCAAAGGACGCGGTCTTTTGCCGAACGCCTTGATTTCCATGAAGCACATCTTCCCGCCCGGCATAAGCACAAGCCGATCTGGCACACCCGCATATCCCGGAGAGATGAACTTCAGTGCAAGTCCGCCATGCGATTTTCATGCGCCATCCCTTAACATTGGAAAGGCACGCACCGATGAATTCGAGCAGCAGTCGCTCAATTTCCATATCTCCGTCCGTAAGTGTACGCATGAAAGCATCGAATGCGGGCGTTGCGATCGAAAAGCCGCTCGAACTTGCCGCCGTTTTTCGCTTTTCGCAGAGAGCAGACAATGTCAAAGACGGTGCGGTCACCATCCTCCTTCGGTCTCCAATTCACGGGCTTCTTTCGCAGCATGTCCTTCTGAAGCGTGGCAAGCACGGCTTCCGTCCCATCGGCGAACGGCACGTCATGCACAACATCGCCCGTAAATACGGCAAAGCGGTTGGTCAGCCCTCCGATGTAAAGTTCCATGCCGTTATGCGGATTCTTGACATAGAACTTCGGATCGAGCTTTTCCTCGCCCTTCTCGTTTTTCCTTTTCGGAATGCGGTCATAGTCACAGCAGCCGTAAAGATGGATGCCGTTTCCGCTGACCGATTTTTCGGCATAAGTTTCATGCCTGCGGATCTGCAGCTGCACCATAGCATCAGCTGCATCCCTGTGGTCAATGTCGAGGAAGTACATCCCTTTCGGGATAATGAACCCCACTCCGGCATAGGATGATTCCTCAGCCGCCCGCCGCGCTTCCTCGAATGTCACCCAACTTGCCCGATAGGCATGATTCACACCCGTGATGCCGCCGCCCGCAGCACAGGGCTTCTTCTTTCGCTTACCGTCTTTTTCGATGTACTTCCAACAAATCCAGATTCTCTGTTCCTTGAGATCGTTGATGGTCATTCCCATACGACCTCCTCGCATTTCGTGCTGAAGCATCGAACCGGCAGGCGCAAGGCTCGCGCCTTCTCAAGCTCACACTGCATCCCCTCCGTAATCTCCGTGCCGAACGCCCAAAGTTCGCGGCATTTACGCAGGAGAACGAAATTCATGCGCATCGCAAGCGCACGATCCTTTTCCTCTGAAAGAAACTGCGGAAAAAGAAGATGCGGCGCAAGCGGGATGCAGCCCCTCCGCACGGCGAAGCGGCAATACTCTCTCGCCCGGCGGACATTGACGGGCGGATTGCTTCGGTACGCCGAGCAGATATAGACAAGCGGCAAATAGGCGTTCTCGCACTTTTCGATGTTCCTCATCGCCTCGCCCGCCGTCGGATCCGGATAATGCGCCTCATTGAAATATGGCATGACGTCACGCTCCCTGTTCACATGATGGTCTTTTAGCATGAAACCCAAAAGAAATCCTCAGACCGATTGGCTAAGTTTCTGTAAGGGCACCGCACAATATCCACAAAGTGGGCGTTTGTGCGTGCAGTTCACTCAACTTCTAAAAACTTCCTGCAGCACATCGACATGATAGGTGTTCACCATGCCATACTTGGCATCATATTCTTTGCCGATGTGGTAGCCTTGTTTTCTGGACATCTTCGAAGCTTTGCGCCCAAGAGCTGCTGCAATTTCCCGGCTCACGCCCCGACCCCCCGTGAGATTGGCATAGCCGATGATTGTATAATGCTGCTGGTCGATGGTCATCTGCTTTGATTCGACCTCCAGAAGCCGCGCATCCACCTTGTCAAGACGAGCGTTTGCAACCTTGATCGCCTTCGCCTGCTCTACGAGTCTCTGAACCGTATGCAGCAGAATCTCCTCCGGCATCATGTTCTTGACGGGATTGAAGTAGCTTTCTTCCAATTCCTCAAAGACATCCCATGCACGATTCGTCCCCAGCATTTTGCAGTGACGCGCTGCTCCTCGCTTCGTCCAAAGATAAATCGCAGAGGCGAACTTGCTCACAGGCAATCCGATATTTTCGGACTGCCTCTTGAAGTCCTTCAATTCCGCACCCTCAAGGCGAAAGTAATGTGCGCCTTCCTGAAAACGGTCTTCGTTGTTCTTGAAATTGTCACTGATGTTCCGACCTTCACAGCCATACGCCTCCGCGAGCTGCTCCGTGGTCATCACCTGTACTGCATCATGCTCCAAAACCTGCAAATCATTCATAAGTGATTCCCTCCAATACATGGTCAATTTGTAGATGCCGGGGAACATTCATCCCCCTCTCAAAAGAGGGCGGACAGAAAGAGGCACATTGGTCACCACGTGCAGGAAATTTTATTTATCTAAGCGAATACATCAAACAACGAAAGGGTGAAACAAATGGTACGGCCAATCATCACGGATACTGTGTTTCTCGCGCAGCCATCGGAAGAAGCGGCAAAAGCTGACCTTTCCCTTGCGAACGATCTGCTTGATACGCTCAAGGCGCATGTCGGACACTGCGTAGGCCTTGCCGCCAACATGATTGGAGAGCGGAAACGCATCATAGCTATATGCATAGGAAAATCCTATGTCGTGATGCTGAATCCGAGAATTGCAAAAGCATCCGCCAAGCAATATGAAACAGAAGAACGCTGTCTTTCCCTCCTTGGACAGCGAAAAGCGATACGGCATGAGTGGATTGAAGTCACTTACCGCAACATGAAATTTCACAAACAGAAAAATACATTCTCCGGCTTTACGGCACAAATCATCCAGCACGAGATCGATCACTGCAACGGGATTTTAATATGAGTAAGGAGCGATAAGAAATGAAATACTTGAAAAAGGTTCTGCTTCTTCTTTCGCTGCTCACTTTTCTCTGTTCAGATACATCTGCGAGTGTGGGCACGGGCAATGACAGAGCTGTTAATTATGAAATGCACTATCCTATTGTGTACACGGAAAATGCTGTCGCTCAGAATAAAATCAATTCGGATCTGTATAGATACATTGAAAATTTCCGAATCGACTATCGAAACGGAGAATTTATCGAGGGGAAATTTACATATGAACTCCGATTCGAGAATGCTGACTATGTTTCTTTAATCCTCCATGATTACCGTTGGCGGGGAGGAGTGCATGGGCATACTATACATACTGGTCTCGTATACAACAAACACTCAGGTGAAAAAGTCCCGTTGCGATATTTTATCCACTTAATTAATGAAGATTTCAGTACACTTTTCGCTTTCCCACTCTACAACGAGAGAAATAAATTCCTCAACACAAAATCAAGGGTACCTTACCGAGAATGCGATCATACCATCCCAGACGACTATTTCTTGTCTGGAAACGGTATAGTTTCATTGATTTTTCAAGAGTATCAAAGGGCTGCCTTTTTTGAAGGCATGACTTACACGCCCATTGAGCCTAAATGGATTGATTACTTCAATCGGAAAAATCCATGAAAGCCCCCACGGGGCTGTCGCATGAGTCAAATTCGACTTATGCACAGCCCCTCATTTTTATCATGAGAATCAAGGAATCAATCGTTTCTATAAGAAGACTCTCGAAAAAAATGCGCAGGAAAGAACGCTGTGCCATGCCAGCTTTTTCCTGCGTATTTTTATGCTGCAACTTCTACGGAGAAGAGATGTTGCCTGCCGCATCCTCGTTGGATCTTCTGATGCAGTTTCCCGAAGTTGTGTGCCATTGCCAAAAGCATTGTTTCCACAAGTACATTGGCATTGCCTCGACTAAGGAAACGACGGAATCCCATGTCTGCCTTGATGTTGGCGAAAACTCCTTCCGCTTGGATGCTCCGATTGACCCTTAACTGTATGCCTTCCTCCGATGTCAGTCGCGCCTTCGACGCGGCTCGTTCCTCATGGAATGTTTTTGCCACTTCCAAGCATTTCGTCCGCTCTTCCAACGGCAGTTTCGATCTGCTCCGTATGCACTCGGCTTTCCTTTCGCAACCGCAGCAATCTTCTGCCGTGTAGCAGATCTTGACGCTCGCATAGCCGGTCTTGCTCTTTACCGTCTTCGTGTCCGTAATCGTGAGTTTCCTGCCGTCGGCACAGAGATAGGCGTCTTCGTCACTGAGATATGTCATGTTCTCGAAACGCCCGATGTCATTCTTCCAAGCGCGGGGGTTAATTGTAAAATGAAATCGGACACATAAAAAGGACAAGCAGAAGCGCCTGT
>CAJPRR010000141.1 GCA_905373085.1 uncultured Selenomonas sp.
ATTTATCTAATTCGCTTTTAGAGGAAGAAATCCTCTCAAAAAGCGAGAAATCTGCACAAACATACAGGAAAATCTCTGCAAGCCGAGACAATCCGCATGAAAAAAGCCACCCGTACAGCTGGTGGCTTTTTCACTTTCGAGCATAGCCCGGATACGGTCCATAATGCACGCGAGAACCGTGCCGCTGCACCTGTCCGCACACTGCTGTCACAGCTTCGCATGGAGCATCTTCTTATACGAAAGATGCTCCGCCTGCGGTATGCCAATCATCTCAAGAGCCTGTTCGACAGGAATTTGAGATTGCGTAACAAGTCGCCGCAGAATTGCCACACGCTCGTCCCGCTGTCCTTCCTTGCGTCCCTCCTTGCGTTCTTCCATCATCTTCATGGCAAATGTCATGTAATTCACCCTCTCTCCTTCTTCAAGCTTGACTCTTCG
The DNA here is from genome assembly GCA_905373085.1 of uncultured Selenomonas sp. Taxonomy (GTDB): domain Bacteria; phylum Bacillota; class Negativicutes; order Selenomonadales; family Selenomonadaceae; genus Selenomonas. The sequence continues at coordinate 439 of CAJPRR010000141.1, forward strand.
GATCTCCTCTTCGACCTCCTGCACAAAGCTGTTATCTGTGACTGCACCGTCAACATACTGCAGAAATGCGCGAATCGTATCATCAATATCGCCGATCTGCCCTTTCGTATTGAGAAAAATCTTCGTCGCACCATCCAGTAGCTTGAGGTTCTTATTTTCCAGACAAATATTTTCAAACGTATACATATAGCGCCCTTCACCAAAGGGATCGAAGGGACAGATGAATATAATGATTGTTTTATTCAATTCATCGTAATCCGCTCCCGCCGCGAGAAGATCGGCATCCATCATGGACTGGTAATATCGTGTCCTTTTGAAAAGCGCATCTCCTTCCAGTCGCCGAATCTGCATCTCAATGTTATAGACTGTATTTCTCTCATCCTTGACGTAGACATCCAAGCGTATTCCCTTGCTTTGATAAGGTGCTGTTATAGACTTTTCCGTTTCCAGATACCGAATCTTCTCAATCCTTATGCGAAGTGTTCCTTCAAGCATCTTCTTGCAAATGCGCCTGCGCCTCATAACGAGTTTGAACATGTAATCATCACGAATCGTCAACTCTTCCCACGGTTTGATCTTGTAGTCGCCCATATTCTCGCCCCTTTTCTCCATTGTACGAATTTTTTCGCTTCAAGGCAACAAAAATCGCACACAAAAACGCTCCTCAACGGAGCGTCTTTTGTGTGCGGCATGACAAGCTTTCTACACCACAATGTGCACAGTTTCCAGACAACATCACCGATTATCGCCGCACATATCTAAAATTTCAATTCCATCAGCGCCTCGTCCGTATCGAGGTCGAGAATGGCAATCTTTTCATCCGTCATTAAAGCAATGGTCGCCCTGCCGTCCTCGCGCTTCGAGAGAGACGGCGAGCCGGGATTGACGAACACGGTCGCACCGCGCTTTTCAAGGACGGTCGTGTGGATGTGACCCGTGATGAAGACGTCGGCACGCATCGTGTATGCCGCCTCGTCCTTCGCGGCGTCGCTCTCGATGAGATGCCCGTGCGTCGCGACGATGCGCTTGCCGCCCGCGAAGGCGTAGGCGTAAGGCGCCTGAATCGGCGTCTTGAGCACGAGCTGATCGACCTCGGAATCGCAGTTGCCGCGGCATATAAGGACGGGCGGCGCACTCGCGTTGATCTTGTCGGCGAGTCCTGCGGGATTATAATCTTCCAGCATCGGGTTGCGCGGGCCGTGGTAGAGCACGTCGCCCGCATGGATGATGAGGTCGGCGTCGGAAAAGTGCTTATCGTAGGCAAGCTGCCAGCGCTTCTCGCAGCCGTGCGTATCGCTGATGATGCCGATTTTCATGACCTCGCCCCCTCAGCCGATCTTCTTCAGCAGGCTTGCAAGCTCCATCGCCGCCAGAGCGCAGTCCGCGCCCTTGTTGCCCGCCTTCGTGCCCGCGCGCTCGATCGCCTGCTCGATATTCTCCGTCGTCAGGACGCCGAAGAGCGTCGGCACGCCCGTCGAAAGCCCGACCTGCGCGACACCCTTCGACACTTCATTGCAGACATAATCATAATGCGTCGTCGCGCCGCGAATGACCGCACCGAGACAAATCACGGCATCGTATTTGCCGCTCTCGGCCATCTTCTTGGCAACAATCGGAATCTCAAACGCGCCCGGCACCCAGGCGACGTCGATGTCATCCTCCTTCGTCTCATGACGATGCAGCGCATCGAGCGCACCGCCCAAGAGCTTGCTCGTGATGAACTCATTGAAACGCGCCGCCACGATGCCGATATGAAGTCCCTTGCCTGTAATAAAACCTTCGATCGTCTTTGCCATGATTATCTCTCCTTAATTCTGCATCATCGCTACAAAACGATTATGCATAGACGTATTATAGTACCCTAATTTATGTAGGGCATACCAGTCCTCAACCAGAGCCTCATCCGCAACATGCAATGCAAGCAAAACTTCTCGGGCAAATTCCAACGGTGCAGAACCATTGGCTGTAACCGTATTCTTGTCACAAACCGCCTGTTTGGGCTGAAAATGCGCCGCACCTTTATACTGCGAATCTCCCCACTGCAGCTCAGACAAACTGTTTCCCGTGTGCTTCACAGCATCCAAAGCACCCGCCGCAGCTAAAAATCCTACTGCATCACAAATACCGCCTAACAATCTGCCATTTTGCGAACAATGCGTTACCAGAGGAAACAGTTTCCGTGCGCGTTCTTCACGCCACCGCATTCCTCCAATCAAAAGCAATGCCGCATAATCGTCTGGCACAGTATCTATCGTATAGTCCGGTATCGTCTGAAGTCCACCGATGGAACGCACACTTTGTGTCGAAAGCGAAACTGTCTTGATTTCAAATTTTCCTTGACCAAGCAGGCGAACCCCCGACGAGATATACGCAGCTTCCCAATCAGCATATTCTTCAAGAAGCACCAATAGAATTGTTTCCATTATTTTTCTCCCATGATTCAAACCACGAAGTCATTGTCATCTCGCCAGATCTTCGTCGTTCAAAAGGTGTCCCATCTTGACTTTCTTGACGCGCAAGTAGCGCTTGTCGAACTTGTTCGCCTTGACGACGAGCGGCACGCGCTCGACGATTTCGAGGTTGTAGCCCTCAAGTCCCGCGCGCTTGGCGGGATTGTTCGTCATGAGGCGGATGCTCGTCAGACCGAGGTCAGAGAGGATCTGTGCGCCGATGCCGTAGTCGCGGAGATCGGGCGCGAAGCCCAGCTCGACGTTCGCCTCGACGGTATCCGCCCCCTTGTCCTGCAGTTCGTAGGCACGCATCTTGTTTGCGAGGCCGATGCCGCGCCCCTCCTGGCGCATGTAAAGGACGACGCCCTCGCCTTCCTTCTCGATGTTCTTCAAGGCAGTGGCAAGCTGGTCGCCGCAGTCGCAGCGCAGCGAGCCGAGCGCGTCGCCCGTCAGGCATTCGGAGTGGACGCGCACGAGCACGTTCTTCTTGCCCTCGACCTCGCCCTTGACGACGGCGATGTGGCACTTGCCGTCGAGCGTGCCCTCATACGCCTTGATACGGAAGTGACCGTAGCGGCTCGGAAAGTCGACATCGGCAATCTGCTTGACGAAGCTCTCCGTGCGCTTGCGGTACTCGATGAGCGACTTGACCGTGATGATGTTGAGGCCGTGCTTTTTTGCAAACTTCTTGAGTTCAGGCGTGCGCATCATGTGCCCGTCGTCCGCCATGATCTCGCAGCAAAGCCCCGCAGGATAGAATCCCGCCAAGCGCGCGAGATCCGTCGTCGCCTCCGTATGTCCCGTGCGCCGCAGCACGCCGCCCTCGACGGAGCGAAGCGGAAACACGTGGCCGGGACGGCGGAAGGACGATGGCCTTGCCTTCGGATCGAGCAGGAGCTTGATCGTCTGGCAGCGCTCGAAAGCCGAGATGCCTGTATCCGTATTGTAGGCGTCGATGGAAACCGTGAACGCCGTCTCGTGGTTGTCCGTGTTGTTGGCGACCATCTGCCCGATATTCAGCTCGTCGAGCCGCTTGCCGTCGATCGGCGTGCAGATCAGTCCCTTCGCATACTTCGCCATAAAGTTGATGTCCTCGGGCTTGACCGTCGCCGCCGCGACGATGAGATCGCCCTCGTTCTCGCGATCCTCGTCATCCACGACGACGACCATCTTGCCGTACTTGATATCCTCGATCGCCTGCTCCGCCGTTGCAAAATCTGACATATTGCTGCATCTCCCTTATCGTTAAAATCCCTGCTCGCGCAGGAAATCCAAAGTCAAGCCGCCCGCGCTCTTCGGCGCGTCGCTTTCTCCCCTTGTGCATACTCCCGGAAAAAGTTTCTCCACGTACTTGCCGAGGATGTCCGTCTCGATATTCAACCGGCTGCCGCTGCGCTTTTCGCGCAGATTCGTGATCTCGCGCGTATGTGGTATGAGGCTGACCGTGAAATCCGCCGCACTCACGCGCGCGACCGTGAGGCTGATGCCGTCGAGCGCGACCGAGCCTTTCTCCACGATGTAGCGCAGGATGCCCGCACTCGCTCGCACCGTCAAGAGAACGGCGTTGCCCTCCTCCTGCATGGCGGCGATCGTGCCTGCGCCGTCGATATGTCCGCTGACGATGTGACCGCCCAAGCGGCTCTTTAGCGTCAGGGCGCGCTCCAAGTTTACGCGGCTGCCGCGCTTCAGCTCTGCAAGCGACGTGCGCCGAACCGTCTCGGGCATGACGTCTGCCACAAAATGCGCCGCATCAAAGTGCGTGACCGTCAGGCAGATGCCGTTGACCGCGATGCTGTCGCCGAGCGCGACGTCTTCGAGCACCTTCTTTGCGCGGATGGCGATCTCGCCGCCCGCAAGGCGCTCCAGTGCGCCAACCTCTTCAATGATTCCTGTAAACAAAGGCTACCTCGCCCCCTTCGCCACATAGCCCGTGAGGAGGATGTCCGCTGCGACCTGCTCCGCCGTCAGTCCCGTCAGAACTGCGGCATCGGCAAGCTCGGCGAATCCCGCCCCCTCGACGGGCGTCAGAGCCGCCTTGCCGCCCACGATCTTCGGCGCAATGAAGGCATGAATCTTGTCGACAAGTCCCGCCGCAAGGAGCGAGAAGTTCAGCGTGCCGCCGCCCTCGACGAAGACGGATGTGTATTCCCGCGCCGCAAGCAGACGCATCAGCGCCGCGAGGTCGACGCGCTCGCCCTCGCCCGCACGGACGACCTCGACGCCCGCCGCTTCCAAGGCTGCACAGCGCTCCTCGGGCGCGGCGCGTGTCACGGCGACGAGCGTCTTCGCCGCACCGTCCTGTACGACCTTTGCCGCCAGCGGCGTGCGCGCGCGGCTGTCGACGATGACGCGCACGGGATTCCTGCCCGTACCGTCCGCCAACCGCGTCGTCAACGATGGATCGTCGGCGAGCACCGTGCCGATGCCGACGACGATGGCGTCTGCCACGTCGCGCATCTCATGCACGCGCCGCCGCGCCGCTTCGCCCGTGATCCACTGCGATTTCCCCGCCGCTGTCGCAATCTTGCCGTCAAGCGTCATCGCCGTCTTGAGCGTGACGAACGGCAGTTTCTCTGTCACCCATTTGAGATACGCTTCATTGAGGCGCCGCGCCTCTTCAGCGAGCACGCCGACCGTCACCTCGACGCCCGCCGCTTCGAGCATCGCCTTGCC
>CAJPRR010000142.1 GCA_905373085.1 uncultured Selenomonas sp.
AAAAATGTGCAGTTTTTCAATACTGCACGTTTTTATAATAGTATTATGGGGATTTTCCCTGGTAATCTCATCTATTTTCAAACATCAAGGAGGAAACCATCATGAGTATCAAAGAGAACATCCAGAAGAACATCCGTGAGAACGTCGCTGCCGTCAAGGGCATCACGAAGGACGACGTGAAGTCCTTCTGCAAGAACAACTGGGTGCCGCTTCTGCGCATCGGTGTGTTCTGCGCCGTATCTGTCCTTGCATCCGATAACAGCGTATTTGCCAACAGCGTGGGAGGCAACACAGCCAGCGAAGGCGCTACGGGCATCTCGCCGCTCGATAAGCCGCTGCAGACGATCCACACCGCGCTCACGGGTCCCATCCCGAAAATCGTCACGGGCGTTTGCGTAGCCATGGGTGGCATGAGCTGGGCGATGGGCTGGGAGCAGCAGGTTATGAGCCGCTGCATCAAGGGCGCAGGCGGCGGTGCGATTGCTATGGGCGCAGGAAGTTTCATGAGTTCCGTCATCAGCGACGGCGCTTCCGGCTGCCTGTTTTAAGGACTTGCCATGATGGAAGAAAAGACGCAGGAAAGCAATGCCATTTCTTGGACGCATTTGCCGCTTTACCGTTCCATGACAGAATACATCCTCTTCATGGGCGTGCCGAGGAATTGCCTCGTATTCAATGCGGGCGCGGCAATCTTCGTCCTCCTGACCTTTGGCCTTTCCTATTGGTATATTCTTTTGGCGAACATCGCCGTTCATTTCACCTTTCGCTACTTCTCGCAGGACGATGCGCAGTTCTTCGATTGCTTTTCCAACTACACCTACAAGCGCGACTACTATTCCACATGAGGGAGGCAGGCTATGCAGCAAAAGATGTCATGGAAGGAATACGATCTTTCCAATAAAAGCATTGCCGATTGGCTGCCGTGGCTCGGCCTTTCGCATGAGAATGTCCTGCGCAACAAGGACGACAGCGTGCTCGGTATGATTCGTTATAAAAGATTTCGCGAGGACGGAACAAAAGTGCAGCGCATTGCGCTGCCTTCCTTCCGTCAGGGCTGGAGCATCTGGTTTGAGGAACAATATGATATTGAGAAAGAAAATCCTTTCGATGCAGACTGCATTTTGACTGTCGCGTGGAATCCGTTCTTGACGAAAACGGGCGATATGGTAAAAAATACGCTCGACGGCGAGTCTATTCCCTTAGATGCGATGGAAAGCGTTTTGGCAAAGCTCCTGCAGAGGATTGCTCGGAGTTTTCCGGAGGAAGCTGCAGCGAAGGTGCTCGCCTATCAGGAGATCATCGACAATCTGACATTTGCGCTGACCTTGGGACGTGAGCGCATCGAGATGCCCGATCCTCCGCTCGATCTTGATTCGTACCTCACGCAGGATCTCGATCTGGATTTTTCTGCCAACCATGTGCGGCTGGGGAATGAGGTTTTCCTCGTTCTCACGCTGCCCGGCATCACGGGCACGCGCGATCCGGTCTATGAAAGGATTGGCCGAGGCGTGCTGCACGCGGGCATCCCATACCGCCATGTGCAGAGGCTGCTGCTCTTCGACGAAAAAACAGCCAGAAAGGAGCTTGCATCCTATACGGCCAAGTGGTGCCCGTCACGCAAATATATCAAAGACATGCTGACCGACGGCATACTGCAAAAACTCAACGGTTATTACAACAACCAGATGATCTTCCTCATCCCTGCGATTGACTACGAACGCATGAGCGAATACCTGCGGACTATCCTCTATGAGATGGAGCTTCCCTTCATCATCGAGGATTACAACGCCAAGGATCTCTGGTGGGGCAGTCTTCCGGGACTCTTCCGTGCGGGACTTGTGCCGCCGCTTTGCGGCTTTTCCAGTCTGGAGGAACTTCTGGCGATGGAGAAGTCGGAAGAAGCGGAGGAGGAAGAAGCAAACAGAGAGGAGACGGACGATGTATAAGCTCAATTTGTTCCGGCACAAAGTCAACCGTCTTTGTGATGTCATGCCGTTTGGGCGCATCACGCATATCACGGTCGCCGACAAGCGCGTCGCCGTACTCTTAGGCAAGGACGGCTCCTTGCAGGCGACGTGGCGCTACAGGGGACCGGATCTCGATTCCTCCGTAGAAGAAGAGCTTGCCGTCATGACGAATCGGCTGCAGGGCGCGATCGCCGCCATGAAGACGAACTACGTCCTCTATTTCGAGGCGCAGCGCACGCCGTCCACCGCCTACGAGACGACGGATTATTTCCCTGACCTCGTGACGCGAGCCATGGATGCCGAGCGCGCCCGTCTCTTTTCCAGCGGCATCTATTTCGAGTCCACCTTCTATTGCACGCTCTACTTCCTGCCGCCAAAGGATCGGCAGGAAAAACTCAAGGAAATGCTTGTCGAAGGACGCGAGAAGAAGATTACGAAAGGCGAGGACGTGCTTCTAGGCTTTGCCGAAGACCTGCACAAGCTCTATCTGATGTTTCGCAACCTGCGCATCAGCGTCGACTTCCTAAATGAAGATGAGCTTTTCAGCTATCTTCATTCAACGGTGTCGGAGAATCATAGGCCGTTGAAGTATCCGGAAAAAGCCTTGTTCATGGACAAGTATCTTTTCGACACGCCGCTTTATGGCGGTCTTGAGCCGCAGCTCGGCAAGAAGCACATGCGCATCGTCGCGCCCATTACCTACGGCAAGGAAACCGTATTCGGACTGTTCGACGAACTCAATCGTTTGGATTTTGCCTATCGCTGGATGACGCGCATCTACTGCATGACAAAGAACGACGTCCTCGCCGAACTCGACACCGAACGCCGACACTGGAAGGGCAAGGTGCAGTCTCTGACCTCGACGATTGCCGACACGGCGATTCGAGAGGGTACGACAAATGCTGAAAACATCGACGATGTTGCCATAGACCGCATTGCGGAAATTCGCGACGCGATCAATGCTGTCGAGGGCGATCACATCTCCTTCGTCTACTATTCGACTGCTGTCATCATCCTCGATGAAGACCGCGCCGAAGTGGAAGAGAAGGCGAAGCTCGTGCGACAGATCTTTATCGAGCGCGGCATGAAAGCCAAGATCGAAGATTTCAATGCTGTTGACACATGGCTTGGCTGCGTGCCCGGTCTTGTCGGCCACAACATCCGTCGCCCCCTCATATCGACCGGCAACCTCATCCACATGATGCCCCTGGCGCTCGCATGGGCAGGGGAAGAACGCAACAAGCATCTCGACGCGCCGCCGCTCCTCTATGCGCAGACGGATGGAGCAAGCCCCTATCGGCTGAACCTTCACATAGGCGAGATCGGCCACTCGCTCATGATCGGGCCGACTGGCGCGGGCAAGTCCGTTCACCTCAACTGCATCGAAGCGGCATTCCGCAAGTACAAGGATGCACGCGTCATCATCTTTGACAAGGGCGCATCGAGCAAAGTCCTCACAATGGGCGTCGGCGGCAAATTCTACGACATCGGCAAGGCGGGCGAGATGTCTTTTCAGCCGCTTTCGCGCATCGACGATGAGGATGAGCGTCAATGGGCGCAGGAATGGCTCTCGGACTATTTGAGAGAAGAGGGCGTCGAAGTCACGCCGGAACACAAAAGCATCATCCGTGACAGCCTCACGACCGTCGCCGGCATGGAAAAGAGTTTCCGCACCATGACGACCTTCATCAGTTTCCTGCAGAGCCGCGAACTCAAGGAGGCCTTCTATCCGCTCGCGCTTGCTGACAACAACGCCAACAAGGGCGAGTACGGGGAAATCTTCGACAGCAGCGAGGATCATCTGTCAATCGGCAGCTGGCAGTCCTTCGAGATGGAAACCTTGATGAATTCCAAGCGCATCGTCGGCACGACGCTCATGTACATTTTCCATCGCATTGAAAATGTCGTGAAGAATGTCCATAGCTCGGCAGCTGGACCGACACTGATCGTTTTGGACGAGTGCTGGGTGTTCTTCGAAAATCCCATGTTCGCGGACAAAATCAAAGAATGGCTCAAGACGCTCCGAAAGTACAACACATCGGTGCTCTTTGCGACGCAGAGCCTTGACGACATCGCGAAGTCGCCGATCCTTGATACGGTGCTCTCCTCGTGCCAATCGCGCATCTTCCTTCCCGACAAGCTTGCTATCACCGAATCGAGAAGAGAGCTTTATCGCGCCTTCGGCCTCAATCGGCAGCAGATCAGTCTCTTGGCGCACGCACAGCCGCAGCGCGAATACTACTACGATTCGCCGCGCGGCTCAAGGCTCTACAATCTCGCCCTGGAACTCTGCCCGTTCACGCTCTCCTATGTTTCCGTCAACAAGGGGGCGCTCGCCCAGTGCCAGCGCATCTTGGACACCTACGGCAGGGAGCGCTTCAATGAGCGCTGGATTGAGGAAAACGAGCTTGTCGTTCCTGACTATCCCAAGGCGCAGGAGGCGGCGTTATGAACGGCATCCTGACGCTTTTTCACCTCATCGTCATCGTCGGCATTTTCTACATCGTCCTTCGACACCTGAACAAAAGGAGGCGCATCTGATGGCAGAATCCATCGCGGCGCTCAGCGTCCTCATGATTTGTTACTTCGCAATCCGCGTCAATCGCGTGGAGCTGCGCATGAACGCCTTGGAAAAAGCCTTGAACCAAGTCGCCAAGAATGGCGAACTTGATACGGAAGTTCTCGGCAAGCCCTTCTCCGGATCAACAGGACTCAAGGACTTCCTCTCTGCCGTGTGGAAGGGGAAGTAGTATGCAGACCGTACAAGAAGCTTATTTTCGCGCAGCAAGACGCCAAGCGAAGCTCCTGCCCATCGTTCGGCGCATCGAAAGCTCCATCTTGGACGAGATGCAGCGTCAAGGCTATGGCGCAGGGCAGATGAGAGCGGCGCTCCTCGGACACAGCCGCTATCCGGCATTGGCAGACAGCAAGGAAGAAGCGGCAGCGTACCTCGAAGGGATTCTTCCCAAGGAGGCGGGAGCGGGCGACATGCGCCTTACCAATCCGCAAGTCGCCTTTGAGCAGGGCTACGAAAGAGCCATGGAAAAAATCGAGCCGCAGCTCAGAGAAGCCGATAAGAAAGCGCTTGAAGCCATGGCAGACATGGGCATTCCGCAGGCGGATATTCGCGAAGCCTATCTTGGCGGAAGCGTCTACGGCGACCTTGAACCGAATCCCGTGCGCCGCGATGCCTTTGAAAGAAGCGTCTGGCAGGATGCACGGAGACGGCGCAGGGAAATCATGGAAGCCGAAGAAGAAGCGGGAAGGGAATCCTTCGATGAGCTGTGCAAGGAAAATCCTGCAGAGAAGCTGCAGACGGGCGCAGTTCCTTTGGCGCTCGTCGAAGGAGCTTTGCTCACGAGATTCCTGCTCCGGGGGTTTCATGAAGAGACAGCGGCGAATCTTCTGCTGGAAAGAAGCGTCTACAGCGGCAAAGACAAGGAAGCCTATGCGAAGAAAGTTGCTGCTGCAGCGACGAAAGAAGCGGCAGCATGGCGACGCATCGAAGAAGCGCCCGCCATTGAAGCCGTGCAGAACGATACAGAAGCTTATGGCGCGTATCTCAAGGGCATGTGCGCCGTGCTTGGC
>CAJPRR010000143.1 GCA_905373085.1 uncultured Selenomonas sp.
CCTGCACGAGCGTCGTCTTGCCCGACGCACAGACGCCGACAACAGCAATTCGCATGGCCTCCTCCTTTGGAAGCGCGATGACTTCCTTCTGCTAGAACGGGTACGAAGCGGAAAGCTGCTCGATCTTCGGCGCATCGGAAGCGGCTTCCGCGATGCCCATGGCGACGACCGTCATATCATCACCCGCCTTTTCCCTGTCCAAGGAGAGCGCGTATTCCAAGATGCTCTTGGCGATGAAGTCGCAGTCCTCAGGAGGGTTGTCCTCGATGATGGCGATGACTTTCTTCATGTCCATCGCCGCGCCTTCGTACTTCTTTCCCGCGTGCGCGATGCCGTCCGTGAAAGAGACGACGATCATGCCCGGAGCGAACGGCAGTTCATAGACGCGCGGCTTCATGTGGCGGTTGACGCCGATCGGCGAGACCTCGTCGTCGTAGATCGTCAGGTACTCGTCCGTCTTGACGATCGTCGGACAGTTGGAATTGCGGCTGATGACGACCGTCTCCGATTCCAAATCGGCGCTCAGGAGCGTCAGCGTGCACGACACCTTCTTGTCCTTCATCGCGTAGAGGTAGTCATGCACGGCGCGTGCAACAGCGCCGTCGCGGGCGCCGTCGGCGATCAAGGAAGCCGCCTTGCTCACGACCCAGCTGCTCGTATGGTGCGCCGCCAGCCCGTTCCCCTGCCCGTCGGCGATGACAGCGGAAAGCCCGCCGTAAGGCCGCTCGATGATGTCGAAGCTGTCGCCGCAATGCTGCATCGCGTATTTGTTGATCTTCGCCATGCCCACTTTTATCTTCATCAATGCTTCTCACCTGCAAAGTATAGTTTCGTTCTCCGTAACAATCGCGTGCATCATGACGTCGTGCGCCTCTCGGGGAATCTCATCCATGATCTGACAAGAAAACGCTGCGGCGATTCGCTGCGCCCGATTCGCCTTCTCGCTCAAGAAGCGATCGTAGAAGCCCTCGCCGAGGCCGAGCCGCGCCCCGTCGCGCGAAAACGCCGCGCCCGGCACGAGCACGCAGTCAAGGCTCTTTGGATCGACGATCTCGCGCCGCTCTTCGCGCACAGTCGGGATGCCGAACGCCCCCGGCACGAGGTCGGAAAGAGCACGCACGCGCACCGCCTCCATGACGCCCCTGCCGACGATGAGCGGCACGGCAACGCGCCTTCCCTCGGCCAGCGCCTTTTCCATGAAGCCGTAAAGCTGCACCTCGTCCGACATCGCGGCGAAGGCGAAGATCGCCCTGGCCTTGCGGCAAACGTCGAGCGACATCAGTCTCGCTTCTATGGCCTCGCTGAACGCCCGGTTCGTCTGCTCCGAAAGGCTGCCGCGCCGCTGCAGGGCCTCTTGACGCAGACGCTTTTTCGCTCGCAAGACCGCTTCGTGCGCCATGCGTCAGGACTTCTCCTGTGCCTCGCCATCCGTGACATTCGCTTGGATGGACGCACGCGACACCTCGATCTCCACATGCTCGGCGATCTTCAGCTTGACCATCGTATCATGCACCTCGGTCAGCGTGCCGTAAATGCCGCCGATCGTCACGACGCGGTTGCCGCGCCTGAGTCCGTCGAGCATTTCTTTGCGGCGCTTCTGCTCCTTGCGCTGCGGCTTGATGATCAAGAAGTAGATGACAAGCACCATGAAGATCAAAGGGCCGTATGTATAAAAAGCATTCATCATGTTCGCATCCATAATATCCCTCCTGTCAAGGAATCGCTGATAGGTTCAGTTCTTCCTCAAGAAAAAATCTTACAATTCATTTCTTTCGACGCTTCTCGCCGTTTCCCTTTATTGCGGGGAAATTTCCTCATCGTTTCCAGCTTTGCAGGAATTTCGCCCGAAAATCGCTGAACGCATCGGCGAGAATCGCCTCGCGCATCTCGCGCATGAAGGCCTGCAGGAAATAGAGATTGTGCAGCGTCAGAAGGCGCAGGCCGAAGATTTCCTCGGCGCGGACGAGATGCCGGATGTAGGCGCGCGTGTAGCCGTTTCGGCAAGCGTAGCAGCCGCAGCCCTCTTCGAGGACGGAAAAATCGCGCGTGTAAACGGCATTCTTCATCACGAGCCGGCCTGTATGCGTCATCGCCATGCCATTTCGCGCCACGCGCGTCGGAAATACGCAGTCAAACATGTCGATGCCGTACATGACGCCCTCTAAAAGATAATCGGGCGTGCCGACGCCCATCAGATAGCGCGGCTTGTCTTCGGGCAGAAGATGCACGGTGAGACCAAGCATCTCGTACATGAGTTCCTTCGGCTCGCCGACGCTCAGACCGCCGACAGCATAGCCGGGAAAATCAAGCTCTGCGAGATCGGCTGCGCTCTTTTCGCGCAAATCCTTGTACATGCCGCCCTGCACGATGCCGAAGAGCCCTTGACGCCCGCTCGTCATCGCTTCCTTGCAACGCTTGGCCCAGCGCGTCGTGCGCTCCGTCGAAGTCTTCGCATATTCGTAGTCGGCGGGATAGGGCACGCACTCGTCGAACGCCATGACGATGTCCGAGCCGAGCGCCATCTGCACCTCCATAGAGACTTCGGGCGACAGGAATTTCTTCGAGCCGTCGATGTGCGAGCGGAAGGTCACGCCGTCTTCGCTGATCTTGCGCAGCTCGCCGAGACTGAACACTTGGAAGCCGCCGCTGTCCGTCAGGATTGCGCCGTCCCAGTTCATGAAGCGATGCAGTCCGCCCGCCTCGCGCACGAGATCCATGCCCGGTCGCAGGAAAAGATGATACGTATTGGATAGGATCACGCCCGCACCAAGCTCTTTGAGTTCGTCGGGCGAAACTCCCTTGACGGACGCCTGCGTGCCCACGGGCATGAAGATCGGCGTCGGAAAACTGCCGTGCGGCGTGTGCAGAATGCCGGCGCGCGCTCCCGTCGCCTCATCCTTCTTTATCAATTCATAGGTAATGGCTGTCAAAGAGCCGCCTCCCCTTTCGCGCTGCCTTTCAAAAACATCGCATCGCCGAACGAAAAGAAGCGATATTTCTCGCGCACCGCTTCCTCGTAGGCGTGCAGTACGAACTTGCGCCCCGCGAAAGCGCTGATGAGCATGAGCAGCGTCGACTTCGGCAGATGAAAGTTCGTCACAAGGGCATCAACGATCTTGAAGCGATAGCCCGGATAGATGAAGATGTCCGTCCAGCCGCTCTTCGCCGAAATGACGCCCTGCGCCTCGGCCGCCGATTCCAACGTGCGGATCGACGTCGTGCCGACAGCGATGACGCGGCCGCCCGACGCCTTCGTGCGGCGAATCAGCTCCGCCGTCTCCTCGGGCAGTTGGTAATACTCGCTGTGCATCTTGTGCTCTTCGATCTTCTCCACGTTCACGGGACGAAACGTGCCGAGTCCGACGTGGAGCGTGACGAAGCCGATATGGATTCCCTGCGCCTTGAGTTCGGCAAGCTGCTCCTTCGTGAAGTGCAGACCCGCCGTTGGCGCGGCCGCCGAACCTTCCTCGCGGCAGTAGACCGTCTGGTAGCGCTCCTTGTCCTCCAATCTCTCATGGATGTAGGGAGGCAGAGGCGTTTCTCCCAAGCGGTCGAGGATTTCCTCGAATACGCCTTCATAGCGGAACTTCACGATGCGCCCGCCGAAATCCGTATGCGCCATGACCTCAGCGCAAAGTTCGTCGGAAAAACGGATGACCTGTCCAACCTGCGCCTTCTTGCCGGGGCGCACCAAGGTCTCCCACGAATCCTTGTCGAGGCGGCGCAGCAAAAACACCTCGATATGCGCGCCCGTCGGCTCGCGCCTGCCATAGAGCCGCGCGGGAAGGACACGCGTATCGTTCAGAATCAAGGCGTCACCGGGCGTGAGGAACGCGCCCAAGTCGTAGAAATGACGATGCTCTATCGTCTTCGCCGCGGGATCAAGCACCATGAGCCGCGATGCGTTGCGCGGCTCGATCGGCTTCTGCGCGATCCGTTCCTCCGGCAGTTCATAATCAAAGTCCTTGAGCAGCATCACGGCAAAACCTCCAGCGTCGTTCCCGGATAATAGTGCGCGAGGATGGCGTCATACTTCATGCGGCTTGCAAGCCTCTCGGCGCCATGCTGTGACATTCCCAGACCATGACCGCTGCCGAAGCCGGTGATCACAATCTGCCCCTTTTCCCGCTTCACGCCGAAGAGCGTGCTTTTGAGACCAAAGATGGAGCGCATCTCGCTTCCCGTCAGCTCCACGGTTCGTTTCGAGCCTTCGATCGTCATGTGCGAAACGCGTCCCGAAGGCGTGCGGTAGGCGTCACCCCTGCCAATGACGAGCGGGGAAAGCCCAATCTTCTTGAGGCTTCCCACCTCCTTGCCGGCAGCGGCGAGCTTCCTGAGGAAATCCGTTTCCGACAAGATCACCTGCCACGGACTTGTCCCTTGCACATCCTCCTTGACGGGCACGAGATACGGCACACCCGCGCCCCAAAGCGCCTCGCGGCTCTCCGTCATGCCGCCCGAATCACTGTGAAACAGCGTTTCCGCCGGCTTTCCCGCGTAGAGGAGCGCCTGATTCGCCGTCTGCGCGACCGCCGCACGCGTCGCGGGCGTTTCCGCATCGACGCCGCCGTAGACCTGGCAATGCGTCGTCGCGCAGACGTCGTAGCCTTCCGACCGATGGCGTCCCTTGCTGCGAAGGGCATAGGTTCGCGCCGCCACCGCCTGCGCCTTCAAGGCTTCTATATGCCACGAGGCTGGCATCTCCTCGGCGAGCACGCCGTTCACATAGTCGTCAAGAGGAAGCTGCTCGATGAGGTCGAGTCCCTTGCTCTCGACGCGCACGAAGAAACTGCCGCGATAATGCCCGGCGCCGATTTGAAAGACGCCATCGGCACGCTGCGACACAAGGCGCAGGGATGCGCCGGAGAGGCGCTTGCCATCGAGGAAGATTCTCGCCCCGCCGCTTTCCAGCTTGATGGCGGCATTCGGCGCGATCGTCGTCAGCACCTTGCCGCTTCCGTCCTCGACGATGGAAAATCCGGCGTTCGACGAGATGAGCACGCTCTTCTGCCCGAGGAGCAGCCCCACGCGAATCTCCTGCGAGGATGCGGGCGCCTTCTCCTGCTTCGCCTCTTTGGACGCCGCCTCCCTCTGCGCCTTCCCTGCGCCCTGAAAGTCGATCACGCGGCCGGCCGACGCCGTATGGAAGCAGCAGAAGAACACGCCGCACAGAAAGAAAAGAATCGCTCCGCACCACATGCCGCTTCGCTTTTCTGACAAGACTGACGCCCCTTTCCCTTCCCTGCACAATAGGAAGAACAGATAAATTCAACGATTCCTATAGTATATCACAGAGAAGCGCACCGCGCCACCTGTAAGGAAGCGCTGATAAAATGAGGTCGCCCAGATGTGTGAAGATGGGTGGCTGAATTTATCAGTGATTCCGTAAACCCGCACACGAAAGAAAACTGCCGCACATGATTTATGTGCGACAGCTCCCCTTCCCTTCTATCGTCTATTCTG
>CAJPRR010000144.1 GCA_905373085.1 uncultured Selenomonas sp.
AAGCGGTCGATACGCACGCGCGTCTGCAGTCCCGTCACAACGCCATCTTCGAGGCGTGCTTCCGAGACGAGCAGACGACTCTTCCACTTTTCGTCAGGCTTCGCCTTGATGCGCACGAGCGAAGGCCCCATCATGCGGTCGAGCAATGCGCCGTCAATATCGAGTTTGCGCAGAATTTCCGCCGCGCGATGACGCAGCGCCCCCTTGATGCTCGCGCCGGGAATCAGCCAATGATCGTTTTCGCGCAGCATGGGCGCCTGCACGGACGTCTCCTCATCCATGCGCCCTGCCGTCTTCACCTTCATGGCACGCGCGTAGTCGCGCACGAGAAGCGAGCTTTTCAAGGCGAACTTCGCTTCGAGCACACAGTCATCCTTGGCATAGAAGCGCTTCTGCCGTTCGTAGATTTCCGGCTCGACAAGAGCTTCGTTCTTTCCCTCCGGGCCAAGCCAAACTCTGACATGAGCGGGATTTTTGAAATCGTAGCGATAGACCTTCAAATCCTTCACATGCACTTCGCCAAAGCCCTTCGCCGTATGTGCGCCCAAGGAGAACCCTGCAGCGAGCCTATGCGCCAAGAGGTCAACCGCCTCCTTCATAGCGTCCTCGTACCTCTCATGGATGCCGCGCTGCGTGATCTCGGCGAAGAACTTCCCCGTCGCGCCGCTGCCCACCGCCTCGTAGTCGAACTTGTGATGCTCGATTGCCGTGCCCGTGATCTCGTCGAGGCTCACGCCGTCGCGCACGACGATTTCCACGTTGTTCAGCTTGATGTCGTCGATGCGAATGGAGCTTTGCCAAGCCGCATTATGCTGTCTTTCATACGCGGCTTCCGTGCCGAAGAGCAGACGCATGCCGAGCGCATTTTCCGCTGTCATGAAGTCTCGCAGCGCCCCGGCGAGCGATGTGCCGGGAATGAACGGCTGTCCGGCTGTCGTCTTCAGCACCTCGTCATCGACATCCTGTCCTGCGCCATTCCCGCCCGTGCCGATGAGAAGCGGCGCATCGAGGACGAGCGTACCTTCGAGGACAATCTTGCCCTTGACGCTTTCTTCGTTCATCATCATCATTCCTCGCCTCCTTTCCCTGCCGCCGCTTTCCTCGCGAAGCGGAAGAAATCGTGCCAGTAGGCATAGAAGAGCGCGTCCTGCGCCTCAGCGCTCGACAAGAGGCCCGGCTCGCCAATGTCTTCCAAGAAGGCTTCGACATTCTCGCCCAGTTCTTTTCTCCAACGGCGTCCCTTGTTGTACGGCATGTCGGCAAGATTCGCTTCCAGCAAGAGTCCCTCCAAAGAACGCCCATCCACCTTGATCGTCTTGAGGTTCTTGGCAAAGGGCGTCGACGCATTGCTCTTTTGACTGCGGATCTCCTCTCGCAAGGCACTCTGCATATTCGTTCTGCCATGAACCCACATCGAATCGAGCCGTGCGAAGAAGTGCGCCGTGCCTTCACCCCCCGAGATCTTCCGCACATCCTCCGCCGCATAGACGATCATCTTCCGCTGTGCCGCGCAGAGGAGGAGTTCCTTCGCCCCCTTGCGCACCTCGGGCGACTTGACTGCACGTCGCTCGCATGACTGCACCTTTTTCTCCACATGAAGCTCCCTCGGCTGCCAGAGACGCAGCTGACCAAAGCCCTCTTCCGTGCGTGCGCCGACGCCCTCATACAGCAGTCTTTGCAAACGCTCCTTATCGCTCTGTGTCCACGCGCACTTCTTCTGCACGGCAAAGACGCTTCCCGCCGCAAGGGCAACGGCGCGCGGCCGCTTCATGCCCCAAACGCCTACGAAGTTGTCCACTTCGGTGAAATCGGCAAAGACCTTGTTTTCCACATCCCCCTGCGCTGCAGTCTGCACTGCATCGTAAGTAGGCAGGATAAATCCGTCCGTACCGCTTTCATCGAGGCGATCGACGATCTGCCGCAGAGCCGCATCGGCACTCGACAGGAGCTCGTCCTCAGCGAGAAGTGGCGTTTCAAGGCGCAGATAGATGCGGTTGTCCGCATCAGGCTCGATGCCCTGGGGCGCGAATTCCACCATCTCAAGCTGCACGCGGCAGGCGCCGTACTGCGCATGACGCGCACGCCCCGCCTGCGCCGTCCATGAAGCCACACCCAAAGCCTTTAGGAATGCCTCAAGTTCCGACTCTTCGCCGAAGATTTCGCCTTCGAAGCACGCACCTTTTTCCACGGCTTCATAGTTGTAGATTGCACCGTCACGCGACCGCCCCGCCAGACGCTCCAGAGAGGGTTCGCCTGCGTCCTTTCCTTGCCGCGCCTTGATATTGCTGCGGCTCATGTGGAGCGATATGTTCTTCGCGACATCTGCCTTCTCGATGCCGCCGTCCTCAATCACGGCAAAGCCACGCAGCGTCTTGTACCCTGCCTCGGGAACATCCACGAGCAGATCCCTGACCGCCTCACCGTCCTTGAGGCGCTGCACCGAAGCGGGCACGAAGGAGGTGCGCTTCCCATCCGCCGCACGCACGGGATAGGCGGCGACAAAGCGCAGCTTGTCGAAGAAGAAGCCGAAGAAATCTGCGTCCTCATGCGCCTCTTTGCCGAGATTCTTCTCTTCAATATAGCGCTCCGCCAGCATACCGCGCACGAGCGTGCCGCTGAAGAAGTCGTGGGACGCGGTCATGACGGTCGTGTTGGTGCGCGTCGAGAGAACGATCGGCGAAAGGGTCTCTATCTTCACACGGATCTTTTTCATCTCAAGCCCTGCCCCCTTTCAGCGCTTCATCGACGAGAACGCTTCGTATGTCTTTCCCATGCTGCAGCATCGCGCACGATATGCGGCCGAAGCCTCGATTGCGCTTCATGCCCGCCTGCGAGAGGTTGCGCAGCGCCAGCGCGAGAATCGTGAGCTTTTTCCGCGTTCCTCCTTTGAGGCGCACCGTGCCGCAAAAAACGAGGCCTTCATCGACGACGCGGATGTTGCGGAGCGAGGTTTCGGCAGCCGTGCCCGTCTCACGGTCGATCATCGTCTGATAGCGCAGCGAGGTATAGAGCGAAAGGACGTCCTGCGCAGAAACGAGGTCTATATAGCGCTCCTCTAGGTACAGCCAGTCTTCTTCCATCTGCCGCGCCGCTTCCTCCGATGCAAGGTGAAGGTTCGGTATCGTCAGCTGCGTGTCGCTCTGTATGCCATGCTGGAAAAGCTCTTCCATCTCCCTTTCCGTAAAGAGGTTCAATCCCGCCAATTCGGACATCTCAAGGACTTCCAGAGCGCTCTCGCAGATGAGTCCCTTGAGCCGCTTGCCGGGGAAATAGGGCAGACCCGCCCGATCATGCACGACTTCGGCATCGACATTGACATCGGCGCGGCCCGAGCCGAGATGCAGCGGCGAAAGCGCCGTGACTTCCAGCGTGAATTCGTCGAAGCGAATATCCTTGGACTTCGCCCGAGGATGCTCCGTAAGCCGCACAGGAGGAAAAGACTGCACGTTCCTGGGCACGCGCTTGAGCTGTTCTTCCAGCGTCGGCATGCCATCGTCCGCCACATCGCGCTCGCTCGGAGCAGGCCTTTGCGCTGCCTGCTGCTTCTGCTGGTTCATCTCCATCTGCTGTCTGCGACTCTCGGCATGTTTGGCCAGCAGCTCCTTCTTCTTGTTTTCGCGCGCCTCCTTTGCGTTCTTCTTTTTAGCCATGCTGCACCTCCTCGGGCACATAGAAGTCGATCATCTCGATGGCGTCGACGTAAGGCGTCCTTCCCGCCTGCCACAAGGATTCGCGGTACGGCGACCAAGCCGCGACTTCGGGCAGGCGCATCGCCCCGCCGCTTGCGATCAGGCGGCGATACTGCGCCATGAATTGCGCCTGCTCATGTCTGCCCGCCGCCAATACGGCACGCAGTTCCTTGATCTTGTTCATCGGCATGCGTCCTTCGCCCTGCACGAGCTGACGCACGGCCTCGGTGAGATTGCCGACATGCTCAGGCGTCGACACGTCGCCGTCGACGCGATAGGGGCCGAAGTGCATCGCGCCGCACTTGCCGCTGTACTGCTGTGCGCGGATCTGCTCCAAGGTCGGCGGCTGCTCGCCGTGCAGGATGGCGAAGTCGAGCCAGCATGAGCTTCCCTCCTCGCGCATGGCACGCATCTTCGACTTCGCCGCACCGCAAAGCTGCTCGGCAATCTCGTAGCCGCGAAAGAACGGATAGGCGGTTGGCAGGATGCTGACGCCGCCGCAAGTGTCGATGCCGAGGTCATTGAGCGCTGCCATGATCGTGCGCGTGAAGGAGAGCGCATACTTCGCCGTGCAGACGAAGGTCATATCGTCGCCGCCGAGCACGATGGGGCGGAGAGGCAGAAGCATCTTGCCGTCGTCGGCCTCTTCCAGCGAGAGATGCTTGTGCATCGCCGCATAATTGCCTAAGATGTCTGCAAGGAGCGTGCAGAACGCCAGAACCGTCTTCCAGTACACGGCACGCGACATGTTCTTGCGCTTCGTCAGCGTGCTGCAGTCGCGGAACTTCTCGCCCATGTTGTTGCCGTCGATATGGACGATCGCCATGTAGTCTTCCGTCTCCCTCTGCCCGAGCTTCTCGAACTCGGAAGGAAACGCATACTTTTGCAGCTCCCGTGCCAATTCCTCGGGATCACTCATAGCGTCGGCCCGCGACGGCGGCAGCGTCTCTCCCGCCAAGGCCTGCGTCTTCAGGATGCTGCGCAGCTTGTCGAGAAGCGCTTCCTCAGCGGGTGCGATGACGCCCCCCTTCTGACGTGCCGCCAAGAGCTTCCTCTTCACTTCCCATGAAAGAAAACGGCTTTCCTTGCGCACATCATCCACATCGTAGGCATTCGCCGTCTCCGCGCTCGCCTCGCACGAAAGCGTCAATCCCGTATAGGGGAGCGATACGGCAGGAAAGAACAAGTTCTGCTGCGCCTTGAGTTTGCGGACGAGATGTGTGAGGTCGTCGATGTCCTCTTCCTCGCCATCGGCACGCTTCACGCGCGTCACGCGATAGGTGCCGTCCGCTTCGAGCACCATTTCACCGCGCGCCGCTCCCGTGCGTAGTCCGGGAGTCGTCCACAGCAGCCGCTTCGTGAAGGATTTGATCACCTCGACAAGTTCTTCATCCGTCGTTCCCTCAGAAAACAGCACGAGGGCGTTGCCGCCGCCGATATAGCCGATGCGGCACTTCTGCTCCATCTTCGTCCAATCGGGCGATTCCACCTCGCGCCATGTCGCATCGTCGACCTCCTCCTCGCCGAAAAGCTCGCGCAGGACATGAAGCAGCTCGCGCGAAAAGGCGCACTCGACTAAAAATGACGCCCCGATATTCGTCTTGAGGCGGTTGCTCGAAAAGATATACTTCTGAATCGAGCGCGTGTCAAAAAGAATCGCCTGCAATCTGATCGCCATCTATCCTTCCCCCTTGCCTCTCGTTCTAATTTCCGTCGCATTTATCTAATTCGCTTTTAGAGGAAGAAATCCTCTCAAAAAGCGAGAAATCTGC
>CAJPRR010000145.1 GCA_905373085.1 uncultured Selenomonas sp.
GCCTCTCGACAGGGACGTTCTCTTTCAGCGATTTGGAGAACGGTGCGGACTACAGCGCAAAGAGCATAGGCGCCGAGTATCACCACTACGGCAGCTATGACAAGATGAGCCGACAAGAGAAGAACAAGGTCTATAACACCATAGGCCTCTCCCCCAACCTTTCCATGCCTGCCAAGGGCGATGTGTTGTGGTCAAGCATTTTTGTAACATAAGTGTCCAATAAACTTATGACGAATACCTCGCTTCGAATGGCGTACGGTAACCGTTATAAGAATGCGGACGTACATGGTTGTACGTGGTATAGGCAAAATGCTCAACGGCGCGATAGAGAGATTCCTTATCGTGATACTCGTGAAGATAAATTTCTTCATTCTTCAGCGTGTTGAAATAGCGCTCCATAGGGGCGTTATCATACGGGCATCCAGCCTTGCTCATGCTTTGCGTCAGTTCCTGCGCCTCACAGAAATCTGTGAATGCTTTTGATGTATACGGGCTGCCCTGATCGCTATGAAGAATCAAGTCTTTGCTTCTCTTTCGTTGGCTGCTAAGTGCTTTACGCAGCGTTCGGATTGCCAAGTCGCTTGTCATACGTCGATCGGTCAAGCTTGCAACGACGCTGCGATCATACAGGTCAATGATCGTACAATTATATCGAACATCACCTCCACAGAGAAATAAATAGGTGAAATCCGTCGCCCATTTTTGATTGATTTGTGTTGCTGTAAAATCTTGCTTGAGCAGATTCTCAAACTTCTTATGAGGTGGACCACCTTGATATCGCGGAGCTTTTCGCCGCACAATAGAGTGCAATCCCAGTTCCGTATTCATATACTTATGAACCGTAAGAGCTGAAAGATGAATGCCCTTGCGCGCCAAATGAATTTGCATCCTGCGATAGCCGGCAACGCCGTTGGTTTCATGGTATATGGCTTGAATTTGACGAAGGATGGTCTGTTTTCGGGCAGCCTCCTTTGCTCGTCTGTGTTTTCGGTAGTTGTAATAAGCATTCGGATACATTCCCAAACGCCGCAGCAACCACCGAATGCCAAATAGATTCTGATGTTCGTCTATGAATCGATATGCCTCTAGTCGATTCCCTTTGCGAAGAATGCCGCCGCTTTTTTTAGGAAAAGATTTTCTTTTCGTGTTTCTGCAAGTTCTTCGCGCAAACGACGATTCTCCTTCATGAGCTCCAGATCATTTTGGGCGGTTGGATTTTTTGAGGCGTTTTCTTGGCATTCTTCGCTGAATTCTTTGCACCATTTGCAGATGCTTGCTTTTGAAACTCCATACTCTGCCGTCAAGCTTCGGTATGTGCGTCCCTCTTCGATATGAAGTCGGACGATCTGTTGTTTAAATTCTGGTTCATAATGTTGTTGCGACAAGAATCAAATCCCCTTTCACCAGATGGCTTCTTTAGACATTCCTGTTACAACTTTAGTTTACTACAACACACTAGTTCAACCGGTGGTTTTGATTTACGCAAGCATCCTAAACTATTGCTATACACATGTACGAATTCTGTGGTAAAATATAAGATATAACTTACGTTATAAATGCGCAATTTTAATTTATATGTAATATATCATTGTAGTGTAACAGGAGGTTAAAGATCATGGAAATTAAAAGTTTTTCTGATATGAGAGAAATTATTATTGAAAATTTTCGTAAAAAAACACTTATTCCAATTATTGGATCCGGATTCTCGCAAGGAAGTAAAAGCCTTAAGGGATATGTTCCTTCTGGCAAGGAGTATATTGATTATATGAGGGCACGTCTAAATAAATGCGGTGCCTTATCTGATTTGGAAAAAGAAGAATTAAAAGTATACTCTTTTTCGGAACTTTCTACTGTTTATCATGAGGAAATTTCTCTGGATGAGAGAAAAGAATATTTAAGGAATAATTTTAGTAAAGTTCTTCTAGATAATATAAGGAAACCCTTGCTACAAATAGATTGGCCGTATATATATACATTAAATATTGACGATGCAATTGAGAAAAACAGCAGCTATCATCAAATAATATATTCTAATAGAGAAGTGAGTCCAGATATATACGATTACGAAAAATGTGTAATAAAACTGCATGGAGATATCAATGATCTATTAGCATATTCTGATTCACAAAGCGTAGTTTTTACTAAGGTACAATATGCTTCGAGTTTAAAAAAGAACCTCTCGCTTTTAAACAAATTAGAGCATGATATTTCCTATCAAAATATTATATATTTAGGTTGTAGTTTGGATGATGAAATAGACATTTTAAAAGTGTCGCTCAACTCAAATACAGTTCAAGTAAATCGCTATATCTGCGCGGTGAATACTCCAGGAAGATTGGAAAAAATTAGATACAAGCAATATGGTATTACTCATGTTTTATTATTTCATGATTATGATAGTATGTACACAGATATTTATAATGCGTGGCAAGAGTCCAAAAGACTCACCACTGATGATTTGGATACATGGAACACGGTATATCACAAAAATGATGTGCTTTCCTCGGATTTTAAAAAGAATAAATCATATCTTTTTTGGGGAAAAAGTTTGCTTACAAAACAGCGTTCAATAGAAAAGCCATATTTTTTTATAGAAAGAGAAATTACAAAACAGATATATAACAATTTAACAAAAAATTCTATACAGTTTGTACTAGGTAGTGCATGTAGTGGAAAAACATACGTTTTGATAGATCTGGCCTGCCGAATCCGTAATCGAAAAGTATATATTTTTGAATCGAAAGACAGTCTTTCGGATTATGCGTTAAAAAAGTTGATGAATGTAAATAAAGCATTACTGCTGTTTGACAGTAGTGCTTTGACAACAAGTCAAATAGATAGCGTTATTCATAATATTGGAGAATTAGAAAAGAAAGGTATTAGCATTGTTTTTTTTGAGAAAAAAAGGAACCGGGATTTGGCAGATATTTTACAAATTGCAGAAAAAGACGATATAATTTTTCCGATAATAGATTTGCCGAATAAGTTTACAAATTGTGAATTAACGCAAATCAATCAACGCCTGACATCTATTAATGCAGGAATATTTTCTTCAGAGAAAACCATTTTAGATAATATAATCTATCAAAGCAGAATCCTCCGTGAAGGAAATAAATATCAACGTTTGTATCCGTTAAAATCCACAAAAAGAGAGATTTCCGTTTTAATTTCTTTAGCCATAGAACGAAAACTATATTCTATTTCCGTTACACAATTTGGATTCTCAGAAGAGGCCATATTACAAGTGCAGAAAGTTTCTCCTTTGATCGATATAGAGGAAACATGGGGCTTTGAGAAGTCTCCCAGTAAAAACTCCTCTATAAAATATGTCTTAAATGCTGAATACTGGCTTTTTGACCAACTATCAGAGCTTGCAACCTCTAATCCTAATGGCATCGAAGAAGCATATTTTTACATCGTAAAAAAGATTCTTGATATGGAAAAGATAGATGGCACGATAGAAAAAAACAATTTGCCATACAAGCAATATATTTTGTTCGATAATATAAATCAAATTTTTGCTTGGGGGAGAAGAGGAAATTTATCATTAATACGCAAGATCTATGACAAACTTAACACACTATTATCCACAGATCCACAATATATGCATCAACGTTCTAAATGCTATATACGATCATCTTTTTATGAAAAAACATATGAGAAAAAAATAGATTTTTTGAAACGTGCTTCTCGATGTAGCATAGTTGCAGAACAAATTATTGAGTCAAGATATAAAAAATCCGCTAATGAAAAATTGCTTATCTCATTAGCTCATGTAAAGTATACAAGAGCTATTGCAGAATGCATAATATGTAGTATCAATAACTATGAGGATGTCCAATTAAATCAAGAAACAACCTGTCTATTATATGAAGCAATGACATCACCATATAATTCATACGCATATGCAAAAAATGATTGGATAAACAGAGATAATGTTATGGAAGCATTTGTATCAGAATTGATTATAAATAATGATAATCTATCTACTGATACAAAGAAGCAGTTGGAAAGTCTTTTTAGAATGTTTCAAGAGAAAAACATCATAAAACAAGATAATTCTATGATGTAAATATAACACATATTTAGAGAGCATAATCTTCTCTAAATCAATTGCCCGGCTTAGATGCGTTTCATGCACCAAGCCATCGCATGACCGCCGTCCTCGAAAAGCTCTGCGGCGGCTTCGACGAGATTCAGGCGGCATTCAATGTCCGCGAAGCCTGTCTCCTCCGACATTTCGACCATCTCGTAGATGGCTGCGTGGAAGCCCCAGCATTCCATTCCGACCACAAGGATCTGTTCGCCGTAGCGCAGGATCGCGCCGCTCGTTCCAAACCGCATCTCATCAAGGTGTTCCATCGTGGTGGTCTTCGGCCATCTTGCTTCTGCGTTCTTCATTTTGTGTTCCTCGCTTTCTGTGTGTAGGTTGTTTCCTTCGGTCATGTGTATATATGCCTCTAAACGCAGAATATAGTAAGTCATATTTCGGATAAACTACACTTATATTTCGAGAGAAACACAGCCCCGAAAGGCTGTGCTGAATCGCTGAGAGCGTAGGCTATTTTTTACCCGTGAGGATAAATCGTACATACGCCGCACGGTCTTCCTCGATGAAGCAGACCAGTTCGTAGAAGCCCATCTCAAATGCAATGCGCTGAACACCGGGAACGTCGAACATATTCACTCGCCCCGAGTTGCGGATGTCTATGATCTGTGCGAAAACCTTCTCGTTCATGACTCGCCCTTCTGCACGATGCGGAAGGAATCCACGTCGGGGATCAGACTCAGCGAGGAACCCGTTTCCCATCGGACGAGAAGCTGTCCCGCGTCGTCAACGCCCATGACCTCGCCCAGCGTTCCCGTCGGTGGGACTTGCGGATCGTCCATTCCGAGGAGTTCCACCTTCGTCCTGCGCGGATACCGCTCTCGAAGTGCGGCGATCTGTTCTTTACTCAGAAACCGCATGATGCTCAGCCTCCTTCCGATGTCCGCTCTTGAACGCGCTGCTGCCTGTGAGATTCTGCAGGAGAATCTTGCGCGACTCTTTGTAGGCGCTGCCGAATCAGCCGTCCTTTGCTCAGAAGGAGTGCATCGAGATTCTACAGTGCCGTTTCAGTGAAAAGTGTGCGTGGGAGGCTGATGGAAAGGCTGTCCTCGTCAAGGGCTGCCATCACTTCCTCAGTCGGAGCATCTTCTGCCGCCGTTTCTGTCTGGATCGGCTCATTCGTCCCTGTGTCCCCACAGGAAGCCTCGTTCTCCCCATCCTCGGACGTGAAGCCCGCCTCGCGCAGTGCCGTCCGCACACGCGCCACCGTCGCTTCGTCAGCCCCATTGTCGAAGCAAAGGCTGCCATCCTTCGTAATTTCGAATGCGCCGACCTTGTAGGAAAAGCTCGGTGCGCCGCAGTAGGCAGGCTTCGTGTCGAGCACCTTGCTGACTACCGCGAC
>CAJPRR010000146.1 GCA_905373085.1 uncultured Selenomonas sp.
CCATTGAAGATGCTTACACCCATTGAAGATGCTTACATCCATTGAAGATGCTTACATCCATTGAAGATGCCTATATTTATTGCGGATATGTGCAACCATTAAGGAGGCATATACCCCTAAAGATCGTGTTGGAGGAGATTGCAATGTCTTGTAGTCTCCTCTTTGTTTATTGTAGATTTAAGCTGCGTTTTCAGATTTAAGAGAGTAGTGATAAATTCGCAGATGTCATCTTGATGTATTTTTCCCTTATTTGTGTTGATCTGGCGGGCTCTGTTTTGTTGACGATTTCTTGCAAGATTGTATACTTGACACGGTGAATTACGTTTACTTGAGGAGGAGAAATGTTTTATGAAATTATTTGATTTTGCTTTTTGCTATGACTACGAAAGAAAGATACAGACTCTTGCGGGAATATGCCCGGAAAAATGGAGCTTTGGCTCAAATTCAGATAATACGATTTTGAAGAATTATATTGAACATACGTTTTCTAAATTACTTGAAGAAGATAAAATATTAGAAACGGATAACTATGCTCTCTTTAATACTGGATTATTCACCGTATATTATGAAGCGATTTTTGCGTATTTTGAAAAAAATAAAAATAGGGATCGTCAAAAATGGTTTTTGAATGGGTTTAATACGTCATATCAGTTGGGCATACTTGATGTTAATGAGTTTCCTCGGCGGGCAAATTATTTTTCTGAACCCGGAGCTCTAGTATTTGATACGAATTGCGATATTGTTCCACAATATTCCCATATATTTGGATCACCTGAAAATTTTCAGCGTCTTCCTGCAAGCGTGAGAGACAGCCCTAATCAAAGACTGCTTTTTGATGGGGCGATTAAAAAAGCTAAAGGCATGATTGATGCGAATTATAAAACGGCTGTCCCTCAATATTATAAAGGACGTATCCAATTATTGATTCCTATTTGCTTAGTTAGCGAAAGCGCGCCGGATTTAGCTCTTGTCGTAAGTAAGAGCAACGAAGGTAACCGATATCTAGGTCATACGTGTTTGACTTTGGATATGGCATATAATAACGCACGATTGATTGCACGCCCGGATAGCGCTTGGCTCAAGCCGTGAAATTTCCTGAAAGTATCTTTATGAATTATCTGCTGAGAGCGGAGAAGGATTTTGTCATAAGAGCCGCCTGTAATGCTGTAGTGCGTTATAGGCGGCTTCGTTTCTTTCGTCGTCGCGGAAGGTTAGGTGGCATGGAAGCGGAAAACTTTTTCACGAAAGATAAAAAAGATGTTGACTTTTTGACTTTTATCGTGTATATTCTAGTCATGGGTTAGCACTCAAGGCGATCGAGTGCTAACAGCATGAACTACACGCACAAACGTCCACTTTGTGGACATTGTGCGCCGCCCTTAATGAAAGTTAGCCAATCAGCCTGCGCCCTTCGGGCTTGGCTTCTTGGACTTTCATAGTAGACCTTATCAGAGGGGGTGTGAGAATGCTTGATGAAAGGAAGCGGCGCATCCTGCAGGCGGTAGTCGATGACTACATCTCGTCGGCTGAGCCTGTCGGCTCGCGCACTGTGGCGCGGCGTCATGGTTTCGGCGTCAGTCCGGCAACGATCCGCAATGAGATGGCGGATCTTGAGGATATGGGCTACTTGGAGCATTTGCACACGTCCTCTGGGCGCATCCCTTCGTCGAAAGGGTATCGCCTCTATGTGGACGATCTGCTCTCGCCCGCGCCGATTGACGAGCGTGAGAGAGCGTTGATCGACCACTGGTATCGAAAGCGCGTCAAGCGCGTCGAGAGCGTCTTTCAGGAGACGGCGAAGATCATTTCGCGACTGACGAAGAATCTCGCGCTCGTCTTGGCGCCGCAGCTGGATGAGGCGGCTTTTCGCACGCTGCAGTTTTTGCCGCTTGGCGAGGGGCGCGTCATCGCTGTTCTGATGACGGACGCGGGCTTCGTGGAGAACCGCGTCGTCAAGATGCCAAAGGGCGCGAGCTTCGAGGATTTCCAGCGCATGGCGGAGGTCATCAACCGATGTCTGTCGGGCGAGAAGCTTTCCTCCATCGGCACGGCCGCTTTGAAGCGCATACGCGCCGAGGTCATGGACGAGTCGCTTTATCAGGCGGCAATGGAACTGATTTACGAAGCGCTCGACGAGGAGCGCAAGGAGCAGCGGCTCTATCTCGGCGGCACGACCGAGATGCTTGCGCAGCCGGAGTTTCGCGATGTGACGCGCGTGCGTGCGCTCCTCTCACTGCTCGAAGAAGAGAACTTCGTCAAAGACGTTCTACAGAAGAAATCGCAGGAGGGGCTCGTTGTCACGATCGGCCGCGAGAACGAGTACAGCGGCATCGAGGATTGCAGCATCATTCGCGCGACGTACCACTTGGATGGCGAGTGCTTGGGCACGATCGCCGTCTTAGGGCCGACGCGCATGGAGTACGGCAAGGCGATGGCGCTCTTGAGATATCTGAACCGCCATATCGCTGCGCTCGTGCAGCCTTTCCGCTGGTAGCGGCATAGCATGAAATACGAGGTGAAGGGAATGCCATCATTCATGAAGGATGAGTTGAAGAAGAAGGACGAGGAAAAGCTCGAAGAGATGAAGCGCGAGATCGACGAGGCGGAGGCCGCAGACGCTGCGGAAGATGCAGCGGACGATGTCCGCGCGGAGACTGCCGAAGGAAACCGTGAAGGTACCGAGGAGGCGGAAAATGGCGCGGACGATCCTGTGAAGCGTGCGGAAAAGCTTGAAGCCGATCTGGCAGAAAAGGACGCACAGATGCTGCGACTGCGCGCGGACTTCGACAACTTCCGCCGTCGTTCGGCGAAGGAGCGCGAAGAGCTTGCCGCCGTCGTTACGCAGGGCATCCTCACGGATATGCTGCCGCTCCTCGACAACTTCGAGCGTGCGCTTTTAGCCGAAGGTTCTGACCTCGACAGCTTCCGCGCAGGCGTTTCCATGATCTACAAGCAGATGACAGAAGCGCTCGCGAAGAACGGCTTGGAGGTCATTGATACGAAGGACAAGAAGTTCGACCCGAAATTCCATCAGGCGGTCATGCGCGTGCAGGATCCCGAGAAGGAGGACGATACGATCGAGCAGGAACTGCAGAAGGGCTACATGGCAAAGGGGCGCGTCATACGCCCGAGCATGGTGCAGGTCGTTTCAAATTAAGTCAATGAGTCAATGAATCAATAAGTCAAATAGAGGAAACTCTTTTTATAGATATAAACATTTTAGGAGGAATTCATCATGGCAAAAGCAATCGGCATCGATTTAGGTACCACGAACTCCGTCGTCTCCGTCATGGAGGGCGGCAAGCCCGTCGTCATCACGAACCCGGAGGGCAGCCGCCTGACGCCGTCCGTCGTCGGCTTCACGAAGACGGGCGAGCGTCTCATCGGCCAGCTTGCCAAGCGTCAGGCTGTATCGAACCCCGACCGCACGATCGCATCGATCAAGCGTCACATGGGTGAGAAGGACTACAAGGTTTCCATCGACGGCAAGGACTACACGCCGCCTGAGATTTCGGCGATGATCTTGCAGAAGCTCAAAGCGGATGCGGAAGCCTACCTCGGCGAGACGGTGACGCAGGCGGTCATCACGGTGCCGGCGTACTTCAACGACAGCCAGCGCCAGGCGACGAAGGATGCGGGCAAGATCGCGGGTCTCGACGTGCTGCGCATCGTCAACGAGCCGACGGCGGCGTCGCTGGCTTATGGCGTCGACAAGGGCGGCGAGCATACGGTTCTCGTCTTTGACTTGGGCGGCGGCACGTTCGACGTCTCGATCCTCGAACTCAGCGAGGGCATGGTCGAGGTCAAGGCGACGAGCGGCGACACGCACTTGGGCGGCGACGACTTTGACCACGCCGTCATGAACTGGATGGTCGAGGAGTTCAAGAAGGAGAACGGCATCGACCTCTCCGCCGACAAGATGAGCGCACAGCGCCTGTTGGAGGCGGCGGAAAAGGCGAAGATCGAGCTTTCGAGCATGATGGAGACGCCGATCAATCTGCCGTTCATCACGGCGGACGCCACGGGTCCGAAGCATCTCGACCTGAAGCTCACGCGTGCCAAGTTTGATGAGCTTACGCACGATCTTGTCGAGCGCACGATGGGTCCGACGCGTCAGGCAATGTCGGATGCAGGTCTTTCGCCTTCGGATATCGACAAGGTGCTTCTCGTCGGCGGTTCGTCGCGCATCCCTGCCGTGCAGGAGGCCATCAAGGGCTACTTTGGCAAGGAGCCGGATCGCAGCGTGAACCCGGACGAGTGTGTTTCCATCGGTGCGGCAATTCAGGCCGGCATCATCGTCGGCGAGGTCAAGGACATGCTGCTCCTCGACGTCACGCCGCTTTCTCTGGGTATTGAGACCTTGGGCGGCGTTTCGACGAAGCTCATCGAGCGCAATACGACGATTCCTGTCAGGAAGAGCCAGATCTTCTCGACGGCAGCGGACAACCAGCCGTCGGTTGACATCCACGTCCTGCAGGGCGAGCGCGAGATGGCTGCGGGCAACAAGACGCTCGGACGCTTCGAGCTTTCCGACATCCCGCCGGCGCCGCGCGGCGTTCCTCGCATCGAGGTCGCCTTCGACATCGACGCAAACGGCATCGTGCACGTCTCCGCAAAGGATCTCGGCACGGGCAAGGAGCAGAAGATCACGATCCAGTCCGACAGCGGCATGAGCAAGGACGACATCGACCGCATGGTCAAGGAAGCTCAGGCACATGAGGCCGAGGACAAGAAGCAGAAGGAGACCGTGGAGATCAGAAACCGTGCCGATTCGGCTGTCTATCAGGCGGAGAAGGCGATCAAGGATCTCGGCGACAAGGTCGACAAGGCGAAGGCGGACGAAGTGCAGGCGGCGGCCGACAAGGTCAAGGAAGCGCTGAAGGGCACGGACACGGACGCCATCAAGAAGGCGACGGAAGAGCTGGAAAAGCCGCTCTATGAGATGAGCGCGGCGGCGTACCAGCAGGCGGGCGGCCCTGAGGCTGCAGCAGGCGCGGGCGCAGCTCCCGGTGCAGGTGCGGCGGACGCGGGTGCGAAGAGCGAGGACGACAACGTCGTCGACGCCGAGTACACGGAAGTCAAGGACGACAAGAAATAAGCGCAAGAAGTGACGGAGAGTGTGGAGCGTGGAGTTCATGCTCCGCACTCTTTTGACGATAAAGGACAGGCGCACTGGGCGCTGTGAGGTGTTTATTGTGAGCGAGAAACGCGATTACTATGAGGTGCTCGGCCTCTCCAAAGGCGCTTCGGATGCGGACATCAAGAAGGCGTTCAAGAAGATGGCGCGCAAGTACCATCCCGATTTGAACCGCGACAATCCGAAGGAAGCTGCCGAGAAGTTCAAGGAGGTCAACGAGGCCTATCAAGTCCTCTCCGATCCGCAGAAGAAATCGACGTACGATCAGTTTGGCCACGCGGCGTTTGACGGTGCGGGCGG
>CAJPRR010000147.1 GCA_905373085.1 uncultured Selenomonas sp.
GGAAACGCCGAACGACGATGCAGGATATGCAAGGGAGATTGCCATGCTCAGGGAGAGAGCATAGAGCGACGGATGCCTTCCGCAAAGGCATATCACCCATCCATATCGCATACGCAAAAAGTCCCCGGGACATTGCCCAGGGACTTTTTATCCTGCTTATCGTCCGCCTTTTACTTTACCACCATGACGGGAACCTTCGACTCTTCGACGACCTTCTGGCTGACGCTGCCGATCAAGGCGCCCTTGAAGAGACCGAGACCGCGGCTGCCCATGATGATCATGTCGCTCTTTTCCGAGTCGGCAATCTTCAGGATCGCCTTCGGCACGTTGCCCGTCTCGACATGCCGCGTCGCCTTCATGTTCTCGGGGATCTTCTCCCAGATGCGGTCGAAGACGAGATGGCTCGGAATATCCTTGTTGATGTTGCTCGCCACATAGACGAAATCGAGACTTGCATTGCACTTCTCTGCAAAGGCGATCGCCTCATCCACGGCCTTGCAGCCGTTGACAGAACCATCGACCGGCACGAGAATTTTGTTGATGCTGCCCATATAAAACACCTCCAAGCGAACTTTTTTCCTCTGTTGTCTACTTCTATATCAAAGCGAAAATTCCTTTTCTCTTTTGGTATTTTTCTGAAAAATTTTCCGATATTTTCTTGCACCGTAAAGAAAGCCGTCGCTGGAATGCGTGATGCCTCCAACGACAGCTCTCCTACTGCATTTCACTCAATTCTTCTTTTCCAAAGAAGGCGCACCCTTTCGCAGGATTCCCACGGCAAGCTCCGCGTTTTGAAATGCGCGTCTCCTCAGCTCTTTCAAGAGGGCGGCATTC
The DNA here is from genome assembly GCA_905373085.1 of uncultured Selenomonas sp. Lineage (GTDB taxonomy): Bacteria > Bacillota > Negativicutes > Selenomonadales > Selenomonadaceae > Selenomonas. Next base: position 835 of record CAJPRR010000147.1, read on the forward strand.
TTCTCGCAAAGCGTATCGCGCTTCTGCCACTTGCGCCGCACTTCCGCCATGAGTTCATCTGCCGTGATGGTCTCAAGTTTCGCGGCGGGCGTCTCACCAATGGAGTCAAGGAAACGATCGATCTTCGGATCGTACGATACGCCGACGAGCGGCACACCCATGACACCCGCAAAAATCAAGGCATGAAGGCGAATCGCGATGAGCAAATCCATATTGCCGACGAGTGAAAGAAGCTCCGCTGTCGAAAACTCGCCGTCGAGAACGATGGCTTCCTGCTTCATCATCGCAGCGATCGTCTCCGCCGTCTTGACATCCTCGGGATACTGCATGGGCAGAAAGACGAGATTCGCACCAAGCTCGACGGCGATGCGGTCGGCCGCCTCAGCGAAGGCTTCCTTGTAGCGCTGCCAGCCCTTCCACTCGCGCACGGATATGCCGACGAGCGGCTTGTCATCCGTCACGCCGTTCCACTGCAAGACCTGCCATCCCATATCCTTCGCAACGGGATTGATGGCGAGCACCGGATCGGCAGTTTCGACGATCCTAGGGCGGCGGACGCCCATGGCCGCAAGCTCCGCCAAAGAGCCGTGATCGCGCACGGTGATGAGGCGCACGCGGTTGCCGATGAGGCGCATCATCGTGCGCGCCCAAAAGCCCTCGATCGGGCCGATGCCCTGCGCGTAGAGCATGACAGGTCTCCGCGCGAGAAAGGCAAGGACGATGATCGCCATGTAGTAATAAAGGCTGCGGCGGCTCGTGACGTTCTGCAGCAGGCTGCCGCCGCCCGACACGAGGAGGTCGGAGGCGCGCAGAGCCTTCCATATCGCGGAAAACGAAAGCCATGAGACAGCCTCGACGCCGTGGCGGCGCTTCGTATCCGGAGGGTTCGCTGAAATCACCGTGATATTCGTTTGCGGGTCCAGTTCGGATAGAACCTCGATCATCGCGGCGAGCATGGCTTCGTCACCGGCATTTTTCGAGCCGTAATATCCGGATACTACGATGTTGCTCATTCCTTCGAGAAACGCTCCTTTGCCGAAGATAATATCATCTGCACGAGATGCACGAGCACCATGAGGAAAGCTCCAATGCCGCAGCCGAGGACGATGCCGCCGATGCCGCGCACAAAGGACATATAGACGGGCGTGCGCATGTGCGCGAACGTCTCGACCATCGAGCCCTGACCGATGGTCGCAACGAGCACGAGCGCGAAGAGAAGCATCGTCGGCCACTTGCGGCACCATGCGAGGACGGCGAGCATGAACGCCGGATGGCCGATCATCAGCTCCTTCGAGCGCGGCCGCGCGTAGAATGCCTGCTCCAAGAGCGCACGGAACTTCAATTCAAGCCCTGAGACGGGCAGTCCCGACGTATGTCCCGAGCGTGCGACGAACACGACGGCGGCAAGAGCCACGAGCACGAACAGGAGAAGTGACTTGAGTTTCACGGGCATATCGAGAATCTGACCGAGCTGCACGAGAGCGCCCTGCCCCTCCGCCATCCTGCCGTCAAAGACGTCGTAGCGCGTCAAAAACGCGACGGCGACGAGCACGATAGGCAGGACAAAGGTCAGCTTGATGCCGCGGAAGATGTTGAATTCAAGGAAGTACTCGACATCGGCAAGAGCGCCCGACAGATACGCCGCGCCGACATAGGAGAGCGCACCCGTCACGAAGAGGGCGACTCCAGCCGTGCCGATGATGCGCCAGAGCGGCGCTTTCGCATCAGGCTCCATGGTGCGGATGCGGTCGAGCTGCCATATCACGGCGAGCGCGGGGAAAAGATTCGCGCTCAAGAACGCCGCGAGAAGCCGCATCTTCGCGCCGCTGCCCATGAGGATCGGCGCGGCAAAGACGAATGCCAGCAGGGCAAAGAGCGCGTAGAGCGTCCTAGGCTGCAAGCGGTGCGTGATGAGCGAGAGGTAAAGCACGACGGCAGCCGCCACGCCGAGCATCAGCACGGCGCGCAGAGGACGCGGCGCGTACCAGTTTTCAAACGTCCCCGCAGGGCCGAGCGTGAAGCCGTGCGCCTTGACGGCCTCCGCCGTCGCCTTGATATAGTGCATGTTCGTCTCGAAGAGCGTCATGCCGGGCGCAGGCTTCTCGTAAATGCGCAGGAGGTCGATGCGGATGTTGCGCTCCATGTCCGTATTCGCCCAGCGCTCGACCGCCGTATCGATCTTGAGCTTCGGCTGCTCGTCCTTCGGAATGGTGTAAAGACGCGCGACATGGTCATAGCCGACGCCCTTGGAGATCTCGGAAAGCCCGTCCTGCTTGTAGAACTGCAGCTGCGTCGTATCCTCGATGAGGCCGAGGACGAGATTGCGCTCCTTGAAGCGGTCGATCGTCGTCTGCAGCGACTTCGGAGCGCCGAGCATCTGCGATCCGGAGAACACGACTTCCGAGATGCGGCAGTCTTCCAGACGGCGGAACACGGCATCGACATCGTCGGGCGTGCAGCCCAGATAGTTCGTCGGACGTGCAAGCACGAAGAAGCCTGCGTCATTGACCGCCTGCATCTCGTCCGTCGGCATGCCGAGATCCATCTTGAGGAAGGTTTCGTAATTCGCCTTGACGACGAGAATTTCCACGCCGTTGACTGCGACGGCGTTCACACGAGCAGCGCCCAGGCGGCGCAGCAAGTCCTCCTTGACCTCCTTGTAGGTACGCGCATCGTGCCCGACAATGCAAACATCGGAGCCTTTGATCGTGCCGTTCTCGATGAGGGTGCGCCACGCGGGATCGGTCAAGATCCCCGCATGATAATTGGCCACAAGCTCGCTGCCCGCGAGCGCCGTTGCCTTGCCGTTTGCGTTGAGCTTCTTGAAGGTCGTCTCATAGACGGCGAGCGACGTGATCCCCGCTTCCTTCGCCGCCTGCAGCACTTCGGCGACAGGCTTCCCCTCCTGCTCGGCGAGCTGCACGAGATCTTCGTAATCAATGGCGAGATCGACCTGCTTGTTGACCTCCTCCGCACGCCAGCGTGCGACATCAATGAGGAGCGCCGCGACAAGGCCGACGAAGATGAAGGCGATGAGCACCTTGTTGTATTGAAATTGCTTCATGTATCCTACTCCTCATTCCCTCCGGCAGAGAGGCGCACGACGATGGCGCCCTTCCTGTGTTCGACGCTCTCGATGCACGTCTTCAAAGGCAATGCATCGAGCTTCGCGATCTGAATGTCGCCGAAGATGTCGCCAAGATTCGCCTTGCCGATCAAGGCGTTTTTGATGTCGAGCCGCGTCATGTGAAAGTACAGCGCCTGCGCGTCCTCGACAATCTTCCCTTCGAGCACGACATCCGCCATGCGCCCGAAGATCTTCACTTCCGCTGTCGCGTGCACGCCATCTTCGTCAATCGTCACCTTGATGTTGTCAAGCTTGTCGATGCGCTTCGCCAAAAGATTGCGCAGAGCATCCTCGGAAACGGTGCCCGTGAGTTTCAAATCCTCGGCAGAAATGAGATGCACGCAGTGATCGAGGAAAAGATCTCGCGACGAAAAATGCACGCCGCTTCCTGTCAGCTGCACGCGCTCCATGCGCAAATCGCCGATGCGAAGCCCCTTCGCATCAATCTTGAGAGTGTCGATCTGTCCCAAGAGGAACAGGATGCCGGGCGTGCTCTCAAGCGTCACCTCGGCGCTCTCTGCCCCGCGATCCCTGAGCATCGTCTCTGCTGTCTGCCGCGCCCATGCGGGCAGCAAAGTTTCGCCAAAGACGAGAAGGATTGCCGCAGCGCCTGCAACAAGCATCAAAAGTTTGCGCAAAACATCACCTTAAATCTCAAATCTCATGATTCGCCTTCGCCGCGAGGAAGGCCTCGATGAAGGCGTCGAGATCGCCGTCCATGACCGCCTGCACGTTGCCCGTCTCCATGCCTGTGCGCATGTCCTTGACCATCGTGTAGGGCTGAAATACGTAGGAACGGATCTGGCTGCCCCACTCGATCTTCTGCTGATCGCCTTCGAGCTTCTGGATCTCGGCTTCCTTCTTCTCCTGTTCCAATTCAAAGAGCTTGGCGCGCAGCATCTTCAGGCACTGCTCGCGGTTCTGCAGCTGCGACCGCTCGTTCTGGCACTGCACGACGATCCCCGTCGGCATGTGCGTCATGCGCACGGCGGACGACGTCTTGTTGATGTGCTGACCGCCCGCACCCGAAGCGCGGTACGTATCGACGCGCACATCCGCCATATTGATCGCAACCTCGACGGCATCGTCGATCTCGGGCATGACGTCACAGGCGGAAAACGACGTATGACGACGCGCATTGGAATCGAAAGGAGAGATGCGCACGAGGCGATGCACGCCCTTTTCCGACTTCAAATAGCCATAGGCGTTGTGCCCGTTGATGAAGAGCGTCGCACTCTTGACGCCCGCCTCATCGCCAGGCAGCAGATCTGCCGTGACGACGGAAAAACCGTGGCGCTCCGCCCACCTGCCGT
>CAJPRR010000148.1 GCA_905373085.1 uncultured Selenomonas sp.
ATATAAGGACGGAGACATAGGTAAAGCCGTCGGCGATCATGGAATACCTCCTTTTTTGAAAAAGCGTCGGTCGTACAAATCTATACAGAACTCCCTGCCAGTATACCATAAGGAAAGCGCCCGGACTACTCGCCTTTCGTACAAATCCCAAAAAAGCGCCGTACAGGCGCCTCTTTGGGTCAAGTGTTGAGAATTCATGCACACCCCGCACATGCAGGAGGCGTGCCAGACAGCATCAAGAAAGTACGGAAAGCTTCAACATCGCCGAGCAGCGCTTCCTTGAGAGTTTCACTGCAGCTTGATTCCGTGAATCTCTTCGGCGAGACGCTTCAATGCTTCGACCGTGCGCACGCCCGGCGTGATCTCCGAGAGTTTCACTTTGAGAAAATGGTTTTCCTTGACGGCCTTGACATTCGCAAGCTGCGGATTTTCCTTGATGGCGGCGACCTTCTTCTGGAAGTCGTCATCGTTCCGAATGCCGTTGCTGTAATCGGCAATGATGATGTACTCGGGATCTGCAGCGACCACGCTTTCCCATGTCGTCGCCGCCCATGTCTTGTCAACGCCGGCATCCGCCATGACATTTTCCGCTCCGATGAGCTTCAGGATGTTCGTCGTGTAGCCCTTGTAAGCGGTGAACGGCTTGCCGTCGGAGGCATCGTAGATGAACACGCGCTTTTTCGGCAGAGCTTTGATCTTTTCCTGCACGCCTGCGAGGATCTTCTTCTGCCCGTCGACCCATTCCTGCGCCTTCGGCTCGACGCCGAAAATCGCGCCAAGCTTCATCATGTCGTCAAACACGGTATCGAGGTCAGCGTCGAGCTTCTGCATCGAGGACGGGACATAGATGGGCACGCCCTGTGCCGTAATCGAATCTGCAGGAATGCCGCGCTTCGTGAAAGGCACTTCCCAGCCCGTTGCGAAATCGGGCTTTTCCGCCATGAAGGTTTCATAGGACGGCCACTTTTCCGCGAGCACCTTGACCTTGTCATAGGATGCCTGCAAGGGCGGGTAAATGTCTTCCTCCTTCATCGCCGTGCCGACCATCTTGTCCTCAAGACCGAGCGCGAGCATCATTTCCGTCGTCGCCTGCGACATGGAGATGGCGCGGCTCGGCGCCTTTTCCACCGAAGCCGTCACTTCCTTCCCGTCGAGCGTTTCCGTCCATGTGACGGGATAGCCCGCCGCCTTCCCGTCCTCCGCCTTCTTGGTGTCATTGCTGCAGCCGGCGAGCGATGCGAGGAGCAGGGCGGCGAGTCCCGCCGCAGCCGCCTTCTTCAGCCATTTCTTCATAAAGATCCTCCTTTACTATATACCCTTGACGCAGCGTTTGCCGCGACCATACGACTCATGCAAGGAAACGCTGAATGTATCCGCGATTCTTCAGTAATTCAAATAGACGCGCCCGTTCTTCTCAAATCGCACGAAGGGCACGCCGAAGATCTCTTCCAAAAGCTCCGTGCGCATGACGACGCCCGTCTCCCCTTCTTCTCGTATGCGACCGTCCTTCATGACGACGGCGTGGTCGGCGTACTGGGCGGCGAGCGACAGGTCGTGCAGCACGAGGACGATCGTGCCGCCGTAGGCGCGCAGCGTGTTCATGAGCGCGACCTTGTAACGGACGTCGAGGTGGTTCGTCGGCTCGTCCATAAGGATGAGTTCGGGTTTCTGCGCGAGAACCTTGGCGATCATGACGCGCTGGATCTCACCGCCCGACATGCTGCCGATACGGCGCTTCGCCATCGCCTCGATGCCGACCTCGCGCATGGCAGTGCGCGCGATCTCGTAGTCGTCTCGCGTGTAGTTGCGAAACTGCCGCTTGTAGGGGAAGCGCCCCATGACGACGACGTCCTCGACAGCGAAGTCCGCGATGGTTTCGCGCTGCTGCGGCAGCATTGCCGCCTTCAAGGCGTAAGCGTGCGGCGAAATCTCGCTGATGTCTTCGCCGCAGAAGAAAACGTGACCGGGCGCAGCACGATTCTTCCCGAGGAAGGACATCAAGGTGCTTTTTCCCGAGCCGTTTGCACCGAGAATCGCCGTGATCTTCCCCGCAGCGAAGTCGACGGACACATCGTCGAGAATCGTTTTTGCGCCGACCGCGAACGACAAGTTCCTGACCGAGAGCATGTCAATAGCCTCCGTACTTGCGGCTGATGATCCACAGGAACACGGGCGCGCCAAGTCCCGCCGTCAAGATGCCGATGGGAAGCTCTTCGGGGCGGAAGGCGCTTCTCGCGAGCACATCGGCCCAGACGAGGACGATGCCGCCGAAAAGCGCCGTGAACCACAGCAGCACGCCGTGCTTCGGCTCGCCGAAGAAGCGCGCCGCATGGGGGATGATGAGTCCGATGAAGCCGATGATGCCCGAGAGCGCCACGACGACCGCCACGACGGCGGACGAAAAGAGCACGATGAGCCGCTGCAGGCGCATAACGGACATGCCGAGATGACGCGCTTCCTCCTTGCCGAGCAGGAGGATGTCAAGCTCATGGCGCAAGAGGTAGATGAAGAGCATGAGCGCCGCGAGCGACGCCGCCATGACGGGCACCGCCTTCCACTGGATGCCCGTGAGGCTGCCCATGAGCCAGAACATGGCGCTTCGCACCTGTGCCTCGTCCTTCGCCCCGTAAATCGCGAGCATCGTCAGGGCGGAAAAGAGCGCCGAGATGCCCATTCCCATGAGAACGAGGCGCACGGGACTGCCGCTCCTCCCCGTCAGAAAGATCACGAGCGCCGTCGAAAGCGCCGCGCCGAAAAAGGCGCCGACGTAAATGCCATAGCCGAAAAGCTGCTGCGCCAGTCCCGAGACGATGCAGACGACGGCGCCCGTGCTCGCTCCCGCCGAAACACCGAGGATATAGGGATCGGCAAGATAATTCTGCGAGACCGTCTGCATCAAAAGCCCCGTGAGTCCCAAAGCGGCTCCGGCAAGCGCCGCAAAAAGGATGCGCGGCAGGCGGATGTCGAAGAGGATCATCGCATTCTTCGATGATTCTCCTGAAAGAGCCGCAGAGATCTCGGCGAAGAGCGTATCCGTCGGCAGCGTCACCGAGCCGAACCCCAAAGCGAGCACAATGCTGCAAATGAGCACAAGCAACAAGAAAGCCGCACGCAGTTTCAATGATTTCATCGGTATCCTTTCGTGTTGCCAAGCATCGAAGCCCTGCCGCTTGGCAAAACGCTCCGCTTTCTTCAACGGCGGAAGCGTATACGTTTCATTTCGCTAAGCCTAATCATACTTAAGAAGAACAGTCTTGTCAATGCGAATGTGTTGACAGCACATACTTGCGCCCGCGCTTCTGACCGACAGCTCGCAGCCTGCCGTCCTCTGTCAGTCGCTTGAGCAACACATAGGCATAATTGTCACTGACGCGCAGGAGATCAGCAGCTTCTCCTCGTGTAATGCTGCCCTGTGCCTGAACGTACCGCAGGATGAGTTCGGGCTGACGCACTTCTTCGATGCCGGCCTGGCGAACATAGGCAGCGGTTTCATTCGCTGCCGCATACATTTGAGCACTGAGCATGTAGCTGCGATTTTTCCCGCTTCCCTTCGCTTCTATCACTCCATGCTCGACCATACGTTCAAGGTTCGCACGGATGCGATGTTCGCTCAGATGTGTCATTTTCCCGAGATCGGCAAACGTCAAGCGGCGTTCCATCTGCAAGGCCGAAAGAATCAGCAGGGCATGGATTGATGGCAGATTCCCCGTACGCTGCTGCTCATCTTGGATGAGCTTCATAAAAGCCAGATTCGGCTTGGCACGCGCAATAAAAACCCGTACGTTGTTCTCCGTTGTCTCGGAGTAATCGGGCCACGGACGACCATAGATGATGGAACCCGCAAATATGCGATCAATGCCGCGTCCCGTACGCTCGGCAAGCCCTATGCGTTTCATAGCATCGGCAAGCGCCGGATTCCTACCGCGCGGCGCAGCGGAAATGAGATTGCGCAAAGATATTCCTTCAATAAAACCGCCGGGGTTTTCAATGGTCAGACCTTCTTCGGTAATTTGCACGAGCGTCATGCCGAGCTGTGCATAATCACGATGACAAAAAGCGTTGACAAGCGCTTCGCGAAAAGCGGCGGGAGAAAATTCGGGGATGGCTGTGCGAAACAGCCCCTGCTCGATATCTCGTTCCGGATTCCACGCCTTGAAATATTCCGCATATTTCTCAAAGACGGCAAGCAACGGCAAGCGTGTCTGCTCATCCAAGCGAATGGCAGAACCCTCAAGAACTTGAAATGCGGTCTGTGCCGTAGGGATGAAACGTGCAAGGCTTTCTTCCTTGCCGAGGAGAAGCAGTCCGGCAATGGTCGGCAGCATTCTCCCCTCATGCTCAACGGTCAGACGCAGGGCTTCCAAGAGTTCTTGATCCGACAGCTCTAAAAGCTCCGCCTCTCCATGTCGCTGGGCAATAATATGGCGCAAGTGCAGGATCTGGGCGCTGCTTAAGTCAGCGAAGTCAGCATTCGGTATTATTTGCGCAGAAAAATCGAAAGCGCCTAATTCAGATAACCGTATAGGAATCTCAAATGGATAGAGTGGCACATTTTCCGGAGATCCATCCGCCTTCAAGCGACGGCGCAAAATTTTTCCGCTGCCGGTAGCCACGATGCTGCGGCTTTTTGGCACATCGATGCGCAGGACGGGAATGCCGTCCACCCTGACGATTTCCGTGCGCACGGAAACAGAAGGAACCGTATTATTTGCCACAAAAGCCATGACGGGAAGCACATCCATATGCGACCTATGAAGTCCCGTGATTTCTCCGTCATCTTCTACGCCCAGATATAATGTGCCGCCATCCGTATTGGCCAATCCAACGACGGCATCGAGCAGAACGCTGTTGGATAAGCATTTCTTGTCGCTTTTAAACTCGACGGACAGACTCTCTTTCGCAGGAATCTTGCACATGGAATCACCTCTTTGCAGCTATTATATCAAAAATAACGATACTGTGGTTATTTTTTATCGCAGATAACCACAATATCGTTATTTGCAATAATCGCTTCCTTGACGAGCAAGCCATATCCGCGCTCCCGCAAAGCCAAAGTCTCATCTATAACACAAAAAAGGAATCGGCAGTGCCGATTCCTCGCTTGTCGAAATGGTGGAGACGAAGGG
>CAJPRR010000149.1 GCA_905373085.1 uncultured Selenomonas sp.
GCGGGATATTCTCCCGATGCTTGCGTCGACGAAAGGAGATCTTCGGTGTATCTCTGTAGAACATCTGCTTTGGGAAGAAATGCCTGCCGCGAATCAAACGGTGCGGGGTGTGCAGCTCATCTTCCGAGGGACAGGAGAAGAGCTTAGCCTCTATGATATTGCGAAAAAGGTGGAAGCAGTCGCTGACTGCTTCCGAGGAGAGGTTGATATTTTGTGGCAGGTCGATCTATGTGAAGCGAATGAGATACTGATGTTTTCTGTGTATGAAATGCATCACGCAGGCATTGCGTCGAAAGCTGTGTGAGCCGTCAAAGTTCTTCACTTGGACTGAATATATGCGTCTAATTTGCGTGCAATAGAGATTTTTGCAGAAAGGGTATGTAGATGGTGTTTTCCGGCGATGGCATGAGATTAGATATTCATATTCAAGAACGCCTGACCACAACAATTGGACACTCGCATTACAAAAACGCTTGACCACAACAACCGCAACAGACCTCCCAGTTTCCGTGACCAACTGTTTCTTCCAGCCCGTCTATCGCGTGAAGTGCTATGCAAATAATGTGAAGTATGAGCTGATCCTCGACGCGCAGTCGGGCGCGGCGCTCTACCGCGAGGTTGACGACTGAGAAGGGGGCGTTGTTGCTGGGCGAATGAGAGAGAGCCTGCCGCATGTTCGTCATGCGGCAGGCTCTCTTGCTGCTTCGGTATGTATTGGCGCATGGCTTATGCGCCGACATCGACCTTCGTATTGCGCGTGGGGTTCTTCGCGGCTTCGGCGGCGTTCTGCATCTGGCGCAGGTAGGCGGCCTTCGCCTGCTGCAGCACGGACGGCGTATGGCGTGCGGCCGTCTCGACGATGCGCTTGTTCGCCTGCTGGAAGGCGGACGAGCCGACCTTCGTGTCGTTGCCGAAGGGCGAGGATTTGGAAACGGCGTTCGCGGCGCGAGAGGCGCGTGATGCCGACCTTTGCGCGAGGGCGAAAGCTTCTTCGTTTGCCTTCTGGAACTTCGATGAGCCGACCTTCGTATCGTTGCCGAAGGGCGAGGCCATGTAGACGGCCTTTGCTTCGCGTGCCGACTTTGCGATCGAGCGGTCGGCGAGCTGCGCCGCCTCCTCGTTCGACTGCTGGAATTTCGAGGAGCCGAGCTTCGTGTCGTTGCCGAGGATCGAGCCCATGTAGTACGCCTTGGCGGCGCGGGCGGAGCTGGCAATCGAGCGGTCGGCGAGGGCGATCGCCTCCTCGTTCGACTGCTGGAACTTCGACGTGCCGAGCTTCGTGTCATTGCCGAAAGGCGAGGACATGTAGATCTCCTTCGCCGCGCGTGCAGACTGCGCGATCGAGCGATTGGCAAGCTGCTCCGCTTCCTTGTTTGACTGCTGGAATTTCGAGGTGCCGAGCTTCGTATCGTTGCCGAAGGGCGAAGACTTGTAGACTTCCTTTGCCTCGTGCCATCCTTGGGCGGCCTTTTGGCGACCTACTTCGGCGAGGTTCAAGTTGATCTTCTCGAACGTTGCCGAGCCGTAGGGGTTGACTGAAATTGAAGAGATGCTCATCGTTCTTTCCTCCCTGCTTCCCTGCCGGGTCATGCTGATGATTCACATGGAACCTTCCTAGGATATTCTCCCCATATTATAACAAATATTTCTTTTGCCTTCAATGTCTTCCCAGAATATTTCCTAACCTAGAATATCATTGACAATTGCTCCCGTTTTAGTGTAATATTAAAGAAGAATTGGCGGGGGCTTTTGCCCTTGCCGGAAGGTTTCGCGGACGGTGCGCGGGTTTTTCCTTGCTTCGTCCGTATCGCCGCCGGGCAAAGCCGGGGGAAGGACTAGGGGGTATTTTACAAATGGCAGTAAAAGTAGCGATCAATGGTTTCGGACGTATCGGCCGCCTCGCGTTTCGTCAGATGTTTGATGCAGAGGGCTATGAAGTCGTAGCCATCAACGATCTCACGAACCCCAAGATGCTCGCACACCTCTTGAAGTACGATTCGACGCAGGGCAAGTACGAATACGCGGACAAGGTGGAAGCCGGCGAGGACTCCATCACGGTCAACGGCAAGAAGATCAACATCTACAAGGAAGCTGACGCCTCGAAGATTCCTTGGGGCAAGCATGACGTCGACGTCGTGCTCGAATGCACGGGCTTCTATACCTCGAAGGAAAAGGCTTCGGCGCATCTGGCCGCCGGCGCGAAGAAGGTCGTCATCTCGGCGCCTGCCGGAAACGATCTGCCGACGATCGTCTTCAACGTCAACCACAAGATTCTGAAACCTGAGGACAAGATCATCTCGGCGGCTTCTTGCACGACGAACTGCCTCGCTCCGATGGCGAAGGGGCTCAATGACCTCGCACCGATCCAGAGCGGCATCATGGCGACGATTCATGCATACACGGGCGATCAGATGACCTTGGACGGCCCGCAGCGCAAGGGCGATCTGCGCCGCAGCCGCGCCGCCGCCGTCAACATTGTGCCGAACTCGACGGGCGCGGCGAAGGCGATCGGCCTCGTCATCCCCGAGCTCAAGGGCAAGCTCATCGGCGCAGCGCAGCGCGTCCCGACTCCTACGGGTTCGACGACGCTTCTCTTCGCTGTCGTCAAGGGCGAGGTCACGGTCGAGCAGATCAACGCGCAGATGAAGAAGGAAGCGACGGAGTCCTACGGCTACAACGAGGACGAGATCGTCTCCAGCGATATCGTTGGCATGCGCTACGGCTCGCTCTTCGATGCGACGCAGACGATGGTCAGCCCCATCGGTGACGGCAACACGCAGGTGCAGGTCGTTTCGTGGTACGACAACGAGAACAGCTACACGAGCCAGATGGTTCGCACGATCAAGTACTTCGCTGAATTGAAGTAAGGGAATCACGGATAAATTCAGCGCGTCCTTAGCGCGGTCGGCGAAGCACGGGAGAGGCGAAGCTAGCGCGCCTTTCTGAGAAAATCAGCCGAGTCAAGATCCATGAGGTCCGGCCGCGTTTGGGCCGGGCCTCTGTTCTTTTTCGCGACTTTTTCTTTTCAAGGGAGGATTTTTATGAACAAGAAGACGATCAAGGATATCGACGTCAAGGGCAAGAAGGTCTTCGTGCGCGTCGATTACAATGTGCCATTTGACGACAAGATGAATATCACGAACGACACGCGCATGGTGCGCACGCTGCCGACGCTCAATTATCTTCTTGACGGCGGCGCGGCGCTGATTCTCGCGTGCCACATCGGCCGCCCGACGGAAGCGAAGGAGGAGAAGTTCTCGACGAAGCATCTTGTGAAACACTTGTCGGAGCTTCTGAAGAAGGATGTGAAGTGGGCGTCCGACTGCGTAGGGCCTGAAGCCGAGAAGGCAGCGGCAGACTTGAAGCCGGGCGAAGTCTTGCTCCTCGAGAACCTGCGCTACCACAAGGAAGAGAAGAAGAACGATCCGGCTTTCGCCAAGCAGCTCGCCGCGCTCGCGGACATTGCCGTTGATGACGCCTTCGGCGTCGCGCACCGCGCCCACGCCTCGAATGTCGGCATCGCTTCCAATCTGGAGACGGTCGCGGGCTTCCTCATGGAGAAGGAGATCAACTACATCGGCAAGACGCTCGAAGCGCCCGCGCATCCTTTCGTCGCCATCATCGGCGGCGCGAAGGTATCGGACAAGATCGGCGTCATCAGCAACATGATCGAGAAGGTCGACACGATCATCATCGGCGGCGGCATGGCGCACACGTTCGACGCGGCCAAGGGGCTGCCGATCGGCGATTCGCTGTGCGAGCCGGACAAGATGGATCTCGCGAAGGAGCTTCTGAAGAAGGCGGAGGCGAAGGGCGTCAAGGTCATCCTGCCGCTCGACGTCGCCGTCGCGAACATGTTCCCGCTCGCTGACGAGGCGAAGTTCGCCTCCGAGGGCAAGACGAAAGTCGTCGCGGTCGATAAGGTGGAGAATGGCTGGCAGGCGCTCGACAGCGGCCCGAAGACGTCGGAGGCGTATGTCGAGGCTCTGAAGGGCGCGAAGACGATCATTTGGAACGGTCCGATGGGCGTCTTCGAGTGCGACGAGTTCGCCAAGGGCACGCTCGCAGTCGCAAAAGCGGTCGCCGATGCGACGGAGGCAGGCGCGACGAGCATCGTCGGCGGCGGCGATTCCATCGCGGCGCTGAAGAAGACGGGGCTTTCGGACAAGATTTCGCACATCTCGACGGGCGGCGGCGCGACGCTGGAATTCCTTGAGGGAAAGGTTCTGCCGGGCATCGCGGCGATTGCCGAAAAGTAAGAGCTTCTGCCGAGAAGGAGCAGGAGAAGGATAGAAGCTTTGCGGGAGCGCGTGCTTTTCTGACGTGCTCCCGACAGTTCCGTACGAGGAGGAAGGTTTTATGACAAGAAGACCCATCATCGCGGGCAACTGGAAGATGAACAATACGATCGCCGAGGGCGTAGCGCTCGTCAAGGCGCTGATGCCGCTCGTCAAGGATGCAAAGGACGTCGACATCGTCGCTTGCCCGACGGCGACGGCGCTCGCCGCTGTGGCGGAAGCCGTCAAGGGATCGAACATCCACATCGGCGCACAGAATGTGCATTGGGAGAAGAGCGGCGCCTATACGGGCGAGATCTCGACGGCGATGCTCAAGGAGATCGGCGTCGATTACTGCGTGCTCGGCCACTCCGAGCGCCGCGAGTACTTCGGCGAGACGGACGAGGGCGTCAACAAGCGCGCCAAGGCGGCCTATGCGGCGGGCATCACGCCGATCATCTGCTGCGGCGAACCGCTTGAGATCCGCGAGGCGAACACCTACGTCGACTTCGTGACGAAGCAGATCAAGGCGGCGCTCGACGGCTTCTCCGCCGAGGAGGTCGCGCATCTCGTCATCGCCTACGAGCCGATTTGGGCGATCGGCACGGGCAAGACGGCTACGTTCGAGCAGGCGGAGGAAGTCTGCGCCGCCATTCGCGCGACGGTCGCCGAGGTATTCAATAAGGACGCGGCAGACGCCATCCGCATCCAGTACGGCGGCAGCGTCAAGCCCGCGACGATCGCAGGCCTCATGGAGAAGTCGAACGTCGACGGCGCTCT
>CAJPRR010000150.1 GCA_905373085.1 uncultured Selenomonas sp.
AGCAAGCCCAACGGGCGCAACTGATTGGCAAATAGGTCGTATGCGAAAACGTCCCAAGAACGCGAGCCAACGGCGAAGCGTGATTGGTCGACGTTGACCGCACCTTCTCTTTTGCCTTGGAATATGGTATACTTTGCTCGTTGCCACCTCCAGACCGGCACAGGAAGGAGGTGCATACAGATATGGAAAACATCGCCATATCCTTCCTTATCTCCGTCACGGCAGGGATAGTCTGCCACTATCTGTGCAGATGGCTTGACGAGAGATCGACGGGCAACAAGCCTGAGGCGTAATCCTCTGCCCCGCAAAAAAGAGGATAGAAACGCCCCCCAAGCTGGTATCTTGGGGGGGCGTTTCGCATACAGAAATGGTATCGCCATATCTTTCCTGCCACTCGTATTATAACACATCCGCTTACTTATAGGCAAGTCGCATCATCGAAACCATCCTCCTCCTTTCCATACCGCCACCATTTCCCTCGCTGCACCTTCCGCATCTGCCGCCGCCGCGACGGCGGAGATCACGAAGAAGCCGGCCGCGCCCGCCGCCTTGATGGCGGGAAGATCGGCCGCCTTGACGCCGCCGCCGACGATCACGGGCACGGGACTCTTTTGGACGAAGGCGGCAATTTCCGCCAAGCTGCGCGTGCGGAAGCTGCCGTCCGCCTCAACTCCGGCATCGGGCTTTGACGCCGTCGCGTGCAAGGGTCCCGTGCCGATGTAGTCGACAGCCGCCAAGTCCTCGGGCGCAAGCCGAGGCAAATCCTTCGGATGCGCCGACAAGCCGACGATCGCCGCTTCCCCGAGAAAGCGGCGGCAAATGTGCGCGCTCACGTCCTTCTGCCCCACATGCACGCCCGCGACGGCGACGCCCATCTCCCGCGCCGCAAGCGCGACGTCCAGGCGGTCGTCGACGAGGAGCGGCACGCGTGACGACGCGCCCGCCGCCTCGATCGCCCGCGCCGCCTCGCCGAGCAGCGCGATCTGCTCGCGTGCGCTCTCCTCCTTCGCGCGAAGCTGCACCGCCGTGAAGCCCGCGCGTACCGCAGCCTTGACGATCTCGCCGACGCGCCGCCCTTTCGTATCACGAGGCCCGATGACGAGATACGCTGCGACCGAAAGACGTGCCCGCAAAGCCTTGTCGCTCATGGAAAAGCTCATAAAGCCGTCTCCCACCTCCTCATATAACGGAAAAAGAGAGCCTTTCGGCTCTCTTTTCCTTACTCCGCAGTGAACGGCAGGAGCGCGATATTGCGCGCACGCTTGATCGCGAGCGTCACCTGGCGCTGATGCTTCGCGCAGTTGCCCGAAATGCGGCGCGGCAGGATCTTGCCGCGCTCCGTGATGAAACGGCGCAGCTTCGCGACATCCTTGTAGTCGATGACATCCACCTTGTCCACGCAGAACGTGCAAACCTTGCGGCGCGAACGTCTGCCTCTGTCACGTCTGATCAAATCAATTCCCTCCCCTGTTTAGAATGGGATTTCCTCATCGGGTATGGAAGGGCCGAAGGACTCCTGGCCGGCAGGCGGCTGACGATTCGGCGCACTGCTCTGCGGCGCTGCGCCCGGCGCACCCGCGCCCTGCGGACGCGATCCGGCGAACTCGATGTCGTTTGCAACGACTTCCGTCACATAGCGCTTCGAGCCGTCCTGCGCATCGTAGCTCCTCGCCTGCAGACGACCTTCGACGAGGATGCGGCTGCCCTTTGTCAGGTAATTGCCGCAGAACTCCGCGAGCTTCTCCCATGCGACAATGGAAAAGAAGTCCGCCGACGGCTGCTGCCCGTCGTTCGCCCTGCCAAAGCGTCGGTTCACGGCGAGCGAGAACGAAGCGACCGCCTTGCCGCTCTGCGTGTAACGCACCTCGGGATCGCGGGCGAGATTTCCGGTCAAAAGCACCTTGTTCATGGCATTTCCTCCCTTGGCTTACTCCGCCTCTTCGGCCTGCGGCTCTGCCGCAGCCTTCTCGCCGGCCGCGACGAGCTCCTCCGCACGCACGATCATGTGCTTCAGAAGATCGTCGGTGATCTTCATGACGCGGTCGCATTCCTTCATGCAGGCAGGCTCGGCCGTGACATTGAGCAAGCAGTAGTAGCCGTCCGTATAATCCTTGATCTCATACGCCAGACGCTTCTTGCCCCAACGGTCTTCCTTGTCGATCATGCCGCCGTTCGTCTGAATCAGCTTGACAAACTTCTCGATAACAGCGTTCGTCGCTTCCTCCTCCATCGGCTTCACGATAAAGATAACCTCGTATTTTCTCACAAAAACACCTCCTCTATGGTCTGTGGCTCCCTCGGGAGCAGGGAAGGCTCAAACTAACCATTCGAACCAACTGTCCTGTGACTGAATGATTATATCATAAGAAAAGCCTTGGGGCAAGGAGAAATTCCCATTTGACAAAGCGCGGCGCCTCCTCTATAGTTGAAGTAGCAAATATTCAGAGGAGGCGGTGCGTCATGAAGCATCATTACAGCACGATCTTTTGGTCGCTTGTGAGCAATCCGAGGGCTAAAGAAATTCCTCCTGCCTTTCGATATATTCAATGGAATGATGTATTTTCTCGTGACGAATCAATGTTATCTTGCATTCTCGAAAGGAGCTGGCCATTATGCCAACGATATATTCCATGACGCAGGCGAACTACGGCATGTACCGCTTCGCGCAGAAGAGCGGCTACTCGCTTTTCGGAGGGATGGGCACTGCGGGCAACTCGCTTTTTGGAACGCAGTCCTCCCGCGCTTCCAAGGGGCTTTCCTCGCTCTTAAACTCGCAGGGCTTCGGCTCGAACGCCTACGCCCTGATGAACCTCAAGGCGAACACGCGCGCCGTGCTGAAGTCTTACCAAGAAGCCTCCGACGGCTTCTACAAGACGTTCGATGCGGCGATGAACTCTCTTTCCAAGACGTCTGCGGCGCTCAAGAACACGAACTTCAACGTCACGGGCGCGACCGAGGCGGACACGAAGAAGAACACGGAAGCCGCGCTCAAGAACGTCAAGGACTTCGTTTCCGACTACAATGACACGATCAAGATGTTCGGCAACTACTCCGACGTCTCAAGCCGTGCCTCGGGCATGGAAAAGCTCTTCGGCGACGCTTCGTACAAAGCGGACACCCTGCGCCAGGTCGGCATCACGGTGAACTCGACGGCGGGCACGCTCTCTGTCAATGAGGCGGCGCTGACGAAGGCGCTCAAGGAAGAGCCGAACCGCGTCGAGAACATCCTCGGCAAGAACGGTCTTGCGGGCGCAACGGAAAAGAAGGTCGACTTCGCCAAGACGCAGCGCGACAAGATCTTCCCGTCGGCGCAGCAGATGCTCGGCCCCAACTACCAGCGCACGCTCGCCTATACGTCGGCAGGCGCTCTGACGAGCATGAACGCCTATGCCAATGTCGGCACGCTGCTGTCGATGTTCTTCTGAAGCCGCCCCCGATACAAAACGATACCAAAAAGGCCGGAGCTTTTCAGCTCCGGCCTCTTCTTATGCAGTTATTTCATCAGCTCTCCTCCCGCTGTTTCGAGAATCTTATCTGTCGTGCCTACCATATCGTTCGGCAGCCATACGCCCTTGGAGCTGTCATAGGTGCATTCCACCTGGATCGTCTTCGTGCCCTTCGGCTGGAGGCCTTCGATCGCCTTGGCGAAGTTCTTCATAAATGCGTCCATGGTCGCATCCAGCGAAGCATCCGGTGCGACGCCCGCCTGCGTCTCTTCCGCAATCTTATTCATATCCATCGAGCTTGCGTCGAGCGTATCAATCGTCAGTTCGACCTTTGCCTTGTCATCCTTCTTTTCCAGCGTCTTTGCCTTCACATTGCATTTCTTCAATGCATTGAGGCATGCCTCGCCGACCTTCTGCGCCTGATCGTTCGTGAAAAGCCCTTCCGACGAAGCGGTGAAGGCCGTAACGAAGGATTTCATGAAGGCGCTGCGGACTTCTCCTTCCTTAATGCCGAACTTCTCCATGCCGGCCTTGTCTTCCTGCAAGAGCGCCTTGCCAAGAGCTTCCATGCTGACTTCCGGCTCTTCCTTCTGCCCGCAGCCTGCGATGAGAAGGGTGACGAGAAGGATGCCGAGGAGGGCGGTAAAGGACTTCCAAACGGATTTTTTCATATCTTGCTGTTCTCCTTTCGTAGAAAACACAGAAACAGCGGGGAAAAGCCTTGCCTTCCCTCGCCGCAAAACAAACCTTACTTCATCTCCACGAGGGGTTTTCCCGTCATTTCGGGCGGGATTTCGAGTCCTGCGAGCGTCAGGAGTGTCGGCGCGACATCGCACAGCGCACCGTCGTGCGCCTTCTTCACGCGGTCGGACACGCAGATAAACGGCACGGGATTCGTTGTGTGCGCCGTGAACGGCTGTCCTGTCGCGTGGTCGACCATGCGATCGGCGTTGCCGTGGTCGGCGATGATGCAAACTTCGCCGCCCATCTTCTGCGCCGCCTCGACGAAGCGGCCGACGCAGGCGTCGACCGTCTCGACCGCCTTGACGGCGGCTTCCATGACGCCCGTATGACCGACCATGTCGCCGTTCGCGTAGTTCAGGATGATGAAGTCGTACTTGCCAGACTCAATGGCGGCGACGACCTTGTCCGTGACTTCGAGCGCGCTCATCTCGGGCTGCAGATCGTACGTCGCCACCTTCGGCGAGGGCACGAGGATGCGATCCTCTCCCTTGTACGGCTCTTCGACGCCGCCATTGAAGAAGAACGTGACGTGCGCGTACTTCTCCGTCTCGGCGATGCGAAGCTGTGTCATGCTGTGCTGCTCGATGATCGAGCCGAGCGTGTTCTTGATGCTCTCGGGCGGGTAGGCGATCTCGACGTTCATGCCTTCCTCGTACTGCGTCATGGTCGTGAAAGCGAGATCAAGCCCTTCGACGCGCGGGAAGCCGTCGAACTTCGTATCGGTGAAGGCGTGCGTCAGTTCTCTCGCGCGGTCGGGGCGGAAATTGAAGAATATGACGCCGTCGCCCTTCT
>CAJPRR010000151.1 GCA_905373085.1 uncultured Selenomonas sp.
TTCTCAGTGAAATCTTCATGTTCAATCCCGTCAGGAAAGACCGATTCTGACGCGTGTGAAAATGGTGCATGCCCAAGATCATGCGTCAAAGCAATAAGACGAAGAATCTGTTCATACCATTCTATTTTCTTGCGCGAAAAACGATACTCCGCTGCTCCATTTTCAACCGCCATGCGAAATGCTCTCGTCACCAAAAACATTACACCCAGCGAATGACCGAAGCGCGTATGCTCTGCACCATGAAACACAAGATTCGTCATAGCGAGCTGCTTGATATGGCGGAGTCGCTGAAACGGAGCGGAATCAATAATCTTCTTCTCCAATAGGCGCACTTCAATAAAGCCATGAACAGGATCACGATACCGCTCCATATATTACACCTCTTATATTAGAAAACCTATTTATCTGCACAGTTGCTTAGGAAATACCGATACGACCTCTCGATTCCCTCCCGCAAGCCTACCTTATGCCTCCAGCCAAGATCATGAATACGCCTAGAATCAACCAGACGACGCGGAGAGCCGTCCGGCTTATCCGTATCATAGATCAGTTCTCCCTCAAAACCGACAACGGATGCAATCTCCTCCGCCAATTCCTTCATGGAAACTTCTTCGCCGCTGCCTATATTGATATGCCCTTCTTCATCATAATGATCCATAAGAAAGACACAGGCATCTGCAAGATCATCCACATAGAGGAACTCACGTTTCGGGCTTCCCGTCCCCCAAAGAGTAACGGAATCCGCCCCCTCCATTTTTGCCGAGTGGAACTTGCGAATCATTGCGGGAATAACATGCGAGCCCTGCAAATCAAAGTTGTCATTTTCCCCATAAATATTTGTAGGCATACAACTGATAAACGGATCACCGTACTGGCGATGGAAAAACTTCACCAACTCCAGCGCCGAAATCTTTGCAATAGCATAGCCTTCGTTCGTAGGCTCGGGCTTGCCATCCAAAAAGGCGCTTTCACGAAGCGGCTGGTCAGCAAATTTCGGATAAATGCAGGAACTTCCCAAAGCCAAAAGCTTTTTGACGCCAACTTCATGCGCCGCATGGATGATATTCGCATTGATCATCAGATTTACATACAAAAAATCCGCTGGAAACGTACTGTTTGCCTGTATTCCACCGACCTTCGCCGCAGCGATAAATACATAGTCAGGACGCTCCTGCTGAAAAAAACTCTTTGTCGCCTGCTGATCTGTCAAATCAAGCTCACGATGCATTTTCAGCAGCAGGTTGTGATATCCATTCTTTTTTAGATGACGCACGATGGCAGAGCCAACCATCCCCGTATGCCCTGCTACATAGATCTTATCCGAGATTTTCATGCTTTCCTCCTCCATCAAGAAAGATTTTCGCGATACCACGATATTGTTCGGTCGAGACCATCGTTCAAAGAAACAAAATCCTTCTTTCCAAATTCAGAAATTGCGCGACTGACATCAGGAACAACATCTCTCGGAGCACCAGTTAGCCCCTGTTCTTCTTTGGGACATATTACAGGCGCCTTCAGTTTTTTGCCAATCATTCTGGCAAGTTCTGCAATCGTCGTATGCGACACGCCGCCGACATTATAGGTATGTTCTTTGCCACGCAGAAGAATATTCCACAAAATTGACACCGTATCTGAAATATAACAGCATACGCGTTTGCCTCTGCCTGCATCCATCATCTGAATGGAGCCCCCCAGTGCTTTTCTAATAAATTCATAAAATATGCGTCTGTCTGTTTTGCGACCTCCCGGACCATATAGCAAGGACACCCGGCCAATTCGGATGATCTTATCCGCTCCCATATACGCATGACAAATCGCCTCACCACAACGACTTCCCTCGATATAACAAGAGCGCATGTGATCCGGCATTGTGGTACCAACGCTTGACTCCGTATATGGCATATCTAACGAACCGCTATAAACCTCACTCGTACTTATAAAGAGAAAGCGCCCCGACGAAGCAAGATGAGACAGCAAAAAATCAGTTGCCATTGTTTTTATGCGAATCGTTTTAATCGGATTTTCCATTAGGAGGCTTGGTTGACCATATCCCGCCGCATGAATAATACAATCAAAAGTCGGTAATGTCTCAAAGAACTGACAGTCCGATAAATCGCCACGATAAATCGAAATGGCTGGGTTCTGTTCCAGTTCTTTTAAATAATCTGGAAGCTCCCTGTGAATCAAAAGAGAAACCCCTATCTTATCCATAGAAAACATATTCCAACGAAGAAGGGAATATGTCATATAGGTTCCAATTACACCGCTTGCCCCTGTAATCAAAACACTTTTGCCAGCCAGAGGAGATAAGTCTATTTCTGACCATATAGATTCAATATCTTCTGTAATAATTCTATTTCCCATAGTGCATTCTCCTGATATTGTTGTATCACATTTACTGAACGTACTTCAAATCTGCTTTTACCATCATGGACACCAATTCAGAGAACCCGACTTTACGTTTCCACCCCAATTCACGTTCAGCTTTCGTCGAGTCTCCCCAGAGGAGTTCAACTTCTGCGGGGCGATAGAACTTCTCTGACACATCGACAAGGAGTCTTCCTGTTTTGGCATCATATCCTTTCTCATTGACACCTTTTCTTTCCCAACGGATGGAAACGCCTGTCTCAGAAAAAGCCTTCTCAACAAACTCACGCACGGTATGCGTCTCGTTCGTCGCAAGCACATAGTCTTCCGGTTGTTCCTGCTGAAGAATGCGCCACATGCCCTCTACATAGTCGCCCGCAAATCCCCAGTCGCGCTTTGCCTCAAGATTACCTAACGTCAGCTTCTCCTGCAATCCCTTGGCAATTCGAGCGACTGCAAGCGTTATTTTACGCGTCACAAAAGTCTCGCCGCGCCGCGGCGACTCATGATTGAATAGGATTCCGTTGCAGGCAAACATTCCATAGGATTCACGATAGTTCTTCGTAATCCAGAATGAGTAGAGTTTCGCCGCCCCATAAGGACTCTTCGGATAAAACGGCGTCGCCTCACTCTGCGGAGCCGTCTCAGGCAGACCGCCAAAAAGCTCCGAGGTTGACGCCTGATAAAAGCGAATCGGCAAACCGCTCTGCCGCACTGCCTCCAAAAGACGAATCGTCCCTACGCCCGTCGCCTCCGCCGTATACTCCGGCACCTCAAAGGATACGGCTACATGCGACTGCGCTGCAAGATTATAGACCTCATCCGGCTGGATTTCTTGAATCAATCTATGCGCATTGCTGGAATCCGTCAAATCGCCATAATGCAGGAAAACACGTTTGTCAAATGCCGAATCATTCAAGATATGGTCGATTCTCTCCGTATTCTGACTGCTCTGTCTACGGATGATTCCGTGAACCTCATACCCTTTTTCCAGCAACAGTTCCGTAAGATACGAACCGTCCTGCCCTGTGATTCCTGTAATCAACGCTTTCTTCACTGAGATTTCCTCCCCCGAATCTTGCTCATAAGAACGTCCCTCGCCTCAACGGCATACAAACACATGCTGCGGAACTCCTCGCACCGGTGAAATACAAGAAACTGCATCCCCAACATCAACAATGCTGCACATAGGCATTTGACGAGCAATCCCATATACGTCGAAGAGAAAAATGACGCACTCAATATCTCGTTAATCAATATGATTTCAAAAAGAACGACCATACTCCACCACGCATGACGCCACCAATATTTCTTCATACTTCGGCAAAAAATCACACGAAAAACAAACTGCACGCGACCATAGACGATAAACCACAGGCCTGCAATCGTGCCAATCATCACGCCGACAACACCAAGATAATACGCTAAGATCAGCGATAAAGTCAGATTCATCAAAGCAGACAAAACCATATAACTACGATCGTTTTCAAACACACCATGCGTACTGCGGAAATTGTATGCGTTCTCAAACTGCATACTGAGGAACACATTGACCGCCAATGCTATCACATAGGCATCATCAATCAAAAAATCAACACCAAAAAAAAGTGCAACAAATGGTTGAAGCACAACAACATAGATACAGGCAACATAAGCTCCAATTAAAAAATAAACAAAATCTAACATACAGTATACATAATAACTTTTCTCCTTATCATTAGTATAAACCAGATTCGCGATCGAGGGAATAATTCCCTGCAACATTTTATATAAGAGTTTATAAACACCATCATAGAGGAGAACATAATTCGCAACTATGCCGGCTGTACGAAGTCCTAAAAAAGACGAAATAATAATCGCATCCGTCCCACCGTAAATGATATAGGATAATTTATGAATCAAAAAATTCTTTACATCAACAAAGAACTTTCTCTGCCGCAAATCCTGTATCGTGACCTTGACCGTATGCAGGAACGGATACTCCTTGCCAAGCCGATGCGAGATGATCAGATTCGCCAATATGTTAAATCCAAGCGAGGAGAGTGCATACATCATATAACTCTGCCAAACAACAATCGCAGCGAGCTTCACAAGGTTCGCAGCAAATGTGCAGACAAGATCGATGCGAACACAAATATAATCCTTCTGATCGGCAGCAAACAATGTACGTCGATATGCCAGGAAATACGTACTGAGCACTGTGCAAATCTGAATCACATAAACAAATTGAACATAACCCCATGCGATACTGTCATCTCGGACAATCCACGGCAGGAAGAAAAATAAAACGACACCAATCAGGGCAACCAACGTGCCTATCAAGAGATAGATATACCGATAGATGCTCATCAGCATATTGACTTCGGCTTTGTTCTTGTTTGCAATCTCTCGATAAAGCCCATAGCTGATCACAGTACTGATTCCCAGCTCCGCTATGGACAAAAGGGCAATCACATTGGTGAACAATCCTTCAAGTCCCAAGAGTTCTATTGGTAAATGGCGTGTAAACGCCTGCCGGATCAGGATGCCAAGGACAGCCAACATGGCATACAGTGTCATGGAGTACATACTGTTACGTAATACATTTGCTACTCGCAT
>CAJPRR010000152.1 GCA_905373085.1 uncultured Selenomonas sp.
TTGCCGCCCGCGATGCCGACATCGGCGCCGCGCGCTTCGCCCGGGCCGTTGACGACGCAGCCCATGACGGCGACCTGGATGGGACGCGCGATGCCGCTGAGCCTTTCTTCCACGCGCTCGGCAATCGAAGGAAGGTCGATGGCCGTCCTGCCGCACGTCGGACAGGAAATCAGCGTCGGGCCATAATCCCTAAGCCCCAAGGACTTTAAGATCTCCCGTGCGACGCGCACCTCGACTACCGGATCGCCCGTCAAAGATACGCGCAGAGTGTCGCCGATGCCTTCAGCGAGAAGTGCGCCGATGCCGACCGCCGATTTGATAATGCCCGAGCGCACGGTGCCCGCCTCCGTGACGCCGAGATGCAGAGGATAGTCGCATCGCTCGCTCATCAGGCGATATGCCGCGAGCGTCAAGGGCACGTCGTGCGCTTTGAGCGAGATTTTCATATCATGAAAATCCTGCTCCTCCAACAAGCGCACATGCTCCAGGGCGGATTCTACGAGAGCTTCCGCCGTGACGCCGCCGTACTTTGCCAGAAGACGCTTGTCCAACGATCCTGCATTGACGCCGATGCGGATCGGTATGCCGCGCGCCTTCGCCGCCTCAGCGACGCGGCGCACGTTCTCCGCTCCGCCGATATTGCCGGGATTGAGTCGGAGCGCATCAATGCCCTGCTCGATGGCCTGAAGCGCCAAGCGATAGTCAAAATGAATGTCGGCGACGAGCGGCACCTTCGTCTGCGCCTTGATCCTGCCGATGTTCGCAGCCGCTTCCTTGTCGGGCACGGCGAGGCGCACGATGTCGCAGCCTGCAGCCGCGAGCGCCTCGATCTGACGAACCGTCGCCTGTGCGTCCTGCGTCTTCGTATTCGTCATGGACTGTACGGAGACGGGAGCCCCGCCGCCGATGGCAACTGCGCCGATATGAATCTGCCGCGTGATCTTCCTCTGCATGGTCTACCCTTCTTTTTTCAACAAAAAATATCAGCCGCCCACGAAGATGCGCATGATATCGTTCTTCGTCGCGTAGAGCATCAAGAGCACGAGAAGCGATACGCCGAACATCTGCGCGTAGTGCATCGCCTTCGCTGAAAGGGGCTTGCCGCGCACGGCCTCGACGACGAGCGTCAGGAAGTGACCGCCGTCGAGCGCCGGGATCGGGAACAAGTTGATGATCGCGAGATTGAGGCTCAAGAGAGCCGTGAGGCTCAAAAGCGGCACGACGCCGATCTGCGCCGCCTCGCCTGCGATCTGCGCGACGCCGATGGGCCCTGCGAGATCGGCCTGCTGCTCGCCCGTGAACATCTGCCCGAGCATCGAGAGCATCATCATGAGCGTCGTGCCCGTGCGCGTGACGGCAAGCTCGGCGGCTTCGAAGAAGCCCGGCATGCGCGTCGTGACGGACGAACTGACGCCGATGAGCGAGCGCTTCTCCTGCGCGTTGTAGGCAGGGATGACGCTCGTCGTCTGACGCTCGCCCGCACGTTCGTACTCGACGTGCAGAACCTTGCCGTCCGCGTCCTTGATGAGGCTCGTGATGTCCTGCCACGAGTTCACGGGCGCACCCTCGATGGCGACGATGCGGTCGCCCGCAAGGAGTCCCGCACTGGCGGCAGGATGCCCCGCGACCACCGTGCCGAGCACAGGCTCGCTCGAAGGCGTCGAAACGCCGGCGAAAAAGAAGATGCCGAAGAAAAGGAAGATCGGCAGGACAAGATTCATGAAGGAGCCGGCAAGGATGACGATCATGCGTGCGGGAATCGACTTCGCGCAGTAGCCGCGCTCACCCGCCGTATTGTTCGCGGCATCCATGCCCGCGATGTCGTTGAAGCCGCCCAGCGGAAGCGCACGCAGCGAGTATTCCGTCTCGCCGTGCGTGTACTTGACGATTCTCGGCCCGAAGCCGATGGCGAAGCGGTCGACGCGCATATCCGTGAGCTTCGCCGCCACGAAATGCCCGACCTCATGCACGAGGACGAGGATGCCGAAGACGAAAATGGATGCAAGAAGCGTTACGACCATCTCAACCCCCTATTTCCTGCAGGAAGCCCTGCGCCACGCGCCGCGCCTCGCCGTCGGCGGCGAAGAGATCGTCCAGCGTCGGCGTCTTCTGCACGCTGCACTTCTCCATCGTGCGCTCGATGATCGCATAGATGTCGAGGAAGTGGATTCTCCCTGCAAGGAATGCCGCGACGGCCACCTCGTTCGCTGCGTTCATGATGCACGGCATCGTGCCGCCCGCACGCCCCGCCTCGTAGGCGAGAGGAAGTCCGCGAAACGTCGCCGTGTCGGGCTTTTCAAAAGAAAGATGCGCGAGCTTGGAAAAGTCCAGCCGCTCGAAAGTCGAAGACTGACGATTCGGATACGTCAGCGCGTACTGGATTGGCAGGCGCATGTCAGCTGGTCCGAGCTGTGCCATGACGGCGCCGTCCTTGAAGCCAACCATCGAATGGATGATGCTCTCAGGATGGACGACGACCTCGATCGCATCGTATGGCGCATCGTAAAGCCAATGCGCCTCGATGACCTCAAGCCCCTTGTTGACGAGCGTAGCAGAGTCGATCGTGATCTTCTGCCCCATCTGCCATGTCGGATGCGCGAGACACTCCTCGACCGTCGCCTTCTTGAGCGCGTCCTGCGTTTTCCCTCGGAAGGGGCCGCCCGAGGCCGTGAGGATGATGCGCTCGACGCATCTCGCCTCCTCGCCCTGCAGGCACTGAAAGAGCGCCGAGTGCTCGCTGTCGACGGGCAGGATCGCCGCACCCATCTCACGTGCCTTCGCCATGACGAGTTCGCCCGCGACGACGAGCGTCTCCTTGTTCGCGAGCGCAATGTCCTTCTTCGCTTCGAGCGCCTTCATCGTCGGTGCAAGCCCCGCAAACCCCATCATGCTCGTGACGACGATGTCCGCCGCCGGATATGCCGCCGCCTCGATGAAAGCGTCGCGGCCGCCTTCGATGCGCGTCTTGCCGCCGTACCGCGCCTTGAGCCTCGCCGCCGCCGCCTCGTCGGCAAGCACGGCAAGCTCAGGGGAGAGCGCTTCGATCTGCTTCTCCAGCAACTCATCGCTCGCGTTCGCTGCGAGCACGGAAACAGTAAAAAGCTCCGGATGTGCAAGCGCCACATCAACCGTCTGGCGTCCAATCGAACCCGTAGAACCCAAGATTGCAATATTCTTCATACATCAAACTCCTGCCAAGCCGAAAATCTGAACAAAATAGTAGACGAAGGGCGCCGTGAACATCACGCTGTCGAAGCGGTCGAGGACGCCGCCGTGCCCCGGGATGAGCCGCCCCGAATCCTTGACGCCCGCATAGCGCTTGATGCCGGACTCGGCGAGATCGCCGACCGTCGCTGTGAGTGCGAGAAGCACGCCGAGCAGCGCCATCAACGGCACGGAAAAGCCAAGAGCGCAGCCGAGCGCCGCGACGACTGCCGTCGTGCCGACAAGGCCGCCAAGAAATCCTTCGACCGTCTTCTTCGGACTGATGGCAGGGCACAGCTTGTGCCTGCCGAAGAACGAGCCGGCGAAGTAAGCGAACGTATCGCTCGACCATGTGCCGAGGAACATGATCCAAAGGAACGCGCAGCCGAGCGTCATATCGCCGGCGGGCGTTGCGAGAACGACATCCTGCGCCAGGAAGCGCAGCAGGATCAGATGCGCGAAAGAGAAGCCGACGTAGACGATGCCGGCGATGGAAAAGCAAGCCTGATCGACGGCAAAAGTCTCATGGCGAAAGACAGCCTCGGCAAAAACGAGGAGCGCAGCAAACGTCGCGATTGCGACGAGCCACGCGCTTCCCCACAGCCAAGCGGCAGTGCCGAGGAGCGAGATGGCGACGAAGCCGACGAGCCTCGCGAGAGGCTTTCCCAGACGGTCGAACGCCGACGCATACTCGTGCCATGCAGCAAACGAAAGCACTATGGCAAAAACGGCATAAAGCCAGCCTCCCTGCATGATGACGAAGGCTGCGAGCGCTATGCCGACAACGCCCGTGATAATTCTTGTAAGCAAGTCAAGCACCTCTTTATTGGACGATCCCTTTATTTCCTCTTATTTCTCCTTGATTCCGCCGAAGCGCCGCTCGCGGCCCGCGTAGTCGCGAAGCGCTTCCATGAAGCGTTCGGGCTTGAAATCCGGCCAGTTCGTCTCCGTGAACCAGAACTCCGCATACGCCGCCTGCCACAACAGGAAGTTGCTCAGACGCATGTCGCCGCTCGTGCGGATCACGAGGTCAACGGGCGGCAGTTCCTTCGTATCGAGCGACGCCTGAAAAAGCTCCGGCGTGATTTCCTCCGGCGAAAGTTCCCCCGCCTGCACCTTACGCGCCAGCCCCTGCACGGCGCGGCAGATCTCGTCCTGCCCGCCGTAGTTGACGGCGACGCAGAAGTGCACGCCCGTATTGTTCTTCATCAGTTCTTCGGCATGGCGCACGCGCCGAATCAGCTCGGGCGTCAATTCATCGACGCGCCCGATGAAGCGGATGCGCACATTCTTCTCGTGCATCTCCCTTTCTTCCTTGTCGAGATACTCGGAAAAGAGGCGCATGAGGAAATCGACCTCATCATGAGGCCTCTTCCAGTTTTCCGTGGAAAACGCATAGACCGTCAAAACCTCAAGGTTCAAGTCGATCGCCGCACCTAAAATATCGTGCAGCGTATCTACGCCCGCACGATGACCGACCGTGCGCAGGAAGCCCTGCCCCTTCGCCCAGCGTCCGTTGCCGTCCATGATGACGGCGACATGGCGCGGCAGGCGCGAGCGCTCGATATCGACAGGCGTCGCTTCATTTTTTTGTGTTGCGGACTTGCCAAAAATCTTCTTCCACATATACGCTCCCCTTACCAGTCATGGGTCTTCCTCACGCTCACCTTTTGCCGCAAA
>CAJPRR010000153.1 GCA_905373085.1 uncultured Selenomonas sp.
TGTCCGAGATGAAGCCGCCCCGTAGGACGGTCGCCTGTCAATATGATTTTCTTCACGATAAAGCCTCTTTTCCTTTGATTTGCAAGGAAGTGTCGAATGTATGCACACTTCCAAACCTACTCTTTATTCTACACGATGAACGCCATTTCCTCAACCGATGAAAATTCCACCATAAGCGCACATAAAAAATTCGAGCAGACGCGCACCGTATCAACGCGACTGCCCGAACCACTTCGTAAACCGAATCTATAAGGCTTCTGACCTTACTCTCTGCTGCCGAAACTGTAATTGCGCTTGACAATCAGATAGACAAAGACCGGCGCACCGATCAGAGCAATAATCAACCCGACGGGGATCTCTGTACGCGGAATCAGACTGCGTGCGAGTGCGTCAGCACCGACCATGAGGATGGAGCCAGTGACGCTCGCCAAAGGCAGGAGAGCACGATGTCCTGCTCCTGTAAAGAAGCGCACAGCGTGCGGCACAATGAGGCCAACGAAGCCAATCATGCCCGCCGCATAGACGAGAAATCCTATGACGAGCGAACTGAGCACAAGATAAACTTCGCGGTATCGCTTGAGATTCCTGCCGAGCGTCACCGCTTCGGCATCCCCAAGGAGCATGAGATCGAGGACCGAGCTCTGCGTCCAAAAGAACACCACGCCGAGCAGCGTCACGAGCATGATTGCCGCCATCATCTCCCAGCGTGCTCCCGCAAAACTGCCCATGAGCCAAAAAATCACAGACTGCACGCCGCTCTTATCGTTGGCAAAGTAGATGATGAAGCTCGAAATCGCCGAGCACGCCGTAG
This sequence comes from uncultured Selenomonas sp., assembly GCA_905373085.1. Lineage (GTDB taxonomy): Bacteria > Bacillota > Negativicutes > Selenomonadales > Selenomonadaceae > Selenomonas. The sequence goes on from CAJPRR010000153.1 coordinate 812, forward strand.
AAAGCGCCATGCCCGCGAGCAAGAGCCGCACGGGGTCAGCTGTACCGCGGATATTCGCCACGATAAGCACGAGCAGCGAAACACCGAAAGCACCGAAAAAGGCCGCAACGCCGACGAAGTTCGTGCCAAGCCACGTGCCTAGTCCCAGGAGGATTGCCGCCGCAGCGCCAAGGGACGCGCCCGACGATACGCCGAGGATATACGGATCGGCCAGCGGATTTTTGACAATCGCCTGCATGACGACACCGCACGCCGCAAGTCCTGCCCCCGTGCATGCAGCAAGTAGGAGACGCGGCATACGCAACATCCATATAATGTCATGCACAGGGCCCTGCTTGGGCGCCGTCACGGGAAGAGGCCCGAATATCCCCTCCTTGACAGCTGCATAAATCGCATCATAGCCTAGATGCACCGAGCCGATGCCCAGACAAAGGAAAAGCTCCGCGACGAGCACCGTGAGCAACAGAAAAAACAAGGTTCGTCCTTTCCATTCCTTATTCACTTCCCCACCTCCTCGTAAAGCTCCGGATGTAGCCCGTGCGCCATGGCATGAATACCATCATACGTGCGCGTCGCGCTCGCATAGACCATATAAAGCGGCAAGACATAGACTCTGTTGTTCTGCACGGCTTGAATATCTTGGAAAGCAGGATCGTCCATGAACTCCGCCTTGATTGTCTCCGCTTCCCTGTAGCGATCCTCACTCACGATGAGGAAAATCACCTCGGGATTCGCATCGACGACCTGTTCAAAGCCGATGTAGCGCTCATAAGACAGAGGATCGCCATTCACATGACGCAGAATATCAGCAGCCAACGTATCCTCGCCATAGTTCATGAATTGGTTGCCCATACGCTCGATGATGAGCGTGCGCGGGCGCTCTTTCCCTCGCGTATTTTCCTGTACATAACGAATCTCCGCTTGCATCTGCTGGACAAGTTCTTCTGCACGCTCCTCTCGGTTAAAGACGCACCCAAGGTCGCGGACATAAGCACATTCACCCTCTATGGTATTGCCACCCTTTCTTCCCATGGAGGAAGCAGGCATATAGGTACGAATACCGCGTTCGTGCCAAAATGCAGTTGATTTCGTCACGCGATCAGAAAACGTAGAATACCATCCTATGATAAGATCAGGCTTCAGCATCAAAATTTCTTCCACGCTTGGCATCACCATCTGACGCAAAGGAATTTTTTCATACGCCTCACGATATTCGGGCAGCAAACATTCAACATATGGCACACCGACAGCAGCGACAAGCGTATCTCCCGCGCCCAGTGCAATAATGGTTTCTACATCATTTTGCCAAATGGCAACAACGCGTTCCGGTGGATGTGCGAAGACTTCTGTAATCTCACTGCCCGCCGAATCGTAATTCACGATAGAAACGCCTCCTTCCTCAATGGAAGGAGGCATTTCGCCGCCAAAAAGGCAGCCCGAGGAAACGAGGCAGACGAGAGTGACTACTCCTAGAAAAGCGCATTTTCTCATCAAACCCGTCTCCATCAGAACGTATACTTCGCACCGAGCATGAAACTCCGTCCCGCTTCCGGCAAAGCGCCGGGTCCATAGACTGCCAAAGCCCGAGTCTCATATGTCGTATTCAAGATATTGTAGACGTTCAGATACAACTGCCAATCTTCGGCCACTCGATAATTCACGGAAAGATCAAGCAGATCGAAATGTGAGTCTGAGAAGAATCGCGTATCGTTGCCCGAATAAACAGTATAGGAAAGATCGGCAAACCAACGATCCCGATCGTACATCAAATGCGTGCGATAAATGTTGCGCGGACGGTAGGCGTTGATGAAATCATCCGGATTCGTCCCATCTGGATTGCGGCGCACATTTTTCGTCGAAAACGTCTCATTGACCCAGCTATAAGACAAACCAAGCGACCACGCATTGTCAAAGCGATGCGTATACGCCAAGTTCAAAGCCTGTTTCTTACGCTTGGCATTAACCGAATAACGTACCCAATCCGAACCATCATGGATGCTGTAGCGGCCAATGGCATTGCTCATGTCGGTAACGCCGTAGTTGATTTCCGCTGTATCACGCTCCGTAAAGTGACGGCTCGCCCCCAGCGTATAGCTCCACCCCTTTTCGTCTTGTAAGACATCGCCAGCGAACTGACGCGAGCGATCCAGTCCTGTCACAGGCTTAAAAATCTGTACAGCAGAAAAATATGCATTGGACTGCTTGTCGAAATCGTAACTGCCGTAAAGGGAAAAACTCAACTTTTGCGAAGACTCGAAATTCGTCTTCTTATATTTCCCACTTCCGTAATGTGTGTAAATAAGTCCCGGTGTCAAGGCAAACTTGTCGCTGAGACGTATCTTGTCCTGCAAATAAAGATCCCAAAGCGTGCGGCTCGTATCGCTTGTCCCTCGTGAAGTCCAGCCCTCATATTCGCTTTTGCGATAGTCGATGCCCCCCGCTAGGCTATGTCGGTCAATATGCTTTGCCAACTGTACAGATGCGCCTGTCGATTGCTCGACGTCCTTGTGGATTCCAGGGTTCGCTTTCGCATTCTCCCAGAACTCCGAAATATACGGATACGGAACATTCCACATGCCCGCATAATCCGCCATGTTGTAGCGAGTGTAGTTGCGGAACACGCGCACGAAGCTTTCCGCCCCTTCATCCGTCTTATCAAAGACATACTTAAGCGACACGTTGTTTGTCAACGTCTCATCGTGCGAACCCAGCCATGCATCATAGAGGAAGATGTTGCGATAGCCGGGAATCCTACTGTTCAGCCCGATGTAGCGATGCTTCACCGGATCAACAGGCGCCATCGTGCCATTGTAAAAAGATTCCATATTTCGATAATCCGGCGCCGTGATGGGATAGTGCGCCCTTTCGTTAGCATAGTAATAATTGAGTGACAAACTGTGCGTTGCATCAAAATCTTTTCTGAGATTGAAAGCAGCGTTGTCGCTCTTATAATGCGTATTATTGAAGCGCTCCGACTTTCCCGTATAGACATCCTTATATTTCGTGTCACCGCTCATCTCACGGCTGACAGAAAGGGCATACTTGATGGTACCATCATCTTCCGAACCCGTATGCGTGAGTGCGTAGCGATGATGCCCCCAAGAACCTGTCGAAAGATTCAGTGTCGTGCGCGACTTCGACGTGCCGTGGCGTGTCGTGATGGAAATAACGCCTCCTGCAGCATCCGCGCCATAGATGGCAGCACCACTGCCTTTGATAACTTCGATCTGCTCTACATTGTCGATGCCGGGCAGTGTGCTGAGATTGACGCGCGATTTATTTCCCGCAAAAGCATTCGCGTCATTGTCGATGCGACTGCCATCAACGAGAACGACGATGCTTCCCTCACCATTGATGGTAAACTCCGTATTGAAGGCCTCGTAGCCATATTCACCACCGCGATAGCCTGGTGTAGAAATACGAACGCCGGGAATATTTTTCAAGGCGTCCTGTATCGTCGAATAATTGTGCTTCTCAATATCCGTGCGCGTGATGACGTTGACATCGCCGCCCGTCGTATAAGGATTCTTGATTTTACGGCGATTCGCCGAGATGACTGTGCCGCCGAGGTCGTAATCCTTTGCCGAGGCCGCTTCTTGCGAATCCTTCGATACAGTCACATTTTCCTCAGCCCCAGAGATACCCCCCCCCGTATTTTCTGCTGCAAATGCCTGCGGCATGCCGAGCACCATACAGGAAACGGCAACCGCCAAAAACTTTTCCTTGTTCTTTCTAATCCTTTTGTACATCTTGATTTTGATTCCTTTCCTTGCAATATAATTCCATCGTATACGCATCGCATCAAAACTCTTGCGCCATCACCTCCTCATTACAAACGGCACACGACGCATTCCGCTTTAGCAACTCCACCTCACGAAATTTCATCGTCAGCGCATCGTAAATCAGCAATCGCCCAACAAGAAGATCCCCAATGCCCAGAATATACTTGACAGCCTCGACCGCCTGCAAAGATCCCATGACGCCTGCCGCTGCGCCCAGAACGCCGATTTCGCAACTCGTCGGCACTGTCCCATCTTCGGGCACATCCTCGAAGATGCAGCGATAGCACG
>CAJPRR010000154.1 GCA_905373085.1 uncultured Selenomonas sp.
CGGGCATTCCGCTCGATCAGATGTCGGTTTCCATGACGATGAACGGCGCCGTTTTGCCGATCCTCGCGTTCTTTATCCAGTCGGGCGTCGAGCAGGGTGTCGACAAGAAGATCATGGCGGGCACGATCCAGAACGACATCTTGAAGGAATTCATGGTGCGCAACACGTACATCTATCCGCCGGACATGTCGATGCGCATCATCGGCGACATCTTCGAGTACACGACGAAGTACATGCCGAAGTTCAACAGCATTTCGATTTCGGGCTACCACATGCAGGAAGCGGGCGCGACGGCGGACATCGAGCTTGGCTACACGCTGGCCGACGGCCTTGAGTACATCCGTACGGGCATCAAGGCGGGGCTTCCGATCGACGCCTTCGCAAAGCGTCTGTCGTTCTTCTGGGCGATCGGCAAGAACTACTTCATGGAAATCGCCAAGATGCGTGCGGCGCGCGTTCTCTGGGCGAAGATCGTCAAGTCGTTCGGTGCGGAGAATCCCAAGTCCATGGCGCTTCGCACGCATTCGCAGACCTCGGGATGGTCGCTCACGGCACAGGATCCGTTCAACAACATCGCACGCACGGCGATGGAAGCGATGGGCGCGGCTCTCGGGCACACGCAGTCGCTGCACACGAACGCCCTCGACGAGGCCATCGCGCTGCCGACGGACTTCTCGGCTCGCATTGCACGCAATACGCAGCTCTACATCCAGGACGAGACGAGCGTCTGCAAGATCATCGACCCGTGGGGCGGCTCCTACTACGTCGAAGCTCTTACGAACGAGATCATTCGCCGCTCTTGGGCGCATATCCAGGAAGTCGAGTCCCTCGGCGGCATGGCAAAGGCGATTCCGACGGGTCTGCCGAAGATGCGCATCGAAGAGGCGGCGGCACGCCGTCAGGCGAGAATCGACTCGGGCAACGAGACGATTGTCGGCCTGAACAAGTACCGCTTGGAGAAGGAAGATCCGCTGGAAATCCTCGCGATCGACAACACGGCTGTGCGCCAAGCGCAGGTCGAACGCCTCGAAAAACTGCGTGCGAACCGCAACGAGGACGATGTGCGTGCGGCTTTGGAAGCCATCACGAAGGCAGCCGAGACGCGCGACAACGGCAACCTCTTGGAGTGCGCGGTCGAAGCGGCGCGTGTGCGCTGCTCGCTCGGCGAGATTTCAGACGCCGTGGAAAAGATCTCGGGCCGTTATCAGGCTGTCATTCATACGATTTCCGGCGTCTACTCCTCGGAGTTCACGGACAAGACGGAGCTGGACAAGGCGCGTGCGCTTGCTGATGACTTTGAAAGGCTTACAGGTCGCCGCCCGCGTATCTTCGTGGCGAAGATGGGACAGGACGGGCATGATCGCGGACAGAAGGTCATCGCCTCCTCCTTCGCTGACATGGGCTGGGACGTCGACGTCGGACCTCTGTTCCAGACGCCGGACGAGACGGCGCAGGACGCGGTTGACAACGACGTTCACATGGTCGGCTTCAGCTCGCTGGCTGCCGGTCACAACACGCTTCTGCCGGCTCTTGTGGAAGAGCTCAAGAAGCTCGGGCGCGAGGACATCATGGTCTGCATCGGCGGTGTCATCCCCGTGCAGGACTACGATCACCTCTATAAGAGCGGCGCGGTTGCCATATTCGCTCCTGGGACGAACATCCCTGAAGCAGGCGTCAAGCTCTTGAAACTTCTGATTGGACGTGCAAAGGAAGAAATGGCTGCGGGGTAACGACCATGGCAAAATACACGAACACGAGGCCGGACTGGGTGCCGGAGAATGCGGACAAGAATTTTGCCACGAGCGTTATGAGCGGCATTGACGGCATCAAGGATCTGACGGTCGGCAACATCAACCCGGATTTGGGAAAAGCGGGGTTCAGGAAGAACCGCATGATTCTGGATGTGGCGGACTATGTGAAAGGCGTGGCAGCGGGGGATCGCATGGTTCTCTCTCGCGCCATCACGCTCATCGAAAGCAACAGTCCGCGTCATTTCCCAAAGGCGCAGCGGGTGCTGCAGGAGCTTCTTCCCCGTACGGGGAAGGCTCTGCGCATCGGCATCACGGGCGTCCCAGGAGCGGGCAAGAGCACGATGATCGAGGCTTTCGGCAACATGCTCTGCGACATGGGACATCGCGTCGCTGTCCTGACAGTCGATCCGACAAGCTCGGTGACGAAAGGTTCCATCCTCGGAGACAAGACGCGCATGGGCACGCTTTCGCGCAGGGAAGAGGCGTTCATACGCCCGTCGCCTGCCGGAGGCACGCTGGGCGGCGTCGCGAGGAAGAGCCGGGAGACAATGCTTCTCTGCGAGGCAGCCGGCTATGATGTCATCCTCATTGAAACGGTCGGCGTCGGACAGTCGGAAACGACGGTGCGCTCGATGGTCGATTTCTTCCTGCTCGTCGTCCTGACGGGCGCAGGAGATGAACTGCAAGGCATCAAGAAGGGCATCATGGAACTTGCGGACGCCATCGTCATCAACAAGGCGGACGGTGACAATCGCACGAAAGCGCAGGTCGCACGCGGCGAGTACGAGCGTATGATCGAGTACATACGCCCCGCGACGCGCGGCTGGCAGACGCATGCCTATCTCGTATCCGCCTTGGAAAAGACAGGACTCAAGGAGCTTTGGGATGTCATACGCATCTTTGAGAATACAACGAAGGAAAACGGCGCTTTCCGAATGCGCCGCGAAGGTCAGCTGCTCGACTGGATGAACAGCATGATCGACGAGCATCTGCACAACCTTTTCTTTGACGATCCTGTGATTCAGGGACGCATGCCCGAGGTGCGCGATGCCGTGCTCAAGGGGACGGTATCGCCGTCACAAGGAGTGGCGGAGCTTATCCATGTCTTTGACATCCAGCGTGCTTCGGATCGTCATGTCGATCTCCTGCATCCCGAAGAGGAGGGATGATTCTTGTATACGAAACGGCTGTATGTCTCTGGCGGCAGCTTCTATGAGCTGCAGGCGGTTTTCGATCATGTGCCCGGCGTCGTTGCGACGCGCACCGGCTATATTGATGCACAGAGCGAGGAGCCGTCGTATGATGCAGTAAAAAGCGGTTGGATCAAGGCTGTCATGGGACTGGAAATCGCCTATAACCCGAAGAAGACGGACATATCGCAGCTTTTGGACATTCTTTTCGCCGTCGTGAATCCTTACGAAAAAGATGGGCAAGGTACGGCGAAAGGCCCGATGTATCAAAGCGGCGTCTACTATGTGGATGCAGAGGACGCGCCGCTTGTCGAGTACCACATGAATTTCATCGTGAACCGCGGCAGACCTCCTGCCGCCACGGAAGCGAATGTGACGGTCAACGATCCGAACCATAACAAGAAGTTGACGCGTCGCTGCTACGCAAAAGCTGCGCCTCTCGTGAGCTTTCATCCAGCGGGACCGGAGCGCCAGCAGTATCTCGCTCGTCACCCGCATCGCAAGACGACGATTGATTTCAAACGGCTGCACGAGTTGGGGATATTGCAATAGGAAAAGCATCAAAGAAGTACGGGAACTATCCGTGCTTCTCCAAGCCCCGGCACTTCTTGTGTGCCGGGGCTTGGATTTTATAGGGGCAGTCTGTGCCTTTTGGGCTTGACTTCTCGACGTTTCCCTGTACAATAAAAAGCGTTCTAGTGTGAGGAGTGAATGTGATGGCGAAGGAGATGCGAAGCGGCTACACGACGGGAGCTTGCGCGGCGGCAGGAACGAAGGCGGCGCTCCTGTTCCTTGACGGGGAGTATTGCGAGAAAGTGACGATCATGGCGCTCGACGGCACGCCTCTTCACATTCCGATTCAAGAAGTCATCCGCACGCCGACAGGAGCGCGCGCCGAGGTTGTGAAGTTTTCGGGTGACGATCCCGATATTACGAACGGCGTTTCCGTCTTCACGGAAGTCGTCGTGCGTTCTGATGGAAGCGGTGTTCACTTCCATGCGGGGCGCGGCATCGGCACGGTCACGAAGCCCGGGCTTTCCGTGCCGCCGGGCGAGCCGTCGATCAATCCGGGGCCTCGTCAACTGATTCGCAACGTCATCGAGGAGCTTCTAGGCAAGGACGGCAGCGCGGACGTCACGATTTCGATTCCTGCCGGCGAGGAGCTTGCAAAGCGCACGCTGAATCCGATCCTCGGCATCGTCGGCGGCATTTCCGTCATCGGCACGACGGGTGTCCTGCGCCCTATGTCAGAAGAAGGATTCAAGAATTCCCTCGTGCCGCAGATGGATGTGGCTCTTGCAGCAGGCTTCGACACGCAGATCTTCGTGCCGGGAAAAATGGGCGAGAATGCGGCGGTGCGCTTCGGTCTGCCGCGCGAGGCTGTCGTGCAGACGAGCAACTTCATCGGCTTCATGTTGGAGCGTGCGGCGGAAAGAAAGCTCAAGCGCGTGCTGCTCTTCGGCCATATCGGCAAGCTCTCGAAGGTTGCGGCAGGTGTGTTCTACACGCACAACCGCATTGCTGACGGCCGCTTGGAAGCTTTGGCCGCCTATGCGGCGGCGGAGGGGCTGCCGCAGGCGGCCGTGCGCCGCATCCTTGCGGCGACGACGACGGAAGAGGCCTTGCCGCTTTTTGCCGAGTACGGCTTGGAGCGGGTTTACGGCATTCTTTGTGCACGCGCCTCGGCTCGCGCCGAACGGTATGTATTCCAAGATCTGCGCGTGGGTACGGCGATGACGACGCTCAAAGGGGAGCTTCTGGGCATGGACGATACAGCAAGAGAGATAGGCAGGGATTTTCATTGGAACATAGAATCATAGTGGCAGGCATCGGTCCGGGCAATCCCGACTTCGTCCTGCCTGCAGCACGCGCTGCCATCGAGTGTGCTGAGGTGCTCGTCGGCGGCAGCCGTGCTCTGGCGGATTTCGCTAG
>CAJPRR010000155.1 GCA_905373085.1 uncultured Selenomonas sp.
GGCGGCTGAACATATGTCCAGAAAGTTTACCATGAAACCCCAAGAAGTCAAGCCCGGAGGGCGCAGACTGATTGGCCGGTTTCATGTAAGGCGTGTGGACATATGTACAGCGTGCCTCCTTGATGAAGCTGTCGCAGGAAACGGACGGAAAGCGGCTCATGCTGCTTCGCTCGGCGGCTGAACATATGTCCAGAAAGTTTACCATGAAACCCCAAGAAGTCAAGCCCGGAGGGCGCAGACTGATTGGCCGGTTTCATGTAAGGCGTGTGGACATATGTACAGCGTGCCTCCTTGATGAAGCTGTCGCAGGAAACGGACGGAAAGCGGCTCATGCTGCTTCGCTCGGCGGCTGAACATATGTCCAGAAAGTTTACCATGAAACCCCAAGAAGTCAAGCCCAGCGGGCGCAGACTGATTGGCCGGTTTCATGTAAGGGCGGCGCACAATGTCCACAAAGTGGACGTTTGTGCGTGTAGCTTACCATGAAAGTCCAAGAAGTCAAGCCGTAGGCGCAGACTGAAAAAACGCCTGCACATGCACTTTTGCACATGCGGGCGTTTTTCGATGCCGCCTGCGGCAGCAGTCACTCTCTCAAGGAAGCGCTGAATTTATCCGTGCTTCCTTAAATGCCGAGAATCGCATCGAGCTTCGCCTTGTCGAAGCTCACGACAAAGTCCTTGCCGTTGACCGTCGTCACCGGCACGACGAGGTCGCCCGAGATGGCCTTGCATTCTTCACGAGCCGCCTCGTCCTCTTCGATGTTGTGCTCCTCGTAGGCAATGTTCTTCGACTTCAGATACTTCTTGACCTTGTCGCACCAAGGGCACTGCGTGATGGAATAGACCTTTACCATGATGTTTTCCCTCCTGTGATGTACTTCTCGGCGAGAAGCGCCGCCGTCGTGCCGTCGGATGCGGCAGTCGTCAGCTGATGGATCTCCTTCTCACGGATGTCGCCGGCGACGAAGACGCCGGGGATATTCGTGCGGCAGTCCTCGCCCGCGACGATATGACCCTTCTCGTTGATCTCGACCTGTCCCTCAAAGAGCGCCGTGTTCGGCTGCACGCCGATGTTGACAAATATGGCGTCGACGGCAAGTTCCCGTGCCTCGCCCGCCTTCTTGTCGAAAATCTCGATGGATTCGAGCTTTCCCTCGCCCCGCAGGGCACGGATCTCCGTTTCGAGCAAGATCTCCGCCTTGGGATTTTCCCGAAGGCGTTTCTGCGAAACTTCGTCGGCGCGAAGCTCGGAGCGATGCACGAGATAGAGCTTCTTCGCATAACGCGAGAGGAAGTTCGCCGCATCGAGCGCCGCATTGCCTCCGCCCATGACGGCAATGATTTTATCTTGATACATGTGTCCGTCGCAAAGCTCGCAGTAGTGGACGCCGCGCCCCGCGTACTTTGCCTCCTCGGCGAGCGGCAGCTTCCTGCGGCTCATGCCCGAGGCGATGATGACGACGGGCGTCTCGTAAACGGCGCCCTCCGTCTCGACGCGCTTGACCGCGCCTTCGAGCGTGACCTTCTCAATCGCATCGAACTCGTCGACGACGGCGCCGAACTTCTCCGCCTGCTGCTGCACTGTCTGAATGAGGTCGCTGCCCGAGACGCTCAGAAAGCCCGGATAATTCTCAATGCCCGTGGCGTTCGCAATCTGCCCGCCGACGATGGCATTCTCCAGGACGAGCGTCGAAAAATTCATGCGTCCCGCATAGAGCGCCGCCGTCAGCCCTGCCATGCCCGCACCGATGATGACGACGTCCTTCTGTATCGTTTCCTTTGCCATGGAAGCCCTCCTCTATTTTGATGAGCGATATTGTTCTTTTCTCCATGAAAGGGCTAAATCCTGCCGTTTTCGACAAAACGGCTTGACACTCCGTTCCTTTCATGATACGATGATAGCATAGTTACCGACATATGTCGATAACAAATCCATAAAAATGTTTTAAAGGAGGCGAGGGCTGTGCCAAGACCGACGCGGGGGCGAAGGATCTGCGTGCGTCCCGCCTACGAGCGCTTCACGCCTGCGGGCTTTCCCGGCGGCGAGGCCGTCACCCTGCTCGTCGAAGAGTACGAGTGCATACGCAGCATCGACCACGACGGACTCAAGCAGGAGGAATGCGCCAAACGCATGGCGATCTCGCGCACGACGGTCGCCGAAATCTATGCCGCAGCGCGCAAAAAAATCGCCGAGAGCCTCGTGCACGGCAGACCGCTCATCATCGAAGGCGGCTTCTACCGGCTCTGCGACATGTCCGCACCATGCGGCAAATGCTGCCCGCGTGCCGAGGCGCGTCAAGACTATCGCTTTTCGCCCCCGAGAAAGAAAGGAGAAGGAACAATGAGAATCGCAGTCCCCTATGAAAACGAAAACGGCACGGTGTTCCAGCACTTCGGCCACTCGCAAGCATTCAAGCTCTACGATGTCAAGGAGGACGCCGTAGAGAAATCGGAGGTCGTCAGCACGCAAGGCAGCGGTCACGGCGCACTCGCGGGCTTTTTGAAGGAAAACGAGGTTGACGCGCTCATCTGCGGCGGCATCGGCGCGGGCGCGATCGAAGCGCTTGGCTCAGCCGGCATCCGCATCTACGCCGGCGTCAAGGGCGCGGCGGACGAGGCTGTCGCACAGCACCTCGCCGGCACGCTTGATTACACGACGGAAGCGAACTGCTCGCATCACGGCGAGGGACATGAGCACGCCGAAGGCGATCATCGCTGCTCCCACGCGCACGGCGCGGGCGAAGGGCAGCACCGCCACGGCGAAGGCAAAGGCAAAGGCCACTGCGGGCAGCACCATGGCGAAGGGCACGGCGAAGGACATGCGCAGCACCATGGCGAAGGCGAAGGCAACGGCCACCGCAGTCAGCACCACGGCGAAGGCCAAGCGCACGCCCATCGTCACGGGCAAGGCGGCGCCACAGGCGAAGGCCGCTGTCCGCATCGCGGCCAAGGCGGGCACGGGCACGGGCGCGGCGCACATCAACAGTAAGCAGCCCACGAAAACAGCGCACGCCTATGCCATGCGCATGAGAACATGCAGGAGACTTATGCGCCGTCTGCCGACTGCAATGAGGCGCAAGGGTGTTTGAAAAATCTCTGCCGTCGGATGATGCATTCCAGTCTTGAGCCTATGAAGAAATTCTGCTGCACAATCCGCAGCCGGATCAGCGAAACATGGGGAATGACGCAGGAAAACGGCGACCTCGAATTGTAGGCAATTCAGCGTGCGATTCATCAGCAAGCCTTATACAGCAAAGCCTTATTGATGAATCCAGTATTTTGCTCTATAATAGAGGAAACTGTGCAAGCTGCCGCTCGACTCGCACGCGCTGCGGCTGCACAAATGTCCAACAAAGGGGAAACATCATGGATAAAGAACAATTCCTGCACGTCTACCGCCATTCGTTGGCACATGTGCTTGCAAAGGCCGTCATCGAAGTTTTCGGCAAGGAGACGCAGTACGCCATCGGGCCGGAGATTGCCGACGGCTTCTACTACGACTTTCTCTTGCCGCGTGCGGCGACGAACGACGATCTCAAGACCGTCGAAGAAAAGATGAAGGAAATCTTGAAGCGCAAGGAAGATTGGAAGCGCGAGGAGATTTCCAAGAAGGACGCGCTCGAACTTTTCAAGAATCAAAAGTTCAAGGTCGAGCTCATCGAGGATCTGCCCGACGACGAGATTTTGACGATCTACCGCACGGGCGATGACTTCGTCGACCTGTGCCGCGGGCCGCATGTCGAGAACTCCGCCGCACTGTTGTCTGCCGCCTGGCAGCTTCGCTCCATGTCCGGCTCCTACTGGCGCGGCGACGAGAAGCGCGACCAGCTCACGCGCATCTATGCCTACGCCTTCCCGACGAAGGAGGAGCTGAAGGCGCACCTCGCGTTCATCAAGGACGCGCAGGAGCGCGACCACAAGAAGATCGGGCCGCAGCTCGACCTCTTCATGTTCGACGAGACGGCGCCCGGCATGCCCTACTGGCTGCCGCGCGGCTGGAAGCTCTTCAACGCGCTGCTGGAATTCTGGCGCGGCATCCACGAGGCGCACGGCTATCAGGAAGTTTCCGCGCCCGTCATCAACAACAAGCGCCTGTGGGTCACGAGCGGCCACTGGGCGCACTACAAGGAAAACATGTTCCTGATTCCCGGCGCGGACGGCGACATCGAAGCGGACGACACCTTCGCGATCAAGCCGATGAACTGCCCGAACGCCATCAAGATCTACCAGCGCAAGACGCGCTCCTACCGCGATCTGCCGATTCGCTACAACACGGTCGACGTCATCCACCGCAAGGAAAAGTCGGGCGAGCTCAACGGCCTTTTCCGCGTGCAGCTCTTCCGTCAGGACGACGACCACACCTTCCTCATGGAAGACCAGATCGCCGCCGAGATGGGCGACATCATGGACATCGCCGATGAAATCTATTCGACGCTCGGCATGAGCTGCAAAGCGGAGCTTTCGACGCGCCCCGATGACTTTATGGGCGACATCGAGACATGGAATATTGCGGAAAAAGAGCTCAAGGAGATCCTTGACCGCAAGTACGGCGAGGGCAATTACGAAGTCAACGAGGGCGACGGCGCCTTCTACGGCCCGAAGATCGACCTCAAGATGAAGGACGCGCTCGGCCGCGAGTGGCAGGTCGGCACCTTGCAGCTCGACTTTCAGCTGCCGCAGAACTTCGACCTCAAGTACATCGCCAAGGACGGCAGCCACAAGCAGCCCGTCGTGCTGCACCGCGCGATCTTCGGCTCGATGGAGCGCTTCATCGGCGTCCTCATCGAGAACTTCAAGGGCGCATTCCCCTTCTGGCTCAGCCCCGTGCAGGTCGGCATCGTGCCGATCCGCCCCGAGCACAACGACTACGC
>CAJPRR010000156.1 GCA_905373085.1 uncultured Selenomonas sp.
CGGCACGCTGCCGCTTGCGGGCGAGGAAAAGGACGCCGTGCAGAAGAATGTGCTTCATCTGCTGCAGGAAAAGTACGGCATCGAAGAGGATGACTTCCTGTCGGCGGAGCTTTCCTTCGTGCCCGCAGGCGCGGCACGTGAGATGGGCTTCGACCGCAGCATGATCCTCGGCTACGGGCAGGACGACCGCGTGTGCTCCTACACATCGCTTGCCGCCATGCTTGAGACGAAGCCCTCGAAGCGCACGGCGTGCTGCCTGCTCGTCGACAAGGAGGAGATCGGCAGCGTCGGCGCGACGGGCATGCGCTCGCACTTCTTCGAGAACATGCTCGCCGAACTCATGAATGCGCTCGGCCAATATTCGGAACTTGCCGTGCGCCGTGCGCTCGCCTCGTCCAAGATGCTCTCGTCCGACGTTTCCTCGGGCTATGACGCGCTCTATGCCGAGGCCTTCGACAAGCGCAACGTCGCTTACCTCGGGCGCGGCATGGTCTTCAACAAGTTCACGGGTTCGCGCGGCAAGTCCGGCTCGAACGACGCGAATGCCGAATATCTGGGCGAGCTTCGCGCCATGCTCGATACGCGCGGCGTGCGCTACCAGTCCGCCGAACTCGGCAAGGTCGATCTCGGCGGCGGCGGCACGATCGCCTACATCATGGCGCTCTACGGCATGCAGGTCATCGACAGCGGCGTCGCCGTGCTCTCAATGCATGCGCCGTGGGAAGTCACGAGCAAGGTCGACGTCTATGAAGTGAAGAAAGGATACGCCGCGTTTCTCGCGCAGGCATGAAGCAGCATGTACGAAGTTCTTTTCCGCCGTTTCATTAAGAACCATGACAAGACGGCGCTGCCCGAGGTGCGCTTTGCCTACGGAAACTTGAGCGGGCGCGTCGGCATCGCGGTCAATTTCCTCCTCAGCGCCGTCAAACTTGCACTCGGCCTCATGAGCGGCGCCGTTTCCGTCGTTGCCGACGCCGTGCACAATCTCGCCGATGCAGCGGCGTCCGTGGCGACGCTCCTGGGCTTTCGTCTCGCGGCGAAGCCGGCGGACGCCGAGCATCCTTTCGGGCACGGCAGGGTCGAATACGTCGCGGGCTTCTGCATCGCGGGACTGATCCTCCTGATCGGCTTCAAGCTTTTGGAGGCGTCCATAGAGAAGATCCTCGCGCCAGAGCCGCCCGAGGTGAGCGTTTCGCTGCTCGTCATACTCGCTTCGTCCATCGCGCTGCAGCTCTGGCTCGGCCGCTTCAACAAGGCGATCGGCGAGCGCATCGACTCGGCGGCGATTCGCGCGGCGGCGGCGGACAGTTTGAACGACTGCATCGCGACCGTCGTCGTCGTCGTCAGCCTCGCGCTTCATTATGCGACGGGCGTTGACATCGACGGCTGGGCGGGCGTCCTCGTCGCGCTCTTTATCCTGCACAGCGGCTGGGAGGCGGCGCGCGACACGCTGCAGCCGCTCCTTGGGCAGCCGCCCGATCCCGCGCTCGTCGAAGGAATCGAGAAGACGGTGCTCAAGCACCGCGCGATCACGGGCGTGCATGACATCATCATTCACGATTACGGTCCGGGGCGCACTTTCGCTTCCGTGCACGCCGAGGTGCCCGCCTCGATGGATTTTCTCAAAGCCCATGAGATCATCGACGGCGTCGAGGAGCTTCTGCGCAGGAAGTATCACATCATCGTGACCGTCCACATGGATCCCGTCGTCACGGACGATCCCGAGGCCGCGCATGCGCGTGCAGAGGTGGAGGCCATCATGCACGAGAACAAGCTGGGCGAGTCCATCCACGACTTCCGCATGACGACGGCAAAGGGCGGCGGCAAGAAGCTCATCTTCGACGTCGAAGTCGCGCCCGAATGCAAGATGACGAACGAAGACGTGCGCTTCTTCCTCGCACGGGCGATCGAAGAGCGTCACCCCGCCTATCATCCCGTGATCCGCATCGACCGCTTCTTCTGTTGAGTGAAAACTTGTTTCTTAAAAATTGGGTAGTTTAGGCAAAGAAGCAGGAGTTTAAGCCTTGATGAAGAATAAAAGTATTTGACACAGGCAATGATTTCAAAATCAGGAGGCAGAAAACATGAAAAAATTCCTTGCTGCAGCGCTTTTCGCGTGTTCGCTCTTCTGGGCGGCGCCGCAGGCGCACGCATATTCCGAATTGGATCTCCTTGAGGGCAACTGGTACGACGACAACGGCAATCTCTTTGCCATCGTGCGCGACGGCAAGCTCAATACCTTCCGCATGGAAATGATCACGATGGCGGGCAGCCCCGGCAACTTCGCTGCGGCCGTGCAGGTGCAGGAGCCGAACGGCTTCCGCAACGTGCCCGTCGAATATTCCAATGCGGCGGCAAACGACAAGGAGAAGAACAACCCGTTCTTCCGCCCGACGGTGCACATGAACGGCGTCAACGTCCACAAGGAATGGTTCCAGGTGCCCGACAGCGCTTATGATTACTTGGACGGTCATTGGTACGACGCCGACAACAACCTCGTCGCCTTCTTCAGAAACGGCACGTTCAACACATATCCGATGACGTTTCTGAGCTTCTATGGCGTCGGCAGTCACTTCGACAGCATCTTCAAGATCAACGACCACGGCACGGAGAAATACTTCGCGCTGTCCCTGCATCCGACGACCGCCGGCATGAGGATTTCCCTCCGCATGTTGGGCGTCGATGATTGGTCGTATGCCTCGCTGCAGCAGTAAAAAGGCAAAATTTCGGTTGACAAGGCGGCATGGGTCTGTTATCATATCTTATGTCGCCAGCTTGCGGACAGTGGTTTCGCAGCTTGCGGGAACAATCGCATACGGAGTGGTACTCAAGAGGCTGAAGAGGACGGTTTGCTAAATCGTTAGTGTGGGCAACTGCAGCGGAGGTTCGAATCCTCTCCACTCCGCCATTTGGAAAAGACAAGCCGCCGAGTTGATTCGGCGGCTTTTTGTGTTTGCAGGATATTTTCTTGAACCGTTACTGCACGGCGATGAAGGGCGTCGTTTCCAGATAAATCTCGAAGGTGCGCGGCCACGGGAAACTCATGTCGGCTTGGAGGTCGCAGATGGAGAGTTCGGCGCTTTCGCCGCCGGGCAGATGGACGCGGAAGGGACGGCGGCAGGCTTTCGTGCTCTTGAAGGTCTGCAGGCGGTCGCCCATCGCCTTTCTGAGCATCGCGGTCGCCGCAAGGCAGTCGCGCTCGAGGTCGAGGTCGTAGACGTTTTTCGTGCCGTTTTTCTTGAGGTTCGTATTGACGAGGGTGATGACGTCCTTGAGATAGAAATAGTCTTCCAAGAAACGGTTGTTGAGCAGCTTGAGATTCGCGGCGTGCAGCGCGAGGGCTTCATCTCGCGTCGCGGCTTTTTCACGCGCGGCGGCGAAAATCGTCGCCTGTGAGAGCGCCGTGCCGACGGAGTTGCTCGCCGTGTTCCAGCCGGCGTAGGAACGAAGCCCTTCGATGGGCACGCCGCGCTCGATGAGGAGCGGCAGCAGCGTCTCCTCGGCGGCGAAGTGGCGGCTGAGGTCTACGAGGGCGACGGGCGTGCCTGAGGCGAGGTGCCTTTCGATGCGCTCGACGCTCTTTTGGCGCGAGGAGAGGTTTTCTTCCGAGCCTGCGCTGATGAAGAGCACGAAGTCGGCGCTCGCGGCGGACGCCGTGCATTCGCCGCCGAAAACGGCAATTTTTTCCCGCGCCGTTTCGCGCAGGGAAATCGCCATGAAGGGCAGGATTTCGTCGGGTGTTTTCTCGTCATTCCAATCGAGAAATACCTGCGGACGGTGACCGTTTCTTGCGGCAGAGACGGCGGCGAGAAGCGTCAGCGCGAGTTCGTCGGCGCCGTGGACGATGGCGGCTTTTTCCTTTGGAAGCTGCTCTTCGAGAAGAAGCGCCTGCAGATGACGCTTCTCGATGTTGGGGATGCCGTACTTTTCGCCGTCGTCCTGTCCGATGAGGAGTCGTTCCAGCGTACCTTCCTTGACGAGTTCGATGAGGGCGCGGGAGAGACGTTCGTTTCTCTCGAAGAGCGCGAGGTACTGCGCGAGGCTTGCAGGGTTGATTTTCTCTTCCAGTTCCTGCATCTTTGCCGCGTCCTCGGGATCGCCGCATAGCGCATAGCGGTCGGCGAGACGCGAGTAGGCGAGGAGGCGCTTGTTGTCGTAGTAGTCGTCGATGCTCGCGGGCGGAATCATGCGCGGCAGGATGGAAAAGGCATAGAGGGGCACGGCCGGGTGCGCGGCGTGCAGTTCGCGCAGGTAGGCGATGAAGGCTTCGATTTCGGCGGGCGATTTGTCCGCTTCGCGTGCCGCGAGCAGGCCGCCGTAGAGAAGCTGGTCGATGGAGATGATGGCGGCGTCGCTTTCGCAGAGTTTTTCGCGCAGCCACTTCTGCGCTTCCTTCGTTTCGCCCGGCATCGTGTAGTAGTCCTGCATCTCGTAGGGAAGGACGTCGACCTCCGTGCCGGCGACATCGGCAGCGTCGAGCACGAGCTGACGGCACGGCGGTCTGCCGTCGAGCGGCACGAGCACGATGCGACCCGTCTTTTCGCGCATGGCAGATAGAGGTGTGCCGCCGCAAGGGGAGCGCAGAAAAGCATGGTAGAGGGAAAGGGTGCAGAGTGCGAGGACGGTGAGGCACAGCAGTCGCTTTTTCAAGGAAGTTCCTCCTAAAACAATCTGTATTTTTCAATATTATAGCATAGCGCGGTTCACGAAACGAAAAAAAATTGTGGACATTGTGCGCCGCCCTTACAGAAGCCTGGCCGCTCAGTCTGCGCCTGCGGCTTGACTTCTCGGGGCTTCATGGTAAAATATAAAAGGTTATCCTTGACTTAG
>CAJPRR010000157.1 GCA_905373085.1 uncultured Selenomonas sp.
GAGGTCACGGGCGACATGGAAGAGGCGCTGAAGAAGTCGTCGAAGGTTCTCGCCGTCAAGGGGCGCGTGCTTCCGGCATCGACGGCGCACGTGCGGCTCGATGCGGTCATGGAGGACGGCACGCTCGTCGAGGGCGAGTCGCACATCCCCGAGGCGCACAAGCACATCCGGCGCGTCAAGCTCTTCCCCGAGCATGTCGAGCCGGTGGAGTCGGCGCTTGCGGCGATCCGCGAAGCGGACGTCGTGATCCTCGGCCCCGGCAGTCTCTATACGAGCATCATGCCGAACCTCCTCGTCGATGGCGTGGCGGAGGCCTTGAAAAAGAGCCGCGCCTTGAAGATCTACATCTGCAACGTGCTGACGCAGCCGGGTGAGACGGACGGCTACACGGCCGCCATGCACGCGAAGGCGATTCTCGATCATGCGGGCAGGGGCGCGATCGACTACATGCTCGTCAACGCGACGCCGCTGCCGCACGGGACGGCGCAGCTTTTGAAGAAGGAGGGCGTCGAACCCGTGGCGATCGACGAGGATGCGATCAACGCGCTCGGCATCGGCGTCGTCAAGGCCGATCTCGTGAACGACGACGATGTCGCGCACCACGATCCCGAAAAGCTCATGAAGAGCGTGATGAAGATGGCGTACAAGCTGCATCCCGGCATCGGCAAGTGAGGAGGGACTCCTATGGCGCAGCCATCGTTTTCGGCTGAGGTGAAGAACGATCTCGCGCGTTCCCTCGGGCGCAAGGCGTGCTGCCGCACGGCGGAGCTGGCGGCGCTCCTGCGCATGGGCGCCGTCCTGACGCTCGGGGCGAAGCGCAGCGTCGGACTCGCGTTTGCGACGGAGAACGCTGCGGTCGCGCGCAAGGCCTTGATGCTCCTCAAAGGTTCGGCGGGCGTTCGTACGGAACTGACGGTCATTCGCTCGCGCCGCCTGAAGAAGAACAACAGCTACCGCGTGCGTGTCCTGCCGTCGCGCGAGGCTGCCGCCCTCATGGAACGTCTCGGGCTCATGCGAGGCTCGGCGTTCAACATGGGCACGGACAGTGCGCTCCTTGAAAAATCGTGCTGCCGCAGGGCGTACCTTCGCGGCGCCTTCTTGGGCGGCGGCAGCGTCAGCCGCCCCGAGGCCGGCTATCATCTGGAACTGGTGACCGAGAGCTATTCCTTTGCGGGACTTCTGCTCTCGCTCCTTCGTACGATGGGCTATCCGGCGGGCCTTACCGACCGCAAGGAGAGCTACGTCGTCTACTTGAAAGAGAGCGACGCCATCATCGACTTCCTCTCGCTCCTTGGTGCGGAGAAGGCGGCCGAGGCGTTCGAGGTCACGCGCAACTTGAAGGAAGTCAAGAACCAGGTCAATCGCCTCGTGAACTGCGAGACAGCGAACGTGCAGAAGTCGGTCGACGCCGCGGGCAGACAGATCGCGGCGATCCGCGCCTTGGAGGCGGCGGACGCCGTCGCGGAGCTTTCGGCGGGACTCCGGGAGATGGCGGCGGTGCGCCTTGAGCACCCGACGGCGACGCTCGCGGAGCTTGCGGGGCTTTTGGGCATAGGAAAATCTGGCGTCAACCACCGGCTGCGAAAGCTCGTCGCGCTGGCGGACGGACAGGAAGGAGAGATCTGAGATGGCAAAGCGCATGATCCTGTATGCGGCAGGAATCGTTCTTCTCGTCGTCCTTTCGCTTGCCGCCTGCGTGCATTTTCATCCGGCGCAGGGCGTGCTCGTCCTGGAGTATCATCATATCGCCGACCGCGTGGACGATGATGAGGGGGCGCTGGTGGAACGCTACTACGTGCCGACGGAGGATTTTGCCGCGCAGCTCGATTACCTGAAGGCCGAGGGCTACGAGACGATCACCATGCTGGAATTTTCCAAGGCGGCGAAGGGAAAGGGAACCCTTCCCGAAAAAACCGTGATCGTCACATTCGATGACGGCTACGAGGACAACTACACGCAGGCGCTGCCGCTCCTTGAAGAGCGCGGCATGAAGGGCGAAGTCTACGTGGTCACGAACTTCATTGGCAAGAAGGGCTATCTGACGTGGGACGAACTGCGCGACATGCAGCAGCGCGGCATCGAGATCGGCTGCCACACCGCCGACCATCTGCCGCTCGTCGGCCTGTCCCGTGCCGAGCAGGAGGATCAGGTGCGCCTGTCGAAGCTGCTCTTGGAGTGGAACGGCATCAAGACGGTGTTCAGTTTCTCCTACCCGAACGGCAGCTGCAATGAAGAGATCGCCGCTCTTCTGCGCGACAGCAACTATTTGACGGCAGTCACGGGCGATGCGGGCTTCAATACGTTCCAGACCGATCCGATGTTCCTGCAGCGCGTCAACATCCCGCGCCCGCGCTTTGGCCTCGCGGAGTTCCGCCTACGCATCCTGAAGGCGGAGCTTTTCAGCATCTTCGGCATCAGCCAGCACTTGCAGCGCTAGGCGTGCGGCGAATGTTTCGCGCTGCTTCGTCAAGCGGAAGTTTTGAGGAATCATCTTATGTGGGCAGAGGAAAAAGGGGTTTTCGACAAGATGAAACGATGGAAGGCAAGGATTGCGGCGTGCTTTTTTGCGACGCTCGCGAGCATGGGCGTGACGGAGCTTCCGGCGGGGGCGGCGCGTCACCAGGCGGACGAGGCTTCCGCGACACGCGTCACGACGGACGAGTCGCGTGCCGTGCATGAGCCGCAGGGAACGCGACTCTTGGGACGAGGGGCGCAGCAGGAAGCGGAGCCGTACAGCGTGCGTCTGAACTTCGGCACCGGCATCCCCGGTGCGCTGCGCTTCAACGAGGCGCAGCGTGCCATGCGCGAGTGGGCGGTCGAGACTGAGGACACGGGCGGCACCCTGCTCTTTTCCGACAGCCCCGAATACGTCACGGAAGACGGTATCCTCTACGAGGACACTGTCGCGGGCGATGCACGCGTCCTCTACTATCACCTGAACAATACGGCTGTACGCAAGAAGGTCGCCGTCGTGCTGCAGAACGAGGGGGATTCCTCCGTCGTCGTCCGCGTCACGCGCGGCGGCGCGAGCCGACCGAGCAGCGACTACCTGGAGGTGGGCAAGGGCACGCAGCTCGCCTACTTCCGGACGAAGCGCGACGATATGCTCTATGTGCAGCGCGGCGCGAAGCGGCTCTTGGAGCCGCAGATGAATCACACGGCGCTTGAGCCGGGTCAGCTCGTCTACGGCGTCTACGATTTTCACGCCGACGGCCCAGTCAAAGTTTCCGTCCTCATGTATCCGGCGACGGCCGATCCGTTGAAATTCATCTCCCGCGCGCGTGTCCTGCCGAAGGACGAGCACCGTCTGCGCGGCACGTTCCAGGGCATGAACCGCGTGATCAGCAGCAAGCCGTACAATCCCGACAAGGACGGCGTCGTCTACATCCCGATCGGCGACAATCGACAGGACGTCTTCCGCACGGGCGTCGACGCGACGGACGGCAGCACGGTGACGAACGTCGGCAACTACGGCGTGCTCTACCGCATTCAGATCCCGACGACGGGACGCGAGGCGACGCAGTACTATCTGACGCCGTTGGGCGGCGTCTACGCGGGCGCGATGAGCGTCGACTTCGGTCACGGCTCAAGCCTCTTGGAAACGCCAGGCGGCAGACTCTTCTTTGGCGACGCCATACCGCCCGACAGCGACGCTGACCGCGCTGCACGCCTCACAGGCAAGGATCGCTTGAAGGTAGCCGCAGAGCTGTCCGACCTCGGCAGTTACCACAGCTCCGTGCAGCCGAGCTTCGAACTGTCGCCGCCGGGCGCGTCGAACCTGCCCGTACAGATCATCCTGATGCCGGCGGGGAAGTGAACTGGAATGGGAAAAGCCGCCGGAAACTCTCGCGAGAGCTTCCGACGGCTTTTTAGCGTGAAAGTCCAAGAAGTCAAGCCCAAAGGGCGCAGACGGATTGGGTAACTTTCGTTAAGAGCGGCGCACGATGTCCACAAATTGGACGTTTGTACGTGTAAATTACACAACTTGGCGGGCTTCCTTGAAGCGGCCTATGCCGGATTCAGGCATTGGCGCGGGCAATAGCCGCGCCCCCGCAGCTCGGAGTTAAGGTATTCGAGTCTTTGCGCCGTGATGACGATGAGGACGAGTCCCATCTTCTTAAGGCTTGCGCCGTTCATGCCCGCAGCGTCAGCACGTGGAGTGAATTCCGCATCATCTGCGCCGATGACCTCGGCGACTCCCGTCACCTGCACGCTCTTGGCGCTGCCCAGCCCGTGATACTCGGCATGGATTTCCAAGGCGACGTTCTTGTTCTTGGCAAGAGCGCGAAACTTCAAGCCGCCTTCGGAGAAAATGTAGAATTTGCCGTCGCGGTAGGCGTACGTCAGCGGCGTGCAGCGGATGAAATCGCCGTCGGCGACGGCGAGCGTGCAGACCTTCTCGCCCTTGAGGAAGGCGTCAAGTTCCTTTCGCAGTTCGTCCGGCGGCATCTTGACGGCATCCTTGTCCTTTTCGATCCAAAATTCGGCAGCGGCTTTGTAGTCCATGGTATCGCTCCTTTTCTTTGTGCGTTTCTTCTCTCCATCATGGCTGGCGTGATTGCCGGTTCCATCAGCGGACGGCTTGATGAGAGGGACGGCGGCGACGAGCCTGGCGCTAGACCATGCTCGCAGTACGGGTACAGAAAAGAGGCTGTGGACAAAATGCGAAAGCCTTTCGTCCACAGCCCCTTTTCGTGTGCTTTAATGCTGATCTCGTTTGCCATGAAGCCTCAAGAGGGCAAGCCGAAGGCGCAGCCCGATTGGCTAGGCTTCTGTAAGGGCAGCGCACAATGTCCGCGAAGTGGACGTTTGTGCGTGTAGTTTGCCA
>CAJPRR010000158.1 GCA_905373085.1 uncultured Selenomonas sp.
CGAGTTCATGCAAACGGTTTTCCAAACGATCGAGGATGTTCAGAATCTGCGTCTGCGTGAGGTTCACGGACTGAATATCGGAACGCAGGTCATCCACCTCAGAAGCAACAGCACGCAGCCGTTCTGTGCGTGACGGCGCCTTCGTCTGTGCGCTCTCCACCGGCGTATCTTCCGCATCCCTTGCGAGGCGCTCTTGGTGGAATTTCGCCAAGGTTTCCTCCGCCGACGGAATCGTTCTTGCCGCGCCTTCCGCAGCTGCGTCCTCTGCAGAAGTCGCAGCGAGAGCCGTACTCTGCATACTTCCCGTTCCGGCCGCCAAAAGGCCGAGCATGATGGCTGTCACAAGACGCTTTTTCACGGTTTTGTTTGTCATGGGAATCCTCCTTAAAACATGAATATCTTTATCATTTGTTCAGGTGTCCAAATTGGACACCTAGTATTAAAATACGATTGGACGACAGGCACGCTCCTTATGGATTTCCATGCGCAGTCTGCGATGCCGTCTGCGGTTCTGCTGCCGGTGCTGCACTTTGGGATTGCTGCTGGTTTTTGGCTGCCTTTGAGCCTATTTCCGCCGAGAAGTTCAGATCGGATATGTAGAGTCCGAGCGGATTGATGAGCAGCGTCTTGTCATCCTTTGGTGGAATGACAGTCACGGAAAACACTGCCTGATAATTCTTGGTTTCCTGCTTGCCCGTCGCAATCTGGAACTCT
Organism: uncultured Selenomonas sp.; assembly: GCA_905373085.1. Lineage (GTDB taxonomy): Bacteria > Bacillota > Negativicutes > Selenomonadales > Selenomonadaceae > Selenomonas. The sequence continues at coordinate 715 of CAJPRR010000158.1, forward strand.
TCTTCCGTCCACGACACATGATAGGAATCGGTGTCAGGAATTTTTTCAATGCTGCTGATCTTCGTTTGGACGGTATAGTTCGCATAGCGTTCGGCAAAATGTTCATTCTGCTGGATAGCCGCATACTTCTGTCCTGCCGCCTGTGTGAGAAAAGCGAAGGCTTTTTTCTGCATTTTCTCCTGCTGAACGGGATCGAGCTGAATGTTTCTTGCGTTTTGAATGAATTGGCCAATGAAGTAGCGCGTCTCTGCTTCCTGCGGCGTGTAATCTTGCGATACGAAAGCTCCCGCCTTTTCAACCTCTCCCGTAGACTTGTCGACGGTCACGACATAGGGAACGACACGAGATTTCAAGGATTGCACGGTGAAGCCAATGGAAAGGACGATGCAGGCAACCAAAAGCCCGAGGGCGATTCGCCGCCAATTATAGCTTTGCACAACAACGTCACCGATGCGCCTGTCCATGGCTTCACGCGCCCTCTCTGCCGGAGTGGCAGGACTTCTAAGATTGCTGGTGTCCGAGAATTTCTCAGGCTGTTTGAATAGATTGATTGCCATAAATTTCTCCTTTAGCGTGTTCCATTCTCATTCGACTGGATAGGGACGTCCGTGCCCCCGATAAAAGCAATGCGTCCATCTTGATAGTTGGCGCCTTGCGCGACGACTGTTTCTGTCGATTTTGGATGCGTCGTCTCCTCCGTTGCGGATGTCGTAGCCTGTACGACGGGCTGCACGGGTGCAGCAACGGCAGGCGTTGTTTGTACAGCAGGGAAACTCGGCGCAACGGGAACAGCAGGAAGCGGAATGCTCGCAGGAGCGACCGGACCGCCTATGCCTGCACTTTGTCCGCTGATCTGCCGCGCCTGCACGACGCCGCCTTGCGGCGCAGCAGGTTGTGTCTGTGCAGCAAGCGTCGGTTTCGGCAAGAAATTCTCTTTCCAAAAGACCGGGCTTCCTGCAACGTCATACGGTGCTGTGGCTGCCTCCGGCACATTCCTCGCTTGCGCGGCAAATTTCGGATAGAGGATTACACCTCCTGCCGCAAGCAAAAACGATGCGATGCCGAAGCCGACAAGACCTCCGATGGCAGAGCCATAAATAAAGGCTTGCCGCTTGTCTTTCTCATCCCGATAGGGCATGATGTTCATGATTTCCTCCCATCTTGAAAGATAACATCTTCTTTTTCCCAAAAAAGTTTTTCCAGAAGTTCCCCCAGTGAATAAGAGAGCGCGTTCTTGCTGAAAGGATAGCGAAAGAACAGCACGATTTTCTTGCCGTTTAGAGAAAAGCATGCGTTTTGTACAGGTGTGAGGATGCTCAAAAGCTTGCATCCACCTGTTTTTTCCATCCATTTCTGCCACGAAAGCGAATGGAACGTCCTGCGCACGATATGAATTTGATGCTGCAGTTCATGCACGGGAAAGATTCCTTCCTCCGCTCGCAAAACGACGCGCAGGTCGCCGGAAACGATATAGAACCGAATGGAAATCGCTACGGTTTTGCCGCCGGCAAGCCTTCTTACTGCTTCGGCGATGGCATATTCTGCATACGCACTGTTGCCGCCAAGCGCCGCGAGCGTTTGATGTACGAGGGGAACAAGCCTGCCTTGATAGTCAGCACAGCCGACGCACTGCCACGATTTCACACGCATTTGCTCCTGCATCGCCGCTCACCTCACCAAGACGTCAAAAGCGGGATGACCACCGACTCAATATTTTCGAGCGGTACAGTTCCCGTATAGCGTCCATCGAAGCTCTTCGTAACCGTCGTGATGGGCAGGAATTCGCCTTGCGGTACGACAAAATCGCAATCCCGCACCAACTGCGGCAAGGGGCGATCCTTGCTGTCGCGCTCCTGTACGAAGCCGACGTATGCTCCGTTGATTGTGAAAGTGCCGTCATGCGACACGCGGTATGTATCGCCCGTCATCGCGCCTATGCGCTTCAAAAAGCTGGCACTCGGCCGAGGCAGATACCCACGCGCTACAGCGTAGCGGCGCTCAAGCTCCGTTGGTTTGAATACCACGATGTCTCCTCTTTCCGGCTGTTTCGGAATTTTGATATACAAACCCCGCGGCAAACTCGCCGTGCTATTCCATACGAATCTGTCCATTTTCATTTCCCAGCCCAATGCTTGTGCGCTCACAATGACAATCACAAGCGTCAGCATGAGCCACAGTCCTGGCCGCTCCCTCGGTCGCGGAAATCGCTGCTTTTTTTCCATCTGCATCGCCTCGCATCCCTCAAGAATCTCTGTTATCAAGCATAAACCCTTGCAGAATTAAAAAACTGCACATTTTTACAGCTGCTCAAGATTCAGGCACCGATTCGCCCAAGATGTCGGCCACCTGCCCTTGATATTGGCGCAGGTACACATGCACGGAACTTGCCGAAGTCTCTTGAACACAGGCTGCAAGTTCCTCGACGGTAATGAAAGGTGCTGCCAGCTTGCGACACACGATGCGGTGGTATGTATCTCCCGTTTCTTGGCCTCGAAAGGATTCCATGAAGCAGAGGAGTGCACGAGCACGGCGACGCGCATCGTAAAGCGTCGAAAGCCAGTCCTCAGCGACAGGAATTTCCGCACGCAAAGCAAAAGTGCCAAGTCGCACGTCAAGTACGGCAAGCAAATTGATGATGACCAATGGGAAATATGCCTCTGCCATGCTTGGCCGATAAAAGAGGAGCGCGGACAGCCGCTTCAAAAAGCGCTCATGCAAAGAGTAGAGCTGCCTCTCTGATGCAGGAAGGCGCAAAGACAGATAGCGGATGCTGCGTTCCTCGCCATAGTGGCGGTGCAGGAACTCTGCCACAAGCGGTTCGACATTGGCGAGAAGAACTTGCGCCAAGATACAGTTGATTTCCTCTCGCTGCCAGCGCAGATAACCCGAAAGGATGCGTGGACGCGTTTCTCGTGCGCAAAGCGATGCCAGCTCCTCCATGGTGAGCGGCAGCCTATGCTTGCTGAACGTACGGCGCAATGTTTCTTGGGCAAGCTCGCGACCGAGATCAGGATGCTTGATTATCTGCATGGTCAACCTCCTCCAGGTGATGCCCGATTGTCACCCTGTGCGGATGCTTTTTCTTGTCGGAGTCGCTCCTGTGTTTCTTTGCTGCGTATGAGCATCGCCCGCCAACGCACAGAATCCGGATCGTCGCCTGTGGTTTCGGCAATCATCTCGTCAATGGACTTCGCAGGCTCTGTCCTTTCGTCATTTTCATCGTTCCATCGCGCTCTTTCTTGTCGCCGTTCTGCGCTGCGCCGTTGCCTGTTCTTGCGTCGCAACTCCTCTTCGATCTCACGCTGCGGCGGGGAAAAATCCTGCGCCAAAGCAGTGCAAAGCCAGCCCGAAGGATTCTGTATGCGCTGCGTCCTGCGAGCTTTTCGAAGAAGTTTCAGCTTTTGGCATACGACTTCTGAACCGTACACGCGCACAAATTTCTGCGCCGATGCGTGCTCAATACCAAGCTCATCGCATTGTGCTAAAACAGAAACACAAAAATCCTCGGAAACAACAGCATCCTGTGAGACAGACTCCGCCTCTGTCGTTCGTTTTGAGGCAACTGCTGATGAAGTGCCGCCTTCCGCCTCCCATTCATCAGCTATAGCCTCTTCTGTTTGTTTTGTTTCTGTTGTTTTCAAGTTAGTCTGTGTTGTAGTCTGTGTTACGCGCACGCGCGAGGAGATGCCTTGAAGCCTTGCGGCATCTGGATTTACGACCTCTTCATCCAATGTGCCAAAATGGCACTTTCCATCGTGCCATTTTGGCACATTGGTCAGGACGCTTTGACTTTTTTCCTTGATAAATTCCTCTGAGCCTTGATTTTCTGCATCGTGCCAATTTGGCACGATGGTCGGGACACTTTGACTTTTTCGCTCCGAAGAGCTTTCTTCAGATAGAAAGTCATGTACTGCGTTTTTTTCGGCAGCGACCTTTTTCCGACGGAGCTGTCTCGCCGCCATATAACGCTCATTATAAACCAAGAGCATATCCTCGTTTATGGCATAGGATTTCGTCCGATCGGCAGGACGATTGAAGCGTGTTGTCGTCAAAAGGAGTCCCTTGCTCTCAAGATTCGTCAGCACGC
>CAJPRR010000159.1 GCA_905373085.1 uncultured Selenomonas sp.
GACTTCCACACGTGGGGCGGCTCGCTCTCGGCAGAGTACGGCAGGCGCATCAGCCTGAAGGGCGGCAGCTTCATCGAGCCGCAGATCGAGCTGATCTACAGCCACCTGAACGGCGTCAACTACACGGGCGATACGGACTATGTCGGACAGAAGATGCATGTGCGCCAGGGCGCGATGAACAGCTTCGTCAGCCGTCTCGGCGTCGGCTTCGGCCAGGAGACGGAGCGTGGCACATGGTTCCTGAAGGCGTCGCTCTACCACGAATTTGCGGGCGACCTCTCGACGGACTACTCCGATGGCTTTACGCCGAAGAGCACGACGCAGAGAGGCAAGGACACTTGGGTTGGCATCCAGCTCGGCGGCACGACGAAGCTCAACGATAGGACGAGCCTCTACGGCACGTTTGAGAAGACCTTCGGCGGCGACATCAAGACCGATTGGCGCGTCGACGCAGGACTTCGCTGGAGCTTCTAGAGAAGCAGAAGAGAGATAAAGAACAGGCAGGCAGCGGGACATTTTGCGCCCGCTGCCGTACCTGCAAACATTGGTTTTTGGTTAGGGAGGAACTTGCATGAGTGAGAAAAAGGCAGAAGAAAAGAAAGATGTGAAGAAGGAAGCAGCGACGGAAAGCATGGTCGCGAAGGAAAAAGCTGCAAAGCTCCAAGCCTATTTGGTGCAGGAGAAGATTTCGGGCATTGAGATGCACAAGGCGGAGGATGCCGTCCATTCGCATGTCTTCCGCAGCAATCTGCCGCTCAGAGGCCAGGATCTGCCCTTCATGATCCTCGTCGACGACAGCGTCTACACGTTGATTCAGATCGAAATCGCCGCACGCATCGTCACGGCGGAGAAGAAGCCGGCCGTCACGTCATACTTGGACGGACTGAACAACGAGTACCGCATGCTGAAGTACAACAGCGACGAAGCGGGCAATCTCCTGCTGACCTGCTGCATCCCGTCGGGCGTAGAGCAGTTCGACCCGTCGCTGATCGTCGCCTTGGTGAACCAGATCCAAGGTCATCTGGAAGCTGTCTATCCGGACATCATGAAGCATCTGTGGGCAGACGGCGCGGCGGAGAAGAAGGGCTGAGACGCATCGCGCAGAAGAAAAAAGCATAAAAAGGAGCATCGGCACGAGGAAGACTCATGCCGATGCTCCTTTTCATTCGTTTCACATGCCGCCGCTTTTCAACACGCCGAAGAGCACGCCAAGCACGCCGGAGGCGGCGAGGATCGTGATGACGCCATATTTGTAGTGCATGGCGATCAGGGCGAAGACGATGATGACGATGCTGCTCCATTCGGTCGCATCAAAGCTTACAGGAAGGCTCTCCGTGTTCCAGACGGCGAGCAGGATGAAGTCGATTGCCGCACCGCAGATGAGAGCGATGACGGCGGGGCGCAGGCCGTTCAAGATGCCGCGAATCGAGCCGATGTCGCCATATTTGAAGAAGAGTTTGGCGAGCACGATGCCGAGGATCAGCGACGGGAAGGCGAAGCCCGCTGTCGCCGCGACAGCGCCCCAAGTGCCCGCGACCGTCATGCCTGCGAAGGTTGCGGCGTTGATGCCGATGGGACCGGGCGTCATCTGTGAGATCGTGAAGATGTCGATGAACTGCGCGAGTGTCAGCCAGCCGCGCTCATCGACGACGGCGGCTTGGATGAGCGGCATGGAAGCGTAGCCGCCGCCGACACAGAAGATGCTGACTTTGGCAAACTCGAAGAAGAGCTGAAGATATATCATGATCGCGCCCCCTCAGCCGAATTTCCTGTCCTGCATGAGGACGAGGCCGATGACGCCGTCGATGATGACGAGCAGCATGATGTTGACGTCGAAGAACACGTTGGCGATGAAGGTCGCGAGGACGATCGCCATGGGCAGCAGGAGGCGCGTCTTCATCTGCTTGACGAAGAGGTCGATGGCGACCTTCAGGATGAGAGCCGTCGCGCCGCATTGCATTCCTTTCAAGGCGAGCTGCACCGTCGGATTGCTGGCAAAAGCGTCGTAGCAGCGAGCGATGACAGAAAGCGTGATGAGGGGCGGCAGCACCGTTGCGAGAAGTGCTGTCAGAGAGCCTGCGAGTCCCGCCATGCGGTAGCCGAGGATGATGCAGGCATTGACAGCGACGATGCCCGGCATGGACTGCGCGATGGCGACCATGTCGAGCGCCTCCTTGTCATCGATCCAGCCGTATTCGTCGACGTATTTCGCCTTTAAGAGCGGGATGATGACGAAACCGCCGCCGATGGTGACGGCGCTGATGACGAAGGTGGAGGAAAAGAGCTTCCAGTAAAAATGCCTGGCGTCGCGAGGCGATGCCGGAACTTCGGTCTTCTTCATGAGGATTGCTCCTTTTTATGGCAATTGCGGTGCTTTGACGTGATGGTATCATATCCGGCAAGGAAAAGCAAGGAGGGCAGTTCGCAGCGAAATTTGACGGATGAGAAGCTCTCCGAGTCGTGAGGGCGGATCGGGCAAACAGGCAAGAAAAAATCCGGCCGCGAGGCCGGATTTTTCTTGCCGTCTATATCAGCGAAGCAGAGTCAAAGCGGCGTAGTGGGACGCCATCGTGCCCATCTGCGCTTTCTGCGCGAAGAGGAAGAGCTTTTGCTGCGTGTCGCTCGCCTTGAATTCGCTCGCGGCCTTCGCCATGTCGGTGCCGTTGCTCGTCGTCGAGGCGGCCATGAGGTTTTCTTCCTGCGTGACGAAGTTCGCCGACTGGTAGTTGAGGCGCTGCTGCGCCGCGCCGATGGTCGTCGCCTGGTCGAGCGTCTTGTTCAAGGCCGTCGTGACCTTGTCGAGGGCGTCGGCGATGCCGGCGTCCGTGCCGAGGTTCAGCGTGGACTTGCCGTTCGCGTCCGTCAGGCCGAGCGCGGAAGAGCGCATGTCGCCGAGGTTCGTGATGCTCGTCGAGCCGTCGAGGGAGGCGACGTTCGCGGACTTCGAGCCGTCGAGGAGGTTCATGCCGTTGTACTGGATGCCGGCGTTGTCATTGAGCGCAGCGATCGCCTGATCGACCATCTTGCCGAGGTCGCGGCGGTCGGAGTCGCTGTTCGTGCCGTTGGCGGCGTTCAAAAGCGTCTGCTGAAGCTGGCCGAGCACTTCGACGGACGAGCTTACGCCGCCTTCCGCCGTCCTGAGCATGGCGTTCGTGCGCTGCGAATTGGCGTCCGACTGGCTGATGGCGGCGATGTTCGCGTTCATGCGCATGTCGATGGCATAGGCGGAAGGTCCTAAGACGGCGGACGGGTGCTTCGTGCCGGTCGCGATCTGACGCGCGAGGTTGTTTGATGTATGATTGATGCGGTTCAGTGTCGAGTGCTGGATGAGGTTGTTTCCGAGTGTGATCGCCATGAGGCTGCACATCCTTTCGTTTGGAGCGATGAATTCGTCGTATATCTGTATTATAAAAGAAAAGAAAGGAAAAAGCAAGACTTTTTATCTAGGGAATTACAGATGATGCGCGGCTATTCCTAGAAAAGCGAAAGTAGGCGCGAGCAGCAAAGTGTGATATACTATAGGGCGAGGAAAGAATGCATTTTTGAGGCGCGAGGAGGGGTGTGCCATGGGCAGACCAATGACGAGTGCAAGAAATAGGAAAAGATGGGCGGGCAATATGGCGTCCGAGGAGCTGGCGGCTTGGCTGAGCGAGAAGGTGCGGCGCCGGGAGATGGAAGGGATGTGGCATGGATGAAGGCATTGCGGCTGTACGGGGCGCGTGATCTGCGACTGGAGGAAGTGGAGCGTCCCGTGCGCACGAAGGACGAGGTGCTGCTTGAGGTCAAGGCGTCGGGCATCAGCCGGTCCGACGTCAAGAGCGTTTACGAGACGGGCGCATCGGAGGGCAATGCGCCGCAGATCCTCGGGCATGAGTTTGCGGGGCGCATCGTCGAGGCGGATGACGTCGCTCTCGTCGGCCGTGCGGCGGCGGCGTACCCGATGCTTTTCTGCGGCCGCTGCATGGCGTGCCTCGACGGGAGGCCGCGCGACTGCGGCGAGATGCAGCTTTACGGTGCGGGGCGTGCGGGCGGCATGGCCGAGTTCGTGGCGGTGAAGAAGCAGAACCTCGTGTTTTTGCCGCCCGACGTGAGCTTCCGTGCGGCGGCTCTGACGGGGCCTGCGGCGGTAGCGCTGCACGCCTTCCGCAAGACGGGCGTAGGGCCAGGCTCGACGCTCGTGGTCTTCGGACTCGGCTCGATCGGCTTGGCTCTGGCGAGCTGGGCGCGCGAGGCGGACGTCCGGAACATCGTGCTCGTGGCGCGTACGATGGAGAAGGCGGCTTTTGCACGCTCCTTGGGCTTCTTGCAGTCGGTCGACATCGAGGGCACGGACGTCTACAACTACGTCATGCGCCTGACGGGCGGGCGCGGCGCGGATGCGTGCATCGAGGGTCTGGGCGAGGGCGGCGCACTGGAGACGGCGTTGCTTTCAATCAAGCGCGGCGGGCGCGTCGTCGTCATGGGAAGGCCCGAGAAGAGCCTTGAGGTGACGGGACTCATGTACGATCTCTTGCTGCAGAAGGAGGTCGAGCTGCACGGCGCGTGGAAGAGCAGCCTCAACACGCGTCCTGCCGAGTGGCTCGATGCGATGAACGCGATGCGCAGCCATGCGGTCGACGCTGAGGCGCTTGTGACGCATGCCTTCCCTTTCGAGAAATACGAGGAGGCGTTCTCCCTGCTGCACGACAAGAAGGAGATGTACTGCAAGGCGCTCTTCGTAAATGGGGAGGAAGCGCATGGCTAAGCGCGGCAAGCGTCGGAAGCGGGCGCAGGGCGGTTCGGCGAAAGAGCTG
>CAJPRR010000160.1 GCA_905373085.1 uncultured Selenomonas sp.
GTCGATCTTCTCGCGCGTCGCGAGTTCGAGACTCTTGGGGTCGGCGTTCATGGCAGCATCTCCTTTTCTTGGAAGAATATACTTTCACTTCTATCATTATACAGGAAAAATGGATTCATTCAAGAGAAAGTCGTATATGAGTATGTTTCTCCATACATCTGTGCTATAATATCTGCGGTGCTGTTTATTTGATTTTTGGAGGTGCAGGTTGATCTCTTTTCTCATCCTCTTGGTCACCGCTTTGGCGGCGTTCACCGTGGCGGCGCTCTGGGCGCTGCGCTATCTCCTCGGCGGGCGAGCGCTGTTTATTTGCCGCGTACTGGTCGGCGTCGTGTTCGCCGTCGCGGCGGCGTCCTTCTTCGCGCGGCGCAATCCTCTTGCGGCGCTTCTTTCGGACGGTGCGACGATTTCTCTGGGCTCTGTCTTCTTTCTCACGCTGATGTTCCTGTTCCTCTTCGTGTCAGCGGCCGTCGCCCTTCGCGCCGTCTATCGCAGGACGCTCGCCGTGCCCGAGGATGCGGGGCGACGCAGGGTCTTGCGGGCGGCGGGCGTTTACCCTGCGGCGGCGCTCGGCACGGCGCTCTACGGTAATCTCTACGAGAGGAACGAGACGGTCGAGCGCCGCTACGACATCCCGGTTGCAGCGCCGGCGCTCGCAGGCTATACGGTCGCTCAGCTCAGCGACGTGCATCTGGGCATGTTCTTCTCGCTTGAGCGGCTGAAGAGCCTCTTGCAGCGGGTCACCGACGCTTCTCCCGACGCTCTCTTGCTGACGGGCGACATCTTCGACCATCCTGCATGGACGGCAGAAGCCGTGCAGCTGATCGACGGCTTTGCCGCCGCCTTTCCCGACGGTATATGGTACTGCCACGGCAATCATGAGCATATACGCGGCATCGCGCTCGTAGAAGAAGCGCTGGCGACATCGAAGATTCACTTTTTGAAAAACGAGGCGCAGTGCGTGCGGCAGGGAGCGCAGCCGCTTTACTTCGCGGGCGTCGACTACCCGATGTCGGAGTATGAAAAGAGGCTTGACGCCGAGGCGTTCCAGCGCGAGAAGGCGGCGTATGCGAAGGCGGCGCTCGAAGCGATTCCCGCAGATGCCGTGACTGTCCTGCTCGCGCACCATCCCGAGTTCATCGACGACGGCGCCGAGTACGGCGTGCGCCTCGTGCTCACGGGGCACACGCACGGCTCGCAGTTCGGCGTCTTCGGCCTGCCGCTCTTTCCTGTGTTCAAGTACACGCGCGGCATCGTCGAGAAGGGGAAGACGACGGGCTACGTCCATTCGGGCAACGGCAGCTGGTTCCCGTACCGCCTTGGCTGCCCGCCCGAGATCGCGTACTTCGTCTTGCGCGCTTAGGAGGAAGCAATGAAGATACTCGTGACAATACCGCATTACTATGCACATGACCCACAAGGCATCTATGCTTCGAACGGCGACCCTGAGCGCAAGACAGGGAATCTTCGGAAACTCATCGTTCATCTGAAAACCCTGTTTGAAAGTCCGCAGGCATATTGCCGCTACGATCTGCAGAATGCGGACGGCTCGCGCTTCACGGATGACGATCTGCAGGCGGGCAGGCCGATTGCACGCTCACTGGCGAACTACTATGCGGCAAACGAGGCGCTTCATGCCAAGGTCGATATCGTGCTCTCGACGGCGGGCGAGCGTCATGCGCTCGATCGGCTTGGCTTGCCGCAGGGCATGTACGAGCGGAGGGATTTTCCCGATGTCGATCCGAAGCTCCTGGGGTTCACCTGTCAAGATGTACTCAAGGAGAGACGCGGCGAATACGACTACTACTGCTACATGGAGGATGACCTCGTCGTGCACGATCCGCTGTTCTTCCAAAAGCTCGCATGGTTCGACGCGCTCTTCGGTGCGGAAGCCGTGCTTTTGCCGCATCGCTTCGAGTACAACAAGCGCTGCGTATTCCCCAAAGGGTATGTGGAGACGGACGGCTTCGAGGCGGGCAGCGAGCTTGTGGAGAGGTTGTCGTTTGCGCAGAAGTACATTGACTTCGCTGCGCGCCCCGTCTTGACGGCTTCCATGCCCGGCGGCGAGGTGTGCTTCGTCAAGGCGCGCAATCCGCATTCGGGCTGCTTCTTTTTGACGGCGGAGCAGTTTGAGCGCTGGCTGAGCCGGCCCTATTACGGCGAGCGCACGGGAGAGTTCTCCTCGACGTTCGAGAGTCCTGCCACGTGGGGACTCATACGCACCTTCAGTGTTTACAAGAGTGACTTTCCCATGGCGGCGTTCTTTGAGATCGAGCATGCGGGCGCACGCTTTTTGGGGCAGAGCCTTTCGCATGAGCCGCAAAAGCGTATTGACGCGGCGTCCTTTGCGAGGGAAGGTATCCATTTCTCGTTTTGATTGTAGCAAATAACAGGGCGGAAAAATTTTTATTCTTCCTCAGCCTGCGCTTCAATGCCCGCATAGCCCTTTTCGGCCGCCTCTACGGCGAGACCGATGAGGCTCTTGTAGCCGGTCTTTTCCAGCATATTGCTTACATGGAAATGCACCGTACGCTTCTTGATGCCGAGCGCCTGGGCGATTTCCTCGTAGCTGCGGTTGCGGCAGACGAGCTGCAGGATTTCGAGTTCGCGCTCCGTGAGCTTCCCGCCTATGATGCCGAAGGACGGAGCGCCGAGCGCTGCGGGATAGACATGCGTGCCGTCCATGGTCTTACGGATGCAGGCGGCGAAATCCTCGCCCGACGCCTCCTTGTAGATGAAGCTGTCGGCGCCGGCAGCCTTCGCCCAGTCGAGAAAGGCGATTTCCTGCATGCCTGTCATGAGTACGACGCGAATCCTTGGAAAGCGCTTCTTGAGCCGCTCGCAGATCTGTATGCCGCTCGTGCGCCCTTCCATGCAGATATCCATGAGGACGAGGTCAGGGCGCAGCCGCCAGCACGCTTCCTCTGCAAGCTCTGAAAGGGTGCATGTGCCAACGACCTCGATGTCAGGCTGAACGGAGAAAATCTCTGCGATGCCATCGAGCAATATCTGTTGATCGTCAACGAGAAGAATCTTTATCATGCCTGTTCGCCTCCCTTTGCTGTCGTGCAAATGCGCGGCTGTCACGACTGTACAAATGTACAAGTGTACAAGCGTGTCGTTGCTTTAATTCTATTGCATGGAGAAAAAATCCTTGTGGAAAGGTCGGTTTTGCTCTGGGTATTTTGGTGGGATTTTCTATTGGCAGGTCATTTTTGCAAATGCAGAAGAATGGACATATTATAGAAGATATAATATAGAAAAGGCGAGTCGCTTCGTCATAGAATTTTCTGTCGTATGAGAAGGTTCTTTAAGGAAAGGCGGTCATTCGATTGAAAAAGATTACGGTGCTCTATATGGAAGGCTGCCCGTATTGCCGCAATGCGGCACGGGCAATGGACGAGTTGGAAAAGGCGCATTCGGCCTACGGGGAAGTTCCCGTCGAGTGGATCGAAGAAACCCGCGAACGGGAAAAGGCGCAGCCCTTTGCCGGGGATTATTACTATGTGCCCTCGATGTTCGTCGAGGGCGCGAAACTTTATGAGGCGAAGCCGGGCGAGAGCTATGAAGAGTGCAGGAGGCACGTCGAGGCGGTCTTTCGAGCGGCGGCGGATTGAGCGGCAGAGATGGGGGCGCAGCGCTCTTTCGAGAAGCGTCTCGGCATAGAAAAATCCCATCTCCATAAGCAATGCAAGAGGGCGTTGCTTATGGAGATGGGATTCTATCGTGTCGCTGGTGAGTCTATGCCATGGCGTTGACCTTGCGGGCAAGACGCGACTTCTTGCGGGCGGCGCAGTTCTTGTGGAACACATGGTTCGCTGCAGCCTGATCGATCGTCTTGCAGGCAGCCTTCAGGAAGGATTTCGCTTCATCAGCGTTTCCTGCCTCGACGGCGTCGAGCACGTGGCGGGAAGCCGTGCGAACGCGGGACTTTTCCGCGGCATTCTTGGCACGGCGCTTTTCGTCCTTCTTGACGCTACGGATGGATGCTTTGATATTCGGCAAATGTCTCACCTCCCTTGAAGGAAATCATACTGTAGTATCTTAGCATGGATGGGGGGAAAATGCAATATTTAATTTCGCGGCAGGGAATTCGGAAATAACTGCGAATGAATTAAGGAGGAGTCAACAGCCGGCTCGAGGGAGGTTACTTTTTATGAAGAAAACGATCGTCATAGGTGCAGATCATGCGGGCTATCCCATGAAGCGGTTCTTGCTGCAGCAGTTGACGGAAGCGGGCTTTTGCGTCGAGGATGCGGGCACGTATGACGAGGAGTCCTGCAACACGCAGCCTTACGCGCAAAAGGTGGCGGAGGAAGTGGCAAAAGATGAAGGGAGGCTCGGCATTCTCGTCTGCGGCACGGGCGCGGCAATGTGCATCATGGCGAACAAGGTCAAGGGCGCACGCGCCGTCATCGCGCACGATCTTTTCACGGCACGCATGATACGCACGCACAACGACGCGAACATTCTCTGCATGGGGCAGCGCGTCATAGCGAACGGTATGGCATGGGAGATTGCAAAGACGTGGCTCTCCTATGAACCGCTCGGCGGCAAGTACGCCGAACGGCGCGAAAGTATCGCAAGATATGAGGAGGAGCATATAAGGTGACGAGGCAGGAGGCACGTTGGCGCAGCCTTTGAGGGCATACGTTCAGCCGCCGCGCAAAGCGGCACGGACAGTGCAAACGTGCGGATGGGGG